>CAZAXI010000172.1:0-9176 GCA_964489045.1 uncultured Granulicella sp. | reverse complement strand
GTACTTTTTTTGGCAAAGTCTAGTGCAGGCTTGACTTACGATTCTGTATATACAACGGTATATACTTTCGGGCTGCCGCCTAAACGGGCGAACCCGGCACAGAGGCCGGGCTCTTATTTAAGCTTACATAGCTATTCTAGCAGATTGACCATAACTCATCTGCTATCTAAATTATGCGTGTTATGAGAGAGATAGGCGATTTTGGGGCTTGACAGTGATTTAGGGGTGGGCTGGATTATGCTGGGGAGACGTACGGGAGGGTTTTGATGGCGAAGCTGACGATTGGGTTTGGGGTGGTGCTGATTCTGCTGGGGGCGTGGGGATTTATCGGGACGGGGAGCACGCATCCGACGGCGCTGATTCCGGCGTACTTCGGGCTGGTGCTGGCGTGGGCTGGGATTCTGGCGAACTCGGAGGATGCGAAGCGGCGGATGCTGTGGATGCATGTTGCGGTGACGGCGGGGCTGCTGGGGTTTCTGGGGGCTGGAGCGCGGGCGATTGTGGAGGTGGTGAAGGCGCATGGGGCTCCGCTGGGGGATGCGGCTGCCGTGGCGGTGAGGTTCCAGGTGGCAATGGCGGTGATTTGCCTGGTGTTTGTGGGGCTGTGCGTGCGGTCGTTTATTGCGGCGAGGCGGGGTGGGAAGCTGGCGGGGTAGAGACTAACCAGGGATTGCACGGATAAGAACGGATCAATGCGAAAGACGAACGCCAGCACAAGCACGAAAGGATTCCTTTCCGCTTCGGCGGTCAGTGATCGGTTGATCGAAGATCGCTTAGCGGGCCGTGTCGGCGGCGCTGAGAGCGCGGATCGCTTCCCGCAGATACTCCCGGACGGTATCGTCGCCCTCGGCCAGGAGGGCGCGGCGAAGCGTATCGGCCGCGCCGGTTGCGCGAAGAGACTGCAGCGTTTGTGCCGCTGCAATACGCACCGTTGGGTCCATGTCCGTGAGGGCCGAGACCGCGAGGGCTTGCGCCCTGGCGCCCTGCCCCCGATAGTTCGCCGCGCTCTGCAGAGCCAGAATCCGCAAGTCTGCATGGCGAGCGCTCTGTTCAACCTGCTCCACCGCGGAGAAGCAGGTTGGCAAGTCCTTGTTGGAGACGTAGCGCGCGGCATCCAGACGGGTGGTTGCAGGCACATTGAGGTTTTGGCAGAGCTGTTGCAACTTGTCGAGCGCGCGGCGCGAGTCAAGCCAGGTCGCCGCTCCCGCCAGATTGACTTGCACCTGAAGATCCGACTCGGCTTCGAGCGCGTCGATAATCGCCGGCAGCGCGGGACGGTCGTCCATGGCCGCCAGTTGCGCGGCGGCCAGGCTGCGCACCTCCGGGTCCGGATTTGCGAGGGCGGCAAGCAGGGCCGTCTCGGTGAGATCGATATGGTGCCGGGTCAAGCCATCGGCAAAGGTCTCCACCGGCGGAGTTGGGGTTCCGGCGAGCCATTTGGGCGCGAGCGGAGCCACCTGCGCGGGCGCAGGCGTACTCGTTATTGTCAACAGCGACCCAGCAATTAACAGAAGAAAGCATACCCGCACGTTCGCCGCCGAACTTCTGGTCGACAAGATATTCACCCCTCTATTCCTATTCAGACGTATCTATTGCAAATGCGTATGCTGCTGGAGCACGTTCTTTTTATGAAGCCGCTCCATCTTAGCGCAAGGGACTCCCGGGGCAGGGGATCGCGTACACTTGGGGTATATGGGTTCGTTCGGCGGGCACGGCATGGGCGGTGGGATGGGCGGCGGGGTGCCTTCGGCTGACCGGTCGAGCCGCGGAGCGGGGCGCGCCGCGAGCGCAGAGATGACGGCGAAACGGCCTAAGCCGCCGCTGAAGAAGGTGCTGCCCGAGGTGTGGGCGCTGATGCGGCCGCGAAAGTGGCTGATCGCGGGAAGTTTTTGCCTGATGGTGGTGAACCGGTTGTGCAGCCTGGTGCTGCCGATCTCGTCGAAGCCGTTTATCAACGACGTAATGCGCTACGGCAAGATGGCCGAGTTGCCGCGGATTATCGGGACGGTGGCGGCGGCTGTTTTCATCCAGGCGATTACCTCGTACGCGCTGACGCAACTGCTCTCGACCGAGGGGCAGAAGCTGATTTCGCAGTTACGGATGCAGGTGCAGGCGCATATTGGGCGGCTGCCGGTGGCGTTCTACGACGAGAATCGCACCGGGACGCTGGTAGCGCGCATCATGACGGACGTGGAAGGCGTACGCAACCTGGTGGGCACGGGGCTGCTGGATTTTGTGGGCGGAGTGATGACCGCGGCGATTGTGTTTGTGGTGCTGATCCACATCAACATGAGGATGACGCTACTGACGTTTTGCATTCTGCTTGCGTTCGGGCTGATTCTGCAGAAGGCTTTCAGGACGATCCGACCGATCTTCCGGGAGCGGGCGCGGATCAATGCGGAGGTGACGGGACGGTTGACCGAGTCGCTGGGCGGAGTGCGGGTGGTGAAGGGATATCACGCGGAAGAGAGCGAGGCGCGGGTGTTCGCGGCCGGGGTGAAGCGGCTGCTGGATAACGTGATTAGTTCGCTGACGGCGCAGAGCCTGATGACGCTGTCGTCGACCATGGTGCTGGGTGTGGTGGGCGGCCTGATTATGTATGTGGGTGCGCACGAGACTGCTGCGGGGCGTCTGAATACCGGCGGATACGTGGAATACACGATGCTGCTGGCGTTCATGATTGCGCCGATTGTGCAGTTGGTGAATATCGGCACGCAGTTGACGGAGGCGCTGGCGGGGCTGGACCGGACGACCGAGATCATGAA
Organism: uncultured Granulicella sp.; assembly: GCA_964489045.1. Lineage (GTDB taxonomy): Bacteria > Acidobacteriota > Terriglobia > Terriglobales > Acidobacteriaceae > Edaphobacter. The sequence continues at coordinate 6,411 of CAZAXI010000172.1, read as the reverse complement.
TGAGCGCGAGGAGGATTCGGAGCCGCAGAGGACGGAGGCGGCGGGGCCGATCCGCGGCGATGTGGCGTTCGACAAGGTGGAATTTGAATACGAGCAGGGCAAGCCGGTGCTGCATGGGATCAGCTTCGATTCGAAGCCGGGGAGCGTGACCGCGCTGGTGGGGTCGTCGGGGTCGGGCAAGTCGACGATTATTTCGCTGATCTGCGGGTTCCATACGGCTACGAGCGGGCGGGTGCTGATCGACGGCAAAGACCTGGCGACGATGCGGCTGAGCAGCTACCGGCAGCAGTTGGGCGTGGTGCTGCAGGAGACGTTCCTGTTCGATGGGACGATCCGGGAGAATGTGAAGTTCTCGCGACCGGAGGCGACCGAAGCACAGGTGCTGGAAGCGTGCCGGATTGCGCGGGTGGATGAGTTTACGGAGAAGTTTCCCGACGGCTACGAGACGATTGTCGGCGAGCGCGGAGTGAAGTTGTCGGGTGGGCAGAGGCAGCGGCTTTCGATTGCGCGGGCAATATTGGCGGACCCGCGGATTCTGATTCTGGACGAGGCTACGAGTTCGCTGGACTCGGAGTCGGAGGCGATGATCCAGTCGGGATTGGGCTTCCTGATGAAGGGGAGGACGACGTTTGTGATTGCGCACCGGCTGTCGACGATACGGCGGGCGGACCAGATATTGGTGATCGAGGGTGGACTGATTGTGGAGCGCGGGACGCATGAGTCGCTGTACCGGATGGGTGGACGGTACTACGACCTGTACACGCGGCAGCATGGGCTGGAGACGAATCTGTTTCTGGCTCCGGGTGAGGGGGATAAGGTGGAAGAGGAAGAAGAGACGGCGGCGGGGTAGAATCCCGTGCGTTGTGTGTGAGTTGGGTGGTTAGAGAGAGTTGCGAGTTGAGGTTTGCGGCTGGTCGATGTACATTATGTACATGGCGCTGCATATCAACAACCCGGAGGTCGAGCAGAAGGTTCGAGAGATGGCGTCTCTAACTGGCGAAACCATCACCGAAGCGATCGGCAGGGCGGCGGATGAAAGGATTGCGCGGGCCCGATCTACGAATAGACCGCAGCGGACTCCGTCTGTCGACGAGATTCTTGAGTTGGTGCGGAGCTTTGACCTGCAGGCGATCAACAGCGACCTGAGTGACGACGAGATTTTGGGATTTGGTCCGGAAGGGTTCTGAGGAATGGTCGTCGATTCGTCTGCGCTGCTTGCGATCTTTCTGGAAGAGCCGGACGCGTCGATGTATCTTGCGGCGATCTTGAATGACCCGAAGCGGCTGCTCTCGGCGGCCAGCCTGGTGGAGACATCGGCTGTGGCCATGAATCGGCGACAACCGGATCCTATTGCTGCTCTCGACATTCTGATCGCTCGATTGGGATTGACCGTGGTTGCGGTCGATCACGAGCAGGCGTTGATTGCGCGAGATGGGTTCCGGCGATTTGGCAAGGGGCGTGACCGGGCGGGGCTGAATCTTGGGGATTGCTTTTCGTATGCGTTGGCGATTGCGACGGGTGAGCGGCTGCTGTTCAAGGGTGGGGACTTTGGCAAGACGGATGTTGCGGTAGCGTAACCTCGCCGATCTTAGGCAGGAGACAGTGATAGAGTCTCAGAAAATCAGCGGGGTTATTTTCCTGGGCGAGCAGGACGGGCAGGTCGAGCGCGAACTAAAGGCCGCGCTCGCAGATTTCTTACCGGTTCACCGAACCATCTCCTTAGTCTACCTTGCACGAGTTTCCTATCGAGAGACACCCGGCTCCGGTGTGGCACTTTGTTTGAGAGGTGGCAGCGAGGATGCTCCCGTGTTGGTTGCCGGCATCGGCGAGGTGTTTAAGAAACTGTTCAATCCGACCCAGCACCTGGACATTCTGTTCTTATCCGACTCACAGGTTAGCGAGTTGGAACGGGTGGCCAAGCCTTTTTACACGGTTCCTTAGTCGCACAGTTTGACTACGCCGAGTTGGGTGAGGAGGAAGGCGTAGTCGAAGGCGATTTCTTTTAGGTAGTCGTAGCGGCCGGAGGCTCCGCCGTGGCCGGCGTCCATGTTGATGTGGAGGAGGAGCGGGGTGGAGTTGGTTTTGAGGGTGCGGAGCTTGGCGATGTACTTGGCGGGCTCCCAGTACATGACTTGTGAGTCGTTGAGGCTGGTCTTGACGAGCATGGCGGGGAGGGGTCTATTGGCGAGGGATTCGAGGTTGTCGTAGGGCGAGTAGCTGAGCATGGTGCGGAAGGCTTCGGGCTGGTTGGGGTTACCCCACTCTTCGTACTCGGCGACGGTGAGGGGGAGGGTGGCGTCGAGCATGGTGTTCATGATGTCGACGAAGGGGACGTGGGAGAGAACGACGCGGAAGAGATCTGGGCGCATGTTGACGACGGCGCCCATGAGCAGGCCGCCAGCGCTGCCGCCTTCGATGGCGACGCGAGCGGGGGCGCCGTAGCGCTGGTTGGTGAGGGCTTCGGTTACGGCGATGAAGTCGGTGAAGGTATTGCGCTTGAGCTGCATTTTGCCGGCATCGTGCCAGGCGTCGCCGAGCTCGCCGCCGCCGCGGATGTGGGCGTAGGCCATGACCACGCCACGGTCGAGCAGGGAGAGGCGCGTGGGGGAAAAGGCGACGGGGAGCGGGTAGCCGTAGGAGCCGTATCCGTAGATGTAGAGCGGGTTCGTGGCGTCGCGGTGGAACAGGTCGCGGCGGTAGACGATGGAGACGGGGACGGGGATGGTTGCGGCGAAGGCTCCGCTCTTGACGGCGGCGGCCGCAACTTCGGTGAAGGCAGCGTTGGCGGCATCGCCAATGGGGGCGTCGACCCAGATGCGCTCGGAGGCGTAGAGGGCAGGATCGAAGCCGCCGGGGACTTCCTGCTGCTTGAGGAGTTTGGAGGCTCCGATGGGGGTCGAGGAGTCCGTGCGGGAGATGTTGTATTCGTAGACGGAGGGCGGCGAGACGAGGGAGGTGTAGCTGTAGCGGAAGGCGTCCGCGGTGGAGACGCGGTTGACGTGGGGGGCAGCGGAGTAGGTGGGTTCGGGGAAGGCGATGGGGATGGGGGCGGAAAGGGTTGGTGATGCGGGAGAAGCAGATCCCTCCGCTACGCTGCGGGATGACAACAAATTGGGGGCATCGACAAAGCGAAGGACTTCGAGGGTGGGCAGGCCTAGCTTGCGGCGGGAGGCGACGGCGAAGGACTGGAAGAGGTCGAAGTCTTCGAGGGGGTGCGCGGGATCGAGCGGGATGAGTTCGGTCCAATGATCGCGGCCGGGCGTGGCGGGTGGCGCGGTGACGACTCGGAAGTTTTTACCGGTGTCGTTGACGCGGATGTAGAAGAGGCCGTTGCGGTGGCTGGGGTAGTACTCCTGGTCGTCGAGGCGGGGGGCGATGATGCGGAAGTCGCCGGTGGGGTCGGTGGCGGCGAGGAAGCGGTATTCGTTGGTGGTGTGGCTGCCGGCCTCGATGAGGAGGTATTGGCCGTCGCGGGTTTTGCCGATGCCGAGGTTAAAGCGTTCATCTTCTTCGTGGAGGACGAGGGTGTCTTCGGTTATGGGTGCGCCGAGGGTGTGGCGGAAGATGCGGTCGGAGCGCTTGGTGGTTTCGTCTTCGGTGGAGTAGAAGAGGGTGCGGGAGTCGTCGGCCCAGGTGACGGAGCCGACACGTTCGGCGGTGTCGGGCAGATCGGTCATCGAAATTGAAAGGCCGGGACCGGTGCGGAGGTCGCGAATGTGGAGCGTGTATTGGCGGAAGCCGGTGGGGTCAGTGGAGTAGGCGAGCAGGTTGCCGTCGGGGCTGATGGCCATGGCTCCGAGGGACATGAAGGGGTGACCTTCGGCGAGCAGGTTGACGTCGAGGATGATCTGCTCGGGCTGGGTTGGGTCGAAGGGCGAGTTGGGGTCGGGGTTGGCGGCAGCGTGGCGGGCGTGGATGGGGTACTGGAGGCCCTCGACGGTGCGGGTGGTGTAGAACCAGTCGCCGAGGCGGTAGGGGACGGACTCGTCGGTCTCCTTGATGTGGGAGAGCATCTCGGCGTAGAGCTGTTTCTGCAACTCGGCTGTGGGCGCCATGAAAGCTTCGGTATAGGCGTTCTCGGCTTCGAGGTAGGCGATGACTTCGGGAGAATCCTTGTCGCGCATCCAGCGGTAGTCGTCGTGGAGCGTGATGCCGTGGAGGGGAGTGGGGGTGGGGTCGCGGCGAGCTACCGGCGGTTGGGCGGGAGGCGGTGCGGGCAGATGAGATGAACTGGGGTGAGGCATTGCGGGGAAGGGCTCCTGCGGTGCGTCGATGAAGATGGGTGTGTCCGGTGGTGCGCGATGAGGAAGAAGGATATTGCTAGTTGTGAGCGTATGGGGATAGGATAACCCTCCAAGTGGAGGGAGCGGGCGGCGGGTTCGAAATCAGGCGACTTTCACTGTGGTTTCAGTAACTAAAGTAGATGGTGTGCGGTGCGGAGGATTTGCTGCGCATTGCGGTTTTGGGTTATTTGGGCGCGTGAAGAGGTTGGATGGAAGCCAGATTCAGGAGTCTTGCCATGAATAAGAAGCGCGTAAGTGTTGCGATCGTTGCCGCGGCGGTACTGTTGCTGCCGGCGGCCCTCGCTGCTCAGACAGATCCCAACGCGAATATGAACCAGCCGCCGACCTTGCCGCAGCCGTCGAATCAGCCTGGAAGTCAGGCGGGCACGTCGCCGAGCGGGGCGCAGTCTGCGTCGATGCGGGACTCCCTGGGTGCTCCCGGAGAGATGGGGCAGCAGATTCTGGACAAGCAGTTTGTGCGCACCGCGGTGGAGGATGGCCTGGCGGACGTGAAGCTGAGCACGCTGGCGGTGGAAAAGGGCGGGCCAGACGTGAAGGAAGCAGCGCAGAAGATGCTCGACGACCACACGCTGATGAACAAGGAGATGGACGGGGTTGCGGATGCGCTGGGCGTGATGCTTCCGAAGAAAGTGAACAAGGACGTCCAGGCGGAGTACGACAAACTGAATGGTCTTTCGGGCAAGGACTTTGACACGGAGTATCTTACGTTCGTCGTGAAGGCGCACTGGCAGAACCTTCACGCCTTCTACATGGAAGCTTCGGTGGCGGCGGATCCCGATTTGCAGACGCAGGTTATTAAGGACATGGGGATGATGCACCAGCATCTGGGGCTGATGGCGAAAGCAGCCACAGCGGAGGGAATCACACTGCCGCCGCGTCCGCCGCGTCCGGCCCCTGCGAATACGGCGAAAAAGTAGCGAGCCGGCGAAGCAAGCGAGTCAGGGAAGAGGGCCTTCGGGCCCTCTTTTTCGTGGGTGTTTGTGTGCGGCGTAGAATGAGGCGAATGCTTCGGATCGCGCGTTGGCTGATGTTCGTCGTTGTACTGGGGGTGGTTTGCCCGGCGATGGGTGGGGAGTCGGTGGCGACGCTGCCGGAGCCAACTGGCTATGTGAATGATTTCGCAGGGGTGCTGTCGCCGGAGACGCGGCAGAGCCTGGAGGACCTGTGCACGCAGGTGGACCAGCGGGCGCACGCGCAGATCGCCGTGGTGACGGTCAAGTCGATGGATGCGGACAAGTCGGGGGCGACGCCGACGATTGAGGAGTTCGCGACGGCTCTGGAAGACAAGTGGAAGGTGGGGAAGAAGGGGACGGACCGCGGCGTGCTGGTGATCTTCGTGATGAACCCGCCCCCGGTTCACGGACGCATTGAGGTTGGGTACGGGCTGGAAGGGATCCTGCCGGATGGGAAGGTGGGAGACATCGGCCGGGAGAGGAAGCCAATCCTGGTGAGCGGTGACCTGAATCGGGGGATTTCCCTGGGCGTCACTGAGATCGCGCGGGATATAGCAGCGGACGCCGGAGTTACGTTGAGCGAGGGTGCTAACGGGCAGCAGGCGCAGTACAACTACCAGACGCCTCAAACGCAGGGGAATCCGCTTCCCGTATTGATTTTCGGCGTGATTGTGGTGGTCGTGATCGGGGTGCTGATTGCGACCGGGCACGTTGGGCTGCTGTTCTTTATTCTGTTCAATCTGCTAGGCGGCGGTGGTGGAGGACGTGGCGGTGGGTTTGGAGGCGGCGGCGGTGACGGCGGCGGGGGTGGGGGATTCGGCGGGTTTGGCGGGGGCGGTTCCGGAGGCGGCGGAGCGAACTTCTGAGAAGATAGGGAACAGGGATTAGGGAACAGGGATTAGGGAACAGGGAACAGGAACAGCGGGCAACTGCGTAACTATTGAAACGGAAAGGTGCGGGATTATGAAGGCATTGTGGGTTTTGCTGGGCGTGCTGGGGTTGATTGTGCTGGTGGCGCTGTTCGCCGGTGGCAGCTATGTGAGCGCGAGGAACCAGATGGTGCAGAAGAGCGCGGACGTGGATGCGGCGTTCTCGAACATCGATGTGGACTTGCAGCGGCGGGCGGACCTGATTCCGAACCTGGTGGCGACGGT
>CAZAXI010000171.1:0-9305 GCA_964489045.1 uncultured Granulicella sp. | reverse complement strand
CTCGGAGCGTGGGAAGTTTCGCCGCGGAGCACTGCCGATACGGCACTAGAGATTTGGCATCAACCGACTTAACTGCGCAGAGTCTTACCGTCGCACTCGGACCGGGAAGTTCAGAGGCCAGCTTCTTCCACATTTAGGTTGAAAGAGCAGAAAGCGAGAGTAAGATGCTAGCCGAGAGGCTGGCGCGGAGGACTCCGGGCCAGACTGCGCCAGCCAACGGGTGCAAGTCATGTTCGCGTGCGTGAAGGTTCTGCGTCTGCGGGCCCTGTTGGTTGCAGGACTCATCACCATAACGTCGTTCGTGGCTGGCGGGTTGGCAAACGCCCAAGCGGGCGCCAAGGACCAATGGACCTGGATGGGCGGGAGCAGTACGCAGCCAATGCCTGCCAGGAATACGCCGGGAGTGTACGGCACGCTGGGAACGCCTGCCGCGGGAAACTACCCTGGCTCCCGGCTGAATGCTGCAACATGGACCACCAAGAGCGGCAAGCTGTGGCTGTTTGGCGGCTTTGGCTACACCACCTATGGTAGCTTTGCCTATCTCAATGACCTCTGGGAGTTCGATCCTTCCACCAACCTGTGGACATGGGTGGGCGGAAGCGACACGGTGGATGCGCCTGGAGTCTACGGAACGCTGGGGACGCCCGCGGCAGGCAACATCCCCGGGGCCCGCGGCGGCTCCGTAACCTGGACCGACGCCAAAGGCAATCTGTGGCTCTTTGGGGGAAGCTTCTCCTCAAATGGATACGAGATGTGGTTCAACGATCTTTGGGAGTACAACCCCTCCACCAATCAATGGGCGTGGATGGCAGGCAGCAGCACCCTTACGGATGACGGCCTGGCGGGAATCTATGGCACATTAGGAACGCCCGCCGCCGGCAACAATCCTGGAAGCCGCGAGTCTGGAGCGAGCTGGACCGACAGCAAGGGCAATCTGTGGCTCTTTGGCGGCATTGGCTATGATGCCGCCTACGATTACAACTGGCTGAACGACCTGTGGGAGTTCAATCCGTCCATCGGAGAGTGGGCCTGGATGGGAGGGACCAGTGTGATTGCGTGCAACACGCCGGAGGGATGCGTGCAGGGGGGGACCTATGGCACGCAGGGAACGCCTGCGGCGGGGAACATCCCGGGCGGCCGTTATGGCGCTTCCACCTGGACCGATGGCAGCGGCAACCTGTGGCTGTTTGGGGGGTCGGGCATAGATTCCACCTACAATCTGGGCGAACTTAACGACCTGTGGAAGTTCAATCCAGCTACCAACGAATGGGCGTGGATCAGTGGCAGCTCCACGCTGCCGGGGTGGTACACCGGAGCGCCGGGAGTGTACGGCACATTGGGAACACCCGCCGAAGGCAATGTTCCCGCGGGTCGCAATTACGCAGCCAGTTGGATGGACGGCAGCGGGAATCTCTGGCTCTTCGGGGGAATTGGCGGGGCATTTCTGAACGATCTTTGGGAGTTCAGCCCAGCCTCGAATCAGTGGACGTGGATGGGAGGCGACAACCCGGCGGTCGCCGGCTACGTTGGCTGGTATGGAATCTACGGCACGCTGGGCACGCCGGCCGAGAGCAATGTCCCCGGCATCCGTTATGGCGCAGCGAGCTGGACCGACAGCGGCGGGAATTTCTGGCTCTATGCTGGCGAAGGATACGATAACGACGATCCAGAGGGCCTGCTTCTCTGCCTCAACGACCTGTGGAGATACCAGCCGGCGGCGGCGAATTTTCAGCAGGCCCCGGCCCCAACGTTCAGTGTTGCGCCCGGGACCTACGGCTCGACGCAAGCGGTTACGCTCAACGATGCGCTACCAGGGGCGAACATTTACTACACCACCGATGGAAGAACGCCGACAACGGACTCAACCATATACACGGACCCTATCACGGTGTCTCTGTATTCGACGACCGAAACGGTGAATGCCATTGCGGGAGCTCCGAATTACTTCGACAGTGCGGTTGCCTCAGCTACCTACGTGATCGACCTGCCAGCCTCGCCGGCCACCGTAACCATGCTCAGTTCTTCGGTCAATCCATCCTCCGTGGGCCAGCCTGTCACGTTCACGGCTACGGTGTTTCCGGTGAGCGCTTCCACGACACCGGCGGGAACGGTGCAGTTCACAGTGGATGGGGTGTCCGCGGGTTTGCCGGTCGCGCTGAACGGGAGCGGGGTCGCCAGCTACACGACTTCCGCGTTGACTGCGGGTGGCGGCGACGTGACCGCGACGTACATTCCGGCCAGCGGATCGCCGTTCACCGCGAGCACCTCGGCGACGCTAGACCAGGCTGTGGAGGGTCCTTGCGCCGGCATCAGCGCCACCACGCTTACCTCTTCGTTGAATCCCTCGGGCACCGGTCAGCCGGTCACGTTCAATGTGAGCGTTACCAGGGTGGCCGCACCTGCCTGCGTGCTCGGCGGCGGAACTGGCGGAACAACGACGTTCCCCTATTCGCTGGCGGGGACGGTCCAGTTCACGCTGAACGGCGTGTCCATGGGTTCGCCGGTGGAGGTTTCGTCGAGCGGCGCAGCGTCGTATACCGCCAGCTTGCTTCCTGCCGGGAACGATTCCATGGTTGCGACCTACACAGAGGACAATGGCTTCGTTGGGTCGAGCGTGTCTTCACCGCTGGTGCAGGTGGTGGGCGCGACCGCGGCCTCGCCCGGCTTCGCTCTGGCCCCCGCCGCCGCAATGATAGCCATGCAGCCCGGCGGGAGTATTGCGGTCAACATTGCCATCAATCCTCTTGGCGGATTCAACGGCAACGTGACCCTGAGCGCCGATCAGATGCCAAACGGCGTCACGGCCTCGTTCGGTCCCAATCCCGCTTCGTCAACCAGCGTTCTTACGCTCGCAGCGGACAGCATGGTCGCGCCGGGAATCTACAGTTTTGAGGTGAATGGAAGCTCCGGATCGCTGACGGCACAGGCACCGGTGCAATTTGCGATCGACACTGCGGGGTACGCGGCGCCAACGTTTGGGGCCACATCCTCAATCGTCTCCGCGGGTTCTACCGCGAGCTACCCGGTTACGCTGCCATCGTCGCTTGCAAGCGCGTCGGCGACTTGCCTGAACCTGCCTGCCGGCGCCGCGTGCAGCCTTTCGGGAAACACGCTGATCGTTGCAACCTCCACGGCGACGCCGGCGGGGACCTACCAGATTACGGTTGTGTTTATGGGACCGTCAGGCGCAGCTGTTTCGGCGGGCGTTCTTCTGCCACTGGTGCTGCTTCCTCTGGCGAGAATCAGGAGGTCCCCGACGGGCAAGGGGAGAATTATTTCGAAGGCCGGTCTGGCGTTGATTCTGCTGGTGGCCGCCATGGCGGGCACGGGGTGTTCAGGGGGACTCTCCGCGACGGCTGGCGCGCATCAGCAGGTTGTTGAATCCGGCGGTGTGAGCCTGACGGTGCAATGAGCGCGGGGTACGAGGGCGGTTCTCGCCCATACGGAAACCATCTGGCACACGCTAAACCAACCGCGCAGTTGTATTGCACGCAAAACGGGCCGGGTTTCGCGCGGAGTGTGGCGGGGAGCGTATCCCGGGGGCCAAAGAGGGTACTGAAAAAAGCCTCCGTGGCCGGCGACGGGGCCCGCAGCGGGTGGCATGTATCCTATACCGGCAAGTGATTTGAAAGGAGACGTGCCAATGCCGAATGGACCCAACATAGATGAGAAATATGAAACGCTGCACCAGAACAACATCGACGGCACCAGCGACTCAGGGACGTCGGTAGAGATTCGGGTGTCAAACCTGTCGCCCGGAGCGCCGGTGGACGTCACTGTCTTTGAAGTCCTCTTCGATTTTCGCGACGATACGAACTACCCAATTAGTTCTTTCGGGTTCAAGTTGGCTTGCGCGGACCTGGCCGACTTGACGAAAAAGCTCAACGACCTGCTGAAGTGAAGCGATAAACCCGGTGCCGGGCCGCGGAATCTCCGCTTGTATCCATACCCAGTCCTTCCGAATTCCAATTCGATCAGGAGAGCGAACGATGTCAACAAATCCAAACATGGGGTCTGCTTCCACAGTACTGACACAGGTTCCTACATTCACCCAGGCCGGCAACCCTAATGGTGCCGTCGGCGCCATAACCATTACCATCTGCGCTGGCCAGGATACCTATGGAACCGCTATCGCAGACGGCTACGTGGCCCTGCGCTTTATCAGCGCCCTTCCCGGCGTTCAGGCACTTGATTTTGCCCTCACGAAGACGGACGCCATTGTTGTGGGCAAAGTGATGGAAGCCATTGCGGCAAGCGCATAGGGCTCCGGCCGCTGCCAAGACACCTTATATATCTCGCGGTGATGGGGGAAAACGAGTTTTAAGCAGCATTGCGATTGATCAGCGCGGGGCTTGCAACCATTCGGCGGAGAAGCGTTCAATCGCCACTCGCACAAGCTGGCTGCGGGTGCGAACGCCCGCTTTGTTGAAGAGTTCCTGGATGGTGGCCTTTACCGAGGTTTCCGAAGTCCGAAGCTGCGCCGCGATTTCCTTATTGCTCAGACCATCGAGGATGCAGCGGAGCACAACCCGCTGGCGGTCAGTTAACTCCTGAGCCTTGGCTAGGATGTCGGTCTTGTCCTTTGCGTCAGATAGAGCAGAGCGCAAAAGACCTGTATCCCACCAGGTTTCTCCCTGGGCGACGCGGTTGATCGCTTCGAGAAGCTGGCGGGTCCCACTATGTTTCAAGATCACACCGGCCGCTCCGGAGTCCAGGGCAGTCAGCGTAGCGCTCGCTCTCATGCCGGCGGTCAACATCAGCACTCTCGCGTTGCTCCCAGTCCCGCGCAGATCCCTGAGCAGATCAGTGCCCGACTCTTCGCCAAGGTCGTAGTCGAGCAAGATTACGTCGACGGACGTTTCTGAGATGATTCTTCGCGCCTCCGCGATGGTGGCGCAGTGCCCCACAACGCTGAGGCCAGCTTCCACAGCAAGCAATCGAACGAGACTCTCCCGGAACAGTGCGTGGTCATCGATGAGAAGGATACGCACACTTCCGCTCATGCTGCCTCCCTCCGCAGGTACGGGATAAGAGCATGATGCACCCAACGGGTGTGCACTATCCGCCGTTCATCCGAAAGATATCTAACTGCAACCGGAAGATAGTGTCAGGTCCAGCGCCGGCAACCTTAGAGTGAAGCGAATGATTGCCACAAAGCGACCCAAAGCAGACGGGCCCCAACGGGAAGCGGGGTTGGAGGCCCAATGATCCGCAGGCTCGTCGACTTTGCGCTGCAGAACCGGTTTCTTGTACTCGCAGCCGCTATCCTGCTATTTGCGTGGGGTGCGGTTTCGTTCCACAACCTCCCGGTTGAAGCGTATCCGGACGTGGCGAATAACTATGTAGACGTCATCGCGCAGTGGCCTGGAATTTCCGCCGAACAGATCGAGCAACAAGTCACCATCCCGCTCGAAACCGTGATGAACGGCATTCCGGGAGTTGCCCATGTCCGCTCGTGGTCCATCTTCGGACTCTCGACGGTGGAGATGGTCTTTGGCGAGGAGACGACGAACTTCGAGAACCGCGAGCGGGTGCTGGAGCGGCTTTCGCAGGTGACCATGCCTCCCGGAGTGGTTCCGCAGATGGGGACGGACTGGAGCCCGGTGGGCCAGATTTATTTCTACACGCTGCAAAGTACGAACCCCGAGTACGATGCGATGAATCTGAAGTCGCTGGAAACGTGGGTGGTCGAGAAAAATCTGAAATCTGTCCCCGGCGTGCCGGACACTAACCCGTTCGGCGGCCCCACGCGTGAGTACCAGGTGCGCCTCGACCCGGACAAGCTGATCTCCTACGGCCTCAGCATCGCGCAGGTGGAGCAGCAGCTCACAAACAATAACGCCAACGCGGGCGGCAGCTTTATCCAGGCCGGACTGCAGCAGATCAATGTTCGCGAAGTGGGCCTGGTCAAGGATGTCCAGGACATCGAGAACACCGTCGTCACCACTAAGTCCGGCACGCCGCTCCGGGTGAAGGATTTTGCCGTGGTTACTCAGGGGCCGGAGATCCGGCTCGGCCAGTTCGGCAGCACCTACCGCCGCGAAGATGGGAAGCTGGTCGATAACGACGATGCGGTCTCCGGAATCGCCGTGCTGCAAAAGGGTGATGATGCGCAGCCGGTGCTCGAGGGCATCCACGAGAAGGTGCAGCAACTGAATGACCAGATTCTGCCCAAGGGTGTGAAGCTGGCTCCCTTTATCGACCGAAGCGATCTGTTGCGCTTCACCACGCATACAGTACTGCAGAACTTGACCGAGGGGATGGTGCTGGTGGTCATCATCCTCTTTCTCTTCCTCGGGAACGTACGCGGAGCGCTGATCGTTGCGCTTACGATTCCGTTTGCGCTGCTGTTCGCCGCAATTTGCCTGGGCTTGCGGCATATCCCGGCCAATCTGCTTTCGCTGGGCGCGCTGGATTTCGGCATGGTGGTGGATGGCGCCGTGGTGATGATCGAGAACATCGTTCGGCATCTTACGCACAACAATAAGGAAAACCGGTCTCCGGCAGAGAGAATCCGCGAGGCGGCGCACGAGGTGCAGCGGCCCGTGTTTTACGCAATCCTGATCATTATCACGGCCTATCTTCCCATCTTCACGCTCCAGGCAGTCGAAGGACGGCTCTTCCGGCCCATGGCCTGGACTGTGGCCTTCGCTCTGCTGGGTGCGCTGATGTTCTCGATGCTGATCGCTCCTGTCCTGGCCACATTTCTTTTCAGTACGGGAGCAAAGGAGTGGAAGAACCCGGTGATGGAGTTTCTCGTCGCCCGCTACCGGAGTTGCGTGACGTGGGCCATCCATCACCGCACGGTCACGGTCGGCACAGGCGTGGGCTGCCTGGCGCTCGCAATATTCCTCTTCTTCGGGGGCGTCATCGGCTCCGAGTTTCTTCCTCACCTGGATGAGGGTTCGCTGTGGGTGCGAGGCACTCTGGCTCAAAGTGCGGGACCTGGTGAAGGTATCAGCGTTGCGAACCAGGCCAGGATTCTGCTCTGTTCTTTTCCTGAAGTGACCGAGTGCACCAGTCAGACCGGCCGCCCGGACGACGGAACGGACCACACCGGATTCTTCAATACCGAGTACTTCGTGGGCCTGAAGCCCAAGGAAGAGTGGCGTGCGGTCTTTCACCAGAACAAAGATGACCTGATCGCCGCCATGAATCAGGAGTTGACGGACAAGATTCCAGGCGTGGTGTGGGGGTTCTCGCAACCAATTGAAGACAACATGGAAGAGGCGGTCAGCGGGGTCAAGGGCGAACTGGCAACCAAAATCTATGGCAGCGATCTGCACGTTCTGGAGGACAAGGCGAACGCCGCTGCCGCGGTTATGAGCCAGGTCAAAGGCATCACGGACCTGGCGGTCTTCCAGGTTACCGGTCAGCCGGATCTGAACTTTGTAGTGGACCGGGACAAGGCGGCGCGCTTTCAGATCAACGTGGCAGATGTTCAGGACGCCATCCAGACCGCGGTAGGGGGCAATGCCCTCACCCAGGTCCTGCACGGCGAAGAAGTCTACAATCTCACGCTGCGCTATCTGCCCGAGTATCGCGATAGCCGGGAGGCGATCGACAACATTCGCCTGATGTCACCGTCGGGCGAGCGCGTTTCGCTGGCCCAACTTTGCACGGTCAAGGAAGCGGATGAGGGCTCAGAAATCTATCGCGAGAACAACGAGCGGTATGTTGCCATCAAGTACAGTGTGCGCGGCCGCGCCCTGGGAGATGCAGTGAAAGAGGCCATCCGGAAGGTGACCGCGCAGGTGGAACTTCCACGCGGATATCACATCGGATGGGAGGGCGAGTATCAGAGCGAGGTACGCGCAGAGGCCCGGATGTTGATCATCGTTCCGGTGACCGTGCTGCTAATCTTCATCGTGCTGTATTCGATGTATCAGTCGTTGAAGTGGGCGGTTTTGATTCTTGCGAATGTAGCCATGGCCAGCGTCGGCGGCCTGCTGGCGCTCTTGATAACCCATAACAACCTGAGTGTTTCGTCCGAGGTTGGCCTGCTCGCGCTGTTCGGCGTAGCCGTACAGACCGGCGTCATCATGCTGGAATACATCAATCAGATGCGCACTCGCGGACACACGGTTGAGGATTCCGCGATTGAAGGCGCGGTTCTGAGGCTGCGCCCGATCATGATGACCATGCTGGTTGCCACTCTCGGCCTGCTGCCGGCGGCTATGTCCCACGGCATCGGCTCGGATTCGCAGCGGCCCTTTGCCATCGTTATCGTCGGCGGGCTCATTGCCAACCTTGGCTTGAGCATCTTCCTGCTGCCGACACTCTATGTCTGGATCGCCGGAGAGAATGACGTTCTACCCGCGCTGGAACCGGAGTTTGAAACCTAATCGCGGCCCGCAGCGGTGGCATTAGAACGACAGAGACAAAGATTACTGCCTCGGGGAATTCGCAATTACAGAAAGGGGAGTGAGAGCTTGGCGCAGGCACAGCATTCAAAGCGCGCTTATAAAGTCATCAGGCGACCCCGCAGAGGGCGCTTGAACCGGCTGTTACTGGTTGGCAGCGACGACGCGTTCAAGAGCGATACGGCGCGCCGTATCTTCGGCGGACATCCGTTCCGCATCGCCGCCAGATCGACAACCCTGCTGGGGGCGCTCGCACGCCTGGAATCCGGCGCTATTGACCTGGTTCTGCTGAGCCGTGAATTCAGCACGGAAGAGTTGTCGCTTTTTGCCTTCGATGCGCACCGGCGCGGCTTCGCCGGCCTAATCCTGCATGTGGCGTCCGCCACCGATGAACCAACTGCAGTCGCCGCGGGGAACAAATCGTCGAACTGGCACCCTGGTCCTCGAGATCGGGATGACGGATCGCAAGAAGGCTCGTCGAGTCCAGAAAGTGAGCTTCGTTGGCTCTCCAGCCAGTCCGTGGACGCGCAAAAACGCCTGGCATCGGACGAATCGCACGGCTCTGTGTTGTTCACGGCAAGACAGCAAGCTGTGCTTACGCGAGTGTCGGAAGGGTGGACGAACCGGCAGATCGCCCGGCAAATGAAATGTTCGGAAGGATCGGTGAAAGCAGTTCTGCAAGAGCTCTTCAACAAACTTGGCGTCAGAAAGAGAGCGCAGATCGTGCGGATGGCCTTTGAGAAGACTCCGTGGAGTCCCGGGGAAGCTTGATGCAGGGACGCAGCTATTCAAAACTTGACCAGTACCGCGATGAATGGCTTTTTTGATTGGCAATCGACCGAAATAGTAGAATCTCAGGCGATTTGAGTAGAATCTGTCTGATGATTACCAGCATCCACACCCTGATTTATTCCGACGATGCCCCCGCAACGCGCGCATTCC
>CAZAXI010000170.1:0-9345 GCA_964489045.1 uncultured Granulicella sp. | reverse complement strand
CAGGCGACGCCCATCGATGTGTCGCAACTGCTCGCGGGCGCGCTGTTCGACGAGTACAGCTCGGTCGTGCTGACCTCTGCGACCTTGACCGTCGCCTCGGGCGCGACCGCGTCCGGCAACACCGTCTCGGGCTTTGAGCACATCTCCAGGCGGCTGGGCCTGACGCTGGCCCGTGAGCTGGTGGTCCCGTCGCACTTCAATTATCCGCGCCAGGCGCTGCTGTATCTGCCACCGGGCATGCCCGATCCGCGCGAACCGGACTTCTTTGTGCAGGCTGCCGAGCGCACCCGCCGCGTACTCGAGATTACCCACGGCCGCGCCTTCTGCCTGTTTACCAGCTATGCGCAGATGCGCGCGATGCACGAGCGGCTCGCCGCCGAGTTGCCTTATCCGCTGCTGCTGCAGGGCACCGCCCCGCGCAATGTGCTGCTGGAAGAGTTTCGCGACACACCCGGCGCGGTGCTCTTCGGCACATCGAGCTTCTGGCAGGGGGTGGACGTGCAGGGCGAACAGCTAAGCTGCGTCATCATCGACCGGCTGCCGTTTGCCGTGCCGTCGGACCCCGTCGTGAAGGCCCGCATGGATGCAATCGCCGCGACCGGCGGCAGCCCGTTCTTCGACTACCAGGTGCCCAGCGCGGTGATCACGCTGAAGCAGGGGTTCGGGAGGCTGGTGCGCTCGCTGAAGGACCGCGGGGTGCTGATGCTGCTGGACCCGCGCATTCAACGCCAGCGCTACGGGCGCATCTTCCTCGATTCGTTGCCACCCTACCGGCTCACACAATCCATCGAAGACGTCGAAGCCTTCTTCGCGTCTTAGACATCCTGCTCTGAGCGGGACTAGCTTACCGGGATCGGCACGGCATTCGCAGGGGCGCCTTCGGGGTCGGAATCGACCTCGCGCAAGACTCCCGCTTCCGCGTGGTATGGACTGGCGACTGGAGACACCTGCGACCGCGAGACCTGCTCCACCATGCTGCGAATTGTCTCCAGCACCAACTCCGGCTCATCCAGATGAACCCAGTGGCCGCTCTTCTCGGCAATCACCTGGCGCACCTCGGGACCGATGCGCCGCAAGCGGTCGCTGCCGAGCGGTTCGGCGGTACCCGGCGTCAACAGAACCACCGGCATCCCCCCGATTGCTTCAGCTCGCTGCATCTCGGTCACGGTCGCCGTCACAGCTTTAAGATGAGCGGCAAGGCCCTGGTAATACTTGGGCGACGCCCAGTGCGCGGCCACGATGGGCCACACCGCGCGCGGCATCTTGCCTACTTCGCAGGTGATGCGCTGCATTACGTGGACTCCGGCGTTGCCTGCCGCGCGGCTAAACGCCCGCGACGCTTTGCCGGAGCGGCACAACAGCGAGGTGGTAGCCAATCGCGCCAGGCCGAAGCGCGCGACCTGAGTTCCATACCCGGCCATACGAATTCCGCGTTCCAGAAGCGCCCTCTGCGATTCGTTCACCGGCGGCCATTCCTCGCTGCGCATGGGGTCTACCAACACCACACCATCAACCTCATCCGGGTACATCGCCGCGTAGCGCCGCACCACCAGGCCCCCAAAGGAGTGCCCGACCAGCACATAGGGGCCCGGTACCCCCGCATGCTGCAGCAACTCGCGCAACTCTCGCGCAATGTTCGACGGCGTGCGTTCGCATGCGCATGCGCTGCTCCAACCAAGCCCGTCGCGATCATAGCTGACGGCCCGCGTAAAGGTGGCCACTGCTTCCTGCACTCGCAGCCAGTTCTGGCTGGTCGCCGCGATCCCCGATTCGAAGATGACCGTGGGGCCCGACTCCATCTCCCGTCCCATGTCGGACACGTATATCCGGCGACCGTTCCCGACGTTGACCATTCGGCCAAGTCCGAGATAACGTCTCCGGTCGTTCATAGCCCCCATCCATTGGTAGACCATGCCCACCATCGGCAGCGCAGGAATCAATAAGAGCAGCCACACCATTCGACCCATCTATTTATCCATCTCCGTAAGACTCCTCGATTCACGCTTGAACCCGCGCGCGATCCCCACCGGCGCGACCAAAGCACCGATCTCCGCCTCAATGTCACACACGGTAAGGCACGTCCTCCGCCGCCTGCGCCAGACGTTCTTACGCGCACAATTCGCTAGCGTCAATCTCGCGCTCATTCCCGGCTTGAAACACTTTCTGGAGGCATGTGTCTGCTTAGATAAGACTATCCACCTTCGGTCTCCGTGTCTACAGAAGCGTTGCATCCGCCACACTCCAATTTTGAGCGCCTGGAGGGGCAGAGCGAGCACATAGGCGCCAAGCCGGCTCCGAACGGGTTCCATTTGCGCGCGATTTTGCGGATCCCGAGCACCAGCCAACCACCACGCGGCACGCCGCAGAACCTGAGCAATGCCGGCAAACCATGAAAAAGACCCCGGCCAAGCGACCAGGTCCTCGGGTAGCGCAGGCTGCGCGTCAGCCGCGCCTTTACGGGCATCGACGGAGGCCGCACGATCGACCAGAAAGCAGCACAGCCAACCAGGTCGCCGGCGCCGCCTTCCAGACACTCACGGGTTAAAGAGAAAGCCGGGCAAGACTCTCGAAAGTCTTGCCCGGCCCGATGATTCGTACTGGTTAGTCGATATTGATGGGCACGACAAACGACCGCGTAAGGCTCGTCTGCCCGGAGTTGCCGGTCCCTGTGGCGTTGACCGTTACCGTTTGCGGTCCGGTGGGAACCGCGGTGTAGAAGTCCACCTGATTGCCGCCGCATCCGGTCATACCCGCACCGATTGCGGTGACGATCATCAGCATCCACAGCACCTTGCTCAGCCTGCGCCGGCGGCGCACGCAGAATGCAAGAATGCCAAACGGCAGGAAGGCCAGCACCGTTCTGGTAGCGGAGGTCCGCAGCTCAGCCGACAGCTTGAAACCGAGCGGCAGAGTCGCCGGGGTCTCGACGGCAACGACGGTCGCTGCAGTCTTCGACGAGCTGGTAACCGATACGGCCGGCGGGGTCATGAAGCAACTGACGTAGCTCGGATTCTGAGGTGCGCAGGAGAGGGTAACCTGACCGGAGAATCCCAGAACTCCGTTGACGAAGAGGACCGCGGTTTCCGGAGCGGCCGAGGATTGGTTTGGCGCCGGAAGCAGACCATTGCCGCTCGGGACAACGCCCGGAATGACAGTGACCGGCCCCGTGGTTGAGGTGAGAGTGAAGTCCGGATAATCGACCAGCAGACAATTGGGTGCCAGGGTCGACGGCGTGCAGGCAGGCGCAGTGTTACTCAGAATCAACGTAGACGTCTGGAAGTTGCTGTCTCCGCTATAGGCGAAGCTGTATTGGTGCAATCCCTGCGCCGTAGCCGTTGGAGTATAAGTGGCTGCTCCTGCTGTCAGCGGCAACACAGCCGTAGTCGTCGTCGTCGCTCCGAGCCCGGTCGCAGTGATTGGGGTAAACGCATCCGTTAAGGTGACTGATCCGGTGGGCGTTCCGATGCCCGCAGGCACGGTCGTGGCGACCGAGATGCTCATAGCGACAGAGGCCACGCCAGCCGCGGTGTTGGCGACCGAGGTTGGAGTAAGCGACACGCTGATGACCGTCCCCGCCTTCGAGATCGTAAGGGTCGAAGGCTTGGCCGTCACGGTGTAGTCGCCGACGTTGGCCCCGAGCACGGTGGGAACCACCGAGTAGCTACCCACATTCAGGACCGACGATTTCGGAGGTGTAAAGGTTGCGCCGAAGCCGTCTCCGTTCTGTGCTCCGGTGATCACCGCGTTTGCCCCGTAGCTGATGTTGGGGGCACCGTACAGGGCGGTGAAGTTGGGAATCGTGTACGTCAACGGGGCCGCGTTCTCCAGCACCACGGCTGATCCTCCACCCGAGAAGACGGATGGCGGGAAGCCGAAGGCGCAGGCACCGGTACCGCTAAAGGTAACCACGACCGGATACGAGCCAATCGGGGTGGTAGCCTTGGCCGCGCTTCCGAATGAAGCAGTGATCCCAGCCGGCAGAGCTGGCGCCACCGAGCCGACGGGCACCGGTGCTGCCGATCCGTAGGTAAAGGTTAGTTGAGCGGCCGTCGACGTCACCGTCGCCGTCTCCACTGGGGACGCCTGAGCCGCGACCAGGATCGGAGCCGCCTGGGTCGCGGTGTTCAGCGTGTCGCCGGTGTAGTTCGCGGAAATCGTGTATTGCACACCCGCCGCCAGCGGCAGGCTGAAGCTTGCCGTGGCTGTACCGCCGGAGCCGGACAAGGGCATCGTCACCGAGTTGCCCGTTCCGCAGTTATTGACGTTCCCGTTGGCAGCGTCGACCGCAAAGGTAAAGACGACATTCCCGGTTGGCGTTACGCCGGAAAGGTGCGGCTGGGTTACGGTCGCGGTGATGACGTCCGGCCCCGGAGGAGCGGGCGTCAGACCCAGCGAGGAGCTCAGCACAATGTTGACCAGCGGCTGCTCGCCGGTGGCCTGCAACTGAAGTTGCGGGGAGCTACCCGACCCAGCCGCCACATTCACGCTCTCGTTCTCAGTTAGCTGGTTGTCGGCCGTGGGAGTGAAGGTCGGCGAGATGGTGCAGGTAAGGCCCGCCGGAAGAGGGCTGGTGCAGGTACTCGTGATGTTGTACGCAGGGTTTCCGGTGCCGCCGGTAGTCGACAGGAACGGCGAGCCCAGGGTGACAGGCTGGTTGCCAATGTTCGTCACCGTCAACACGCAAGGCGTGGTGTTGCCGATGTTGAACCCATCGCTGAGAATGGTTCCCGAGCACAGAGGCTGTGCCCCTGCCGCAAGATCCTGCGGCACATCGCCAAATTGGGAGAGCGCGCCGAAGTTGACGGTCGGATTCAGCCGGTTGTCAAACAGGACCTGCTTGTTGCCGGTGTCGGCAACATACAGGTTTCCACTCTGGTCCAGGGCGACTCCAGCGGGGGCCTTCATGCCGATGAAATT
Organism: uncultured Granulicella sp.; assembly: GCA_964489045.1. Classification (GTDB taxonomy): domain Bacteria; phylum Acidobacteriota; class Terriglobia; order Terriglobales; family Acidobacteriaceae; genus Edaphobacter. The sequence goes on along the minus strand of CAZAXI010000170.1, from coordinate 4,428 downwards.
GAGCGCGAATGGCGTCGAACCGGGGCCGCTCGCCGAGGGTATTTCCACGACCGCGTTGGCCGTGGCGTCGGTGACGTACAGATTGCCGGCTCCATCCACCGCGACCCCGTTCGGCGTCTTCACGCCCGAGCCAACCTGGCTGGGGAATTGCGTTCCCGGCACGTTTACCAGGTCGCCGCCGCCCGGAGGCAGTACGATAATCTGCGAACTGGGGTTCTTGGTGTCCGCAACGTAGATGTTCCCCATCGAGTCGACCGCGACCGCAACCGGGTTCTTGAACTGCGGAGCGCCCGGGTAGGACAGCAGCGGAACGGCTCCGCCCAACGCAGGGTTCGAAGGAATCTCCACTACCGCCGAGTTGCCGGTGTCTGCAACGTAGACGTTGTTCCAGACATCGACCGCCAGGCCTTGCGGCGCATTGAAGGCGTATTGCGGAGGAGGTGTAGTTCCGGCGCCGATAGCGGTGCTGTCCCCCGAGATCCACACGTTGTTGCCAAGCACGGTCTGCGTGCTGGTGAGCGGGTTCACTTCCAGGACCCGGTTGTTGCCGGTGTCGGAGATATAGACATTGCCCGCGGTATCGACAGCAACGCCCATCGGGCCTTTCAGCCCGGTGCCGATCGTGCTCTGGACGGCGCAGGTTGAGGCGGGCTTGCAACTGACCACCCGGTTATTGCCTGGATCCGCAATATAGCCGGTGCCAGACGAGCTGACCGCGATCCCGGCAGTAGTGCCGAGACCGGTGGCCGGAATGGTCGTCGCCGTTCCGCCGTCGACCGCCAACTGAGCGCCGACTCCGACGCCATACAGCGGGAAGCTGTAGACCGAGTTATTAGCGGTGGTGACCTTCAACTGCGCCTGCCGGACTCCCGGTGCTTGAGGATTGAAGGACACGTAGACCAAGCAGTCGTAGTCTTGAACGACGGTTGCGATCGGCGCAGCTCCCAACTCGGTGCACGAGGGAAGACCCGCATACATCGAGAAGTTGGCCGTGGTGGCGTTGAACGCGTAGGCTTCGGTGCTGGCCTGGATCAGCGAGCCCATCGGGAACTCAGGATCGGTGGTGTCGATGCAGAAATCAGTGGTATTGGTGCTGGTGCATGCCGCAGCGCCACCGATCGTGAAGGCCGTCGTCGAAGCTCCCGTCAAGTTTGCGGCGTTGACCGCGGGGCCGATCTGGGGAGGATTGTTCGCGTTGAAATGGACCTGGATCGGCTGCACCACCGGACTGGCCTGAACTCCGGCCGAACCGCAGGGAGAGGTGAAGCAGGTATTGGGCAGCGGCGTCAGCGTACCTACTGCCGTTGCCGGGAACACCGTGCCGAGTTGGAGCTCGCGCACCAACTGCCCGCCGCCATCACCGATGTAGATGTTGCCCAGTCCGTCGGACACCGTGTAGTGAACGCCGCCGCTGTAATACGCGAGAATTGAGGGACAGCCGTCCGCCTGCGGATCGTAGGTCTGCGGGCCTGAGGTCCAGGGATGTCCGGATGCCCCATAGACGCAATACCACGGGTTAGTGAAGGTGGCCGGTGAAGTAAAGTTCGAGCCTATTCCGGACACCGACGCGGTCGCGCGCTGGTGCTGCGATCCGAGGACTCCGACGGCAAGTCCAGTGTACTGATCGACGCGTTCAATCTCGGGATAGTGGTTGTCGTTGAACCAGAAGGTGCCGAAAGCATCCGGCAGCAGCGAACTCGGTCGAATGTCCAGGTCTTCGTTGGTCACAGCGAGAACATCCGGGAAGCTGCCCGGCAGGGAGCTGGAAATGGCTGGGTTGCCGAGCACGACATACGCGTTGCCGTAGGTGAGCGGCAGCTCAGCCGGCGCGTTGGGAGGAGTTGCCCCGGGGCCGAAGGATCCGGCCAGCAAAGGCGCTTCCACGGTAAGCAGATTGGTCAGCGGAGCTCCGCCGGCGTAATCCGCCTGCCCGTAGATTCCCGGAGGTCCGGTGCCGCTGCCGGTGCCGTTGAGCTGATAGAGGTTGCCCCATGCGTCTGCCTGGCCCTCTCTGTACTGGCTGTTGAAGACGGCCTGGTTCGCCGGACCGTTGATGCCGGTGTTGACCGTTGAGGTTGTACTGCCGGAGTAAACCGAGGCGCAGGCGATCGTCGCCGGCCCGCAGCCGGTAAGGACCTTCATGTACCCGGGCTGTACCTGGTACTGGAAAAACGTCTGGGTGGTGGCCTGGGTGTTGATCACGCGGATGGTCGAGTTTGAAGTATCGGCCTCGTAGATGTTTCCCGCGCTGTCGAGCGAAAGAAAGCTGTCGCCGTGGAGCTGAGCGGCGGGATAGCCTGCGCCGGTCGGGGGGTTGGCGCTGTTCTCAAATGCAAACACATTGTCAGGACCCGGGCTGCCCAGCGAGCCGGTGCAGGAGGAGAGGTTAATCGTCCCGGCAATGTGGTACACATAACCCGGCAGCACAGTGCCCCCGGAGGCCGTGACTCCGGCGGGATTCACCAGCTTGATGAAGTTCGCAACCTGGGTGCCGCCGCGGTAGATCACGGAGATGACAGCTTGGGTCGCATCGTCGAAGTAGACATTGCCATACGCGTCCACGGCGATGCCCGCGAGATTGCCTCCAATGGGGTTCCCGGCGGCGGGAACTCCGTCCGCGCAGCCGCTGGTGCGCACGGTGCACGACGTGCCGCTGCATCCCTTGGGAATAACGCCCGCAATCGTCGTGATCAGTCCGGTCTGGGCATTGACTTCGCGGATCACGTCATTGCCGGTGTCGGTAATGTAGACGTTTCCAGCCGAGTCGACCGCCTGCCCAAAGGGCGCATTCATGACCGCAGCCCCCGACTGGCGGATGAGCGACGGTGTCGCAATCGCGCCCTCCCCGGCAAAGCCGACCGGCGCCGTCACCAGACCAGTCGGGAACAGGGGCGTCCCGGCAATGGTGTTGATGGTGTACGGAACCAGCAAGGGGGCGATGCCAACGTTAGCAGCAAGCGCAGCTCCCACTCCGCCTACAAAGAAGACCATGGCTACTGTCAGTTGGAGGAGCGCTCGCGTCGAGACGATGTGTTTGCGAAAGAGCATCGGGGTCACCTGATCCTTGATAAGTGCATTTGCGATCCGGCAGACTGAGCAACAGCGCTCTATATCCGCCGGTTGATTTCCTGGCTGATTTCCCATGGGAAATGGTTTCCAAAAATAAGCGGCATAATACGACTTGGCGCAAAAGACTTGCAAGAGAAATCTTCGCAGCCGCTTACCGCTTGAGGACGAGCGCCTAAGGTCCATCTTTCCCCCCAGGCAGGCTGGCCGGCCGCGCCAGTTTCTTCGGCACGGTCAATGGGATCTCCAGCGTACCCACATTGTCGGACACGCCGTCGAGAACGCCTACCCGGAGAAACGTCTCCCCGGGGGGCAGGTCGATCTGTTGAAAGGGCTGAAACGGCTTCTGCAGAAACTTCTGATACTGCTCCGCCGTCAAAGGCGCCGAATTGATGGTTTGGCTTAGCCCTGTGATCAGCTTGCCGTAAACATCGTACGCGGCAAGGTCGATTGCGAGGGAGCACTTGCGGGTCCCGCCCGGACCCTCGGCAAACGTGATCTGCCTGGAGGGAACAAGGTATTGAACGTCGTAGCGGACCAGCGGCTTGCCCGCCAGTTTGGCATCCAGCGTCCCCCGCACCGCATCGGTGGGCTTGACCGGGTCCGTGCTGGGCGCCACCCGAACATCAAATAGCACCTGGCTTGAGGTTGGCACGCCCCGAGCCATGGAAGCCTGCATGTTGTTTCCGTACGGCTCGGGGGCGGTTGTCGCCAGCGTCAGCAGGGGCGTGATCGCGTTGTGCAGAATGTCGTCCGCGTTGTACCCATTGCGGTACGACAGATGGACGTCCGGCTGATCCACCTCCACATTAATCGAGTGGTATCGTCCGTTGTACTCGGGGTCCGGAGGAACGTAGGAAATGCTGTAGTAGTTGGACCCGTTCCCGATCGCCTTGGCCACCGCCGTCTTCAGGTCGTTGGTGTTGTAGAAGGCAGTCCCGCCGGTCGCCTCGGCTACCGCCTCCATCCCCAACAGTTCCCCGCTCTTCTTCCGCTGGTACGCAAGCTGATTGGTTGCAACTCTGGCGGCTGTGTTCTTGTTGATCGTCGTGAGTTCCTGGTCGGCGCCGCCGGCAGGATCGCTGAACAGCTTGCGCGCGTCCACCGGGTACACCGCAACCTCGGCCGCAGTCAGCAGGTCGGTCGTCTTGCGCAGGTCCTTGGCGTAATCGGTCATCCCCTCCAGGTCGTCCATACCTCCCGTGGGGAAGATATTCAGCTGCAATCCCCCGGTAAACCAGATCAGGTTCTTTCGTCCCTTGATCCCGGCCACATAGGCCGCAATCTGGTTCAGCGCCTCCAGCGTCATCCGGTTGCGGATGTCCTGCTGGGTGGTGGTCAGGTCGTTCTCGAACTGCTGCA
>CAZAXI010000169.1:0-9404 GCA_964489045.1 uncultured Granulicella sp. | reverse complement strand
AAGCGCGAAGCCGACAACGAAGCCCGCGCCGCCGTCGCCCGCAGCCAGCGCCGCTAACCCCATCAGCCCTCAAGCTGACAGCGGCAGCTAGACCCAAAAGAGGGACCGGCAGAACAGTGAGGCTCAAAGAAACCTCTGTGTTCTCTCCTCTCTGCTCTGTGTACTCCGTGATTCGCTCTTGCCGAGGCCATCTACCGCATCGGCGCCGCCGCCGCAGCCGGCTCCACCGGATCGCCCCCAGGCAAATGCCCCGGCCCATCCTCCAGATCGTCCACGTTGAACACCACCGCATCCTTGGGCAGTTTCATCCGGCCCTTGGCCAGGTACGCCACCACCACCGCACCAGTTACCTCCGGACTCAGTACCGCCATCGGCAACAAATACTTCTTGCTCTTCACCAGCGACTCCGCCACTCCGTCTACCGGGTGGCTCCGCGGCACGCTCCCCGCCACCTGCGGAATCACGAACGCCGACATCTCCACCTCGGGATGCTTCTGCCCATACTTCACCAGCGACTTCGCCACCTGCTTCGGCGTCGTCATTCCCAGGTCGGCCACGATGCTGCGATGCACCGCGTGCGGAAGGTAGATGTCCAGCACCACCCGCGAGAAGTCCGCGCAGTTGTGGAAGAACATGTTGAAATGCCCCTTGTTCCTCCGGTCGTTGAAGATGGCGATAAACCGCGCATCCTGCTCCGCCGTGCTCTTCACCTGAAAGCCGTGGAGCGTGCGGTCGTACGCCGACCCCACCAACTGCGTCCAGTCGCCGTCCGGCATCCCGCCATTCTTGTCGTCCGGCGCCAGCATCTCCAAGTGCTCGCGCCGGTACGCATCGCGCAGCCCAGCCACCTTCGCCTTGTCCACCCACACCGGCACCTCGCTCGCATCCTCCACCGAATACAAATACGGAATCAGCGGCACCGCAATCCAGTCGTACCCCTCAATCCGGTGGTAGCGGCTGATCACCACGCCAAACTCGCCCGGCTGGCACTCCCGCAGCTCAATCGGCGACGCCGCGCACACATGGCTCAGATACACCGCCGCATGCCCGGTCGGATCGAACGCGCCCAGATCGCCGTAGGGCTCTTCCATCAGCAGCGCCACCGACGCACCCGCGCTCGCCGCCCCTGCCAGCAATAACGCCAGCACCGCCCCCGCGCGCCCCAGCCGCCAGCCCCAGGCGCAAGCCCGCCGCATACCCCGGACACGGCTCTCCCGTTGGCGCTTCATGTCTCTCATCCATAATTGGATGCAGTCGCCCCTCACAAATGCCTCTCAACCTCACAACGTCCCAATCCTGTTATTCTGCTGCACTTTGGAAGCAAACCCGATCCCCGTCCCGAGGTTGCGCACGTCGCCGGTGGCTCTTTAGAGGCTGGTTCAGGCCCGTCTTGCTCGAAATAGCCCGGGTTTCAAAAACTGCGGGAATACACCGTCTCGCTTAAGGGCACGGCTTCAGCCGTGCCGTTAGCTTCCCGTTTACGACTCGGCTTTAGCCGCTGAGGTCATCGTTTCGGGTGAGCCCCTCGGCTATCTCATTGCGGCTTCGCTGGCTGCTGCTGCGCCTGTTGCAATCGCTGCAGTTGCTGGAAGATCTCCTGCGGCGTCTGCGCGGCCCCCGGCGCCGCCGTACCCGTGGCTGGCCCCGCGCTGCTGTTCGCCCCCGCCTGCGGAGTCGCCACGGTCACCTCTGCCGGCGGAGCAGGCGGCGTTTCTCGCGGCGGCGCTTCTTCTCTCCGGTCCTCATCGTCTCCCGCTGGCTGATCGTCATCCAATCCCGGAGCATTCGGATTCGGTGGCGTCGGGCCGCCCATCCGCACCGTCAGGATCAGTTCCGCCGGCGCCTTCGCCGCGTTCTCCCGCAGCAGCATATTGCTGCCCGTCCCATCCAGCAGGCTCCCCAGGATCTCGGCCGCCGGCCCCGGACCGTACTTGCCAAACACCCGCTCATCCGCCACGCCGCCCGTAATCTTCATGCCCGTCTGCCGGCTGATCTCGTGCAGAATCTGGTTCAGGCTGGAGTTGTCCGCCGTGATCTCAAGCAGGCCCCCTGCGTACACCACCCGCGCCGGGTGACCAGTCCCCGCGGCAGCGGTCGCACTCGCCTGCGGCGCAGCAGAATTCGTCGCCGCCGGCAGCGCCGTCGGGCTGGTCGCGGGCAGCGTCGACTGCGCACAAACCACCCCGCCTCCCAACATCAGGAGAACTGCGATACCGCGCGCTGAAGCAATCGAATGCATGCGTATACGCTATAGGACTCCCGTCACGCCCGAAAGTACCCCCCAGAATACTCCTCCTCCCCCACCTTCTCGCCTTGTCATATGCCTCTTGCCTTGTCATTTGCCTCTTGCCTTGTCATTCTGAGCGCAGCGAAGAACCCCCGCATTTGTCTTTCTCTTGGTGTCGCCTTGTCATCGTTCGGTGTCCCCTTGTCATTCTGAGCGCAGCGAAGAACCTCCGCATTTGTCTTTCGCTTGGTGTCGCCTCGTCATCGCTTGGTATCGCCTTGTCATTTGCTTCTTGCCTTGTCATTCTGAGCGCAGGGAAGAACCCCCGCATTTTTCCTTGTCTCCGCTTCCAGGTACCCCAAGGCTTCAGCCTTGGGTTTCGGGCTCCAATAGAGGAGAGGGGCTTTAGCCCCTGGGGCATGCATTCTTCGACCGCCACCCGCCGCACTCCCCCTGTACTAGACTGGAAACCAACATGAAGCACCTCGCAACAACCCTGCTTGCCGTCGCCCTCCTCGCCGCCGCCCCCATCCTCCGCGCCGAGACCTGCACCACCCAGTCCGCACTCGATCAACCTGATCGCGACGGCCTCGCCGACTCCGCCCGCTCCTTCGCCACTCTGGTCCAGTCCAACAACGCCGCCCAGCTCCGTTCCCTCTCCATAGCCGAGGTCGTCAAGGACTTCAACGGCCTGCAGTATCTCGTCGCCTCCACCGCGCCCAAACTCGCCGGCGGCGTCATCACGGTCGATCAGGTCTACCTCCTCGACGCCACTGCCCTCAAGCGCAACCCCGACGGCTCCGCCTCCGATTCGCAATTCTTCTGCTCCCTCAACCGCTCCACCATGGAGGCGCAGTTCTCCATTCCCGCCCTGCCGCCCGGCATGTATGGCTTTGCCATGGTGGCCGTCGCGCCTCCCCCCGGCGCAACCAGGCCCGAACCCTGGCGTCTCTCCTTCCTCCTGCGCCAGGAGCAGGGCAAGTGGCTGCTCGCCGGCTTCTATCCCAGGCCCCTCACCGCCGCCGGCCACGAGGGTCTCTGGTACTGGACTCAGGCCCGCCAACTGGCCGCCGCCAAGCAACCCTGGAACGCGTGGCTTTACTACCAGGCTGCCCAGAATCTACTCACCCCCGCGGCCTTCGTCGACAGCACCCATCTCGACAAACTCCAGTCCGAGGCCACAGCCGCCGCCCCGCCCGCGCTCTCTGATGGCGTCAGCGTGGACGCGCCTCTGGTCGTCAAGGGCGCCGACGGCGTCGAGTATCACTTCACCGGGCTCGGCGTCGATGACTCCCTCGCCCAGTCCACCCTCGATATCGCCGTCCATCTCCACGTCGACGCCGCCCTCGCCGATCCCGCCGCCGCCCGCAAGCGCAACAGCGACGCCGCCGCCGCCTTGCTCGCCGCCTATCCCGAAATGCGCAAGCCCTTCCACGGTGTCTGGGTCTTCGCCGAAACCCCCGGCCAGAATCCCTTCGCCACCGAACATCCCATCACCGACCTCAAATAGCAACCCATCCAGAAAACCGCCAGTCGCTCTGTGCCCTCTCTTTTTTTCTCCGTGTCCTCTGTGATTCGCTTTTCTCTTCAGTCACCGAATTTCGCCTCATCCAAACCCTCATCCATCGCTGCCGGTCCTCCACCTATCCGCGCATCCCGCGGAGTGCTATCTTGGAAATCGCTCGGCATTCCCTTTCGGTTGCGAGTTTCCGCATCTAACAGAGAAGTGTTGCAATCGATCGATCGGAGTTGCTGGTTTGCCAGGAATCACGGAAGCGGACGCGACAGAAAGAGCGGCGATGGTCAAGACGGCGAGGCAGGAAAAGCCACTGAGTCAGGCAATCCGCGAGCGGCGCGCAACGCCCAGCTTCGATGGTGCGCCCATCCCCGCCGATGACCTCCGCAAGATCCTCGAGGCCGGCCTCAGCGCACCCAGCGGCTACAACATGCAGCCCTGGCGCTTCATCGTCGTCCAATCGGAAGACCAGAAAAAACGCCTCCGCTCCGCCGCCTACAACCAGGGCAAGGTCGAAGAGGCTTCCGCCGTCATCGTAGCCTGCGGCGACGCCGACGGCTGGCGCAAGGACCTCGACCTCATGCTCTACCAGGGTCTCGAAGGCGGCATGCCCGAGAGCTACGCCGACCAGGCCCGCCGCAACATCCCCAACTTCCTCTCCCACTTCTCGTCCGACGAGATGCACGGCTGGCTCAACAAGATGGTCATGATCGCCGTCACCCACATGCTGCTGATGGCCGAAGTCATGGGCTACGACACCGCTCCCATGGAAGGCTTCGAGCAGGAAAAAGTCCACGAAGTCCTGCGCCTTCCCCTCAGCTACTGGGTCGTCGCGCTGCTCGCCGTCGGCCACCTCAAGGGTCCCGATAAGTTCAACGGCGGCCGCTTCGACCTCCGCCACACCGTCTTCGCCGAAGAGTTCGGCAAGCCCCTCAAATAGGATCAGCAGCGGACTTTAGAGAATGCTGAAAAAGTCCGTTTTGCTTAAGGGCACGGATTTATCCGTGCCGTAAAAGCCGCAAAATCATCGCGGCTTCAGCCGCTGAGGTCACCGTTTGCGGCCCGCATGGGCTTTTTCAGCAACCTCTTTAGCCCCCCGAGTGCTAGACTTCGCACGCCGAGCATAATTCGATAACGCACGCAGGGAAGAAGGACGATGCCCAGAAATGGAACAGAGCGATTCGTTAAGGCCGTATGGTTTGCGGGCTCATGTGTTTGGTGCGCGATGGTCGCCACCACATGGTGGCACGTGCATCAGGCTCGGACATTCGCGCAAGCCTCGCAGAGCAGCGGTCGTCTCAGTCTCGTTTCACTCATTGGATTTCTTTGGTTACTTGCTGGCGCGAGTTGGCTGGCCAGGCATCATAAGGCGCGGGCGGCCTAGAAGCCCTCGCCTCAATCCGCGCCCCACTCATACGCCCCCGCCTGCCGCAGCCCCACATGCGCCAGCACGCGGTCCACAAACTGCCGCGCCATCTCGGTCGTGTCCTGCGGCAGGTTGTACAGCGTCGGCATCACCGGAAAGATGGTCGCCCCAGCATCCGACGCAAGCTGCATATTCCTCAGGTGGATCCGGTTGAACGGCGTCTCCCGCACGCACAGCACCAGCCGCCGCCCCTCCTTCAAACAGACATCCGCCGCCCGCTCGATCAAATTCGACGCCATCCCATTCGCAATCCCCGCCAGCGTCCCCATCGTGCACGGCAGCACAATCATCCCGTCCGACCGGTAGCTTCCGCTCGCAACATTCGCCCCAATATCCGCCTCCGCATGCTGCACAATCTTCCCCGAGCCCGCCCCGTTTTTTCCCGAACCCGCACCCAGCAGCTTCGCCACCAGCCCATTCCGCCCGCTCAGCCCCAACTCTTCCGCAAACACCCGCAGCGCCGCCTCCGACGCGATAAAGTCAACCCTCCCCACGCGCGCATCCGCGTCCAGCGCCCGCAGCATCTCTGCGGCAAACACTGCCCCGCTCGCCCCGGTCACCGCAAGCGTAAGTCTCATTGTCGAACTGGAATCTGCGGAACTGGAACCTGCGGATTGCCCTTGGCGCTTCACCAGAGTGATTATCGCCTAAACCCTTCTGTCTTTGTCATTCTGAGCGAAGCGAAGAACCCCCGTATTTGCCCTTCGTTTGGTGTCGGCTTGTCATTCTGAGCGCCGCGAAGAATCCCCGCATTTGTCTTTGTCATTCTGAGCGCCGCGAAGAATCCCCGCATTTGTCTTTGTCTCAGCTTCAAGGTACCCCAAGCCTTTAGGCTTGGGTCTCTCAGACGCTAATAAGGAATCGGGGCTTTAGCCCCTGGGGCCACTTCCCCCCCACTACCCTTCGACCGCCTCCGCCCCACTCGCCACCCGCACCGGAGCCTCCGCCGCCCGCACCTGCATCCGGAACAACCCAAACATCCCCACGCACACCCCGTAGGCCGTCAACACCCCAAACGCCAACGACGCCAGCACTGCACACACCAACATTACAAAATCGGTCAACGGAACGTACCTCTGCGTTTTCTGCGTTTACCTGCGCAAAATTGGTTCAAACCAGGCAAAACCCAATCTATTGTTACCAGAATTCAATCGCAGCAGAGTTTCATTCCATCGAGTTTCTTCGAAAAACTCGTTGATTACTCAGATACTCCCTCCGCCCCTTGCGGTTGGCTATGCAGCTTAAGTGTTATCCGCTCCACCCGCACCCCCCACCCGCACCTCGTACCTCGTACCTCGAACCTCGAACCTCGAACCTCGAACCTTAAATGCCGTATCCTGTTAACTTGGCCGTTTCGTCTCTCACGTCGCACACGTGAGTGCCAACGTCCGAACCAATCCGCATGGCCATCACTCACATCACCGTCCGCGGCGCGCGCCAGCACAACCTGCGCAACGTCAACGTTTCCATCCCGCGCAACACCCTCACCGTCGTCACCGGCCTCTCCGGCTCCGGCAAATCCTCGCTCGCCTTCGACACCATCTACGCCGAGGGCCAGCGCCGCTACGTCGAAACCCTCTCCGCCTACGCCCGCCAGTTCCTCGACCAGATGGAGCGCCCCGACGTCGACGCCATCGACGGCCTCTCCCCCGCCATCTCCATCGAGCAGAAAACCACCTCCCGCAGCCCCCGCTCCACCGTCGGCACCATCACCGAGATCTACGACTACCTCCGCCTGCTCTACGCCTCGGTCGGCCAGCCTCACTGCCCCAACTGCGGCCTTCCCATCACCCGCCAGACCCCCGAGCAAATCGTCGCCCAGATCGTCGAGCGCACCGTCTCTGAATCCCCCGGCGAGCGCATCACCGTGCTCGCGCCCCTGGTCCGCGGCCGCAAGGGCGAGTTCCGCGAAGAACTCGAAGCCCTCGATCAGCAGGGCTTCCGCGCCCGCATCGACGGCGAGATGGTCGAACTCACCGAAGGCATGCGCCTCGACAAGAAGAAGAACCACACCGTCGAAGCCGTAGTCGACCGCATCATCCTCAAGCCCCTCGAACCTCGAACCTCGAACCTCGAACCTCAAAAATTCGACACCAAGCGCCTCGAAACCTCCGTCACCAAAGCCCTCCAGATGGCCTCGGGCCTGGTCCTCATCGGCTTCGTCGATCCCGTCACCCGCCGCCCGCAGGAGACTCTCTACTCCTCCTCCATGGCCTGCCCCGACTGCGGCATCAACGTCGCCCGCCTCGAGCCCCGCAGCTTCTCCTTCAACTCCGCCTACGGCGCCTGCCCCGAGTGCCACGGCCTCGGCTCGATCTACGACTTCGACCCGGCGAAAACAATTACCGACTGGTCCAAGCCTCTGCTCGACGGCGCCATGGGTCCCGGCTCCGGCTCCTCCTACCTGCTCCGCCTCATCAAGCTCGCCGCCGAAAAATACTCGATCGATCTCAAAGTCCCCTTCGAGCAGCTCACCAAGCCGCAGCAGGACTTCTTCCTCTACGGCCCCCCCAAGGGTGAATCCGGCCGCACCGGCTTCCACGGCATCTTCTCGTACCTCCGCTCCAATCTCGACGACACCAAGTCCGAGGGTTACCGCGAGTACATGATGCAGTACATGTCCGCCACCACCTGCCCCCGCTGCCACGGCAAGCGCCTCCGCCCCGAATCCCTCGCCGTCACCATCTCCGTAGGGGGCGCCCCATCCAAGCCGGGTGCCCCACATCTCGATTCTGAAATGCGGGGTGAACCGCCGACCCATCCTCAGGAAACCGCTTCTAGGTACCCCGAGGCTTCAGCCTCGGGTCTCACACGCTCCCAGACAGGAAGAGGGGCTTTAGCCCCTGGGGCAATGCCGTCACCCCCCTCGAACCTCCAACCTCCAACCTCCAACCTCTCCATCGCCGACTTCACCGCTCTCTCCCTCGAGCGCGCCCTCGCCGCCGCCCGCGCCCTCCATTTCACCGGCCGCGAAGCCATCATCGCCGACCGCCTCCAGCGCGAGATCGTCGAGCGCCTCGAATTCCTCAATGCCGTCGGCCTCGACTACCTCTCGCTCGACCGCTCCGCCGCCACCATCTCCGGCGGCGAAGGCCAGCGCATCCGCCTCGCCACGCAGATCGGCTCCAAACTCCGCGGCGTGCTTTATGTTTTAGACGAGCCCTCCATCGGCCTCCACCAGCGCGACAATCGCCGCCTCCTCAACGCCCTCGAAAACCTCCGCGACCTCGGCAACACCGTCCTCGTCGTCGAGCACGACGAAGACACCATCCGCCAGGCCGACTACGTCCTCGACCTCGGACCCGGCGCCGGCAAGAATGGCGGCAACCTCATCGCCGCCGGCACGCCCGCCGACATCATGGCCGCGCCCGGCTCCCTCACCGGCCAGTACCTCGCCGGCAAAATCGAGATCGTCGCCCGTCCCGCTCCGCGCCCGCTCACCGGCAAGTGGATCACCGTCGAAGACGCCGTCGCCCACAACCTCCAGCACCTCACCGTCCACTTCCCGCTCGGCGTCATGACCGTCGTCACCGGCGTCTCCGGCTCGGGCAAATCCACCCTCGTCACCGACATCCTCTACCGCGCCCTCGCCCGCACTCTCTACGGCTCCCGTGAAGAACCCGGCGAGCACGGCCGCGTCGTCGGCATCGACCAGATCGACAAGGTCATCGAGATCGATCAGTCTCCCATCGGCCGCACCCCCCGCTCCAATCCGGCAACCTACACCGGAGTCTTCACCGCCATCCGCGACCTCTTCGCCCAGCTCCCTGAAGCCCGCGAGCGCGGCTACAAACCCGGGCGCTTTTCCTTCAACGTGCAGGGAGGCCGCTGCGAAGCCTGCCAGGGCGAGGGCCAGAAGCGCATTGAGATGAACTTCCTGCCCGACGTCTACGTCCTCTGCGACGTATGTAACGGTCGCCGTTACAATCAGGAAACCCTCCAGGTCCGTTTCAACGGCCACTCCATCGCCGACCTTCTCGATCTCCCCATCGCCGACGCGCTCCCCATCCTCAAGGACATTCCCACCGCCGCCGCAAAACTCCAAACCCTGGTCGATGTCGGCCTCGGCTACATCCATCTCGGCCAGTCCGCCACCACCCTCTCCGGCGGCGAAGCCCAGCGCATGAAGCTCGCCCGCGAACTGAGCAAAAGGCAAACAGGTCGGACGCTTTATCTACTAGACGAACCCACCACCGGCCTCCACTTCGACGACGTCCGCAAGCTCCTCGAAGTCC
>CAZAXI010000168.1:0-9449 GCA_964489045.1 uncultured Granulicella sp. | reverse complement strand
TGACGTAGCCGTAGGGCCGGTGGCCGAGAAGCTCGCCGTTGAGGTAGACGTCGCTATTGGCCATGACACCGTCGAAGACGATGAAGGTGCGGCGCGCTGCCGTGGGCGAGGCATCGGCGGCGGGAACCGTGAAGGTCTTGCGATACCAGCCGATGCCGGTGGGCATAAACGCACCCGCCCCGCGCGAGGGGGCGTCTTCCTTCGGCGGGCCGGCGATGGACCAGTCGTGCGGCAACGTTACCAGCTTCCACGATGAGTCGTCGAAGCCGGATTTCTCCGCGCCGGGAGGATCCGACTGAAGGAAGCGCCAGCCAGCGGTGAACTGCTGAATGACGCGCGCTTTCTGTGAGGTTGCGGGTGCGGGAGTGGATGCGGCGCGCAGCAGGGACGGGAGGGCGATGAGTGCGGCGACTAGAACGATTCGGCGTAGCATGGTGCTCCTGTTAGTCAAAGGATTGCAAGGGCGCGCGGGCTGCGCCACCAGGTTATTTTTCCGTCGTCGTTGGTTTCGGCGGGGTGGGCGCGAATTTCGCGGCGAGTTCAGGCGTGGATACCGCATCCTTGAGGTCGGCGGCCTTGGCGACTTCGACGGCAAAGACATAGCTCGCGCCGAACATATTGCTGGTGAAGAAGACGTACTTCTTGTCGGGCGAGAAGCGCGGATTCGGTTCGGCGTGGTAGTCCTGCCACGCCATATTGACCAGGTGTTCTGAGTGGAAGACGCCGGGCTGGAAGAAATTCGGATCGTTGAGCGCGCCCTCGGTGTTGCCGATCATCTGCGGACGGAAGAGTTCAATCCACTCGCCGTCGGGGGCCTGCGCGACCTGCCCAACGTCGCCGCCGTCGCCGCAGAACAGGTCGAGGTCCTGGGTCAAATTGAAGTGAATTGACCACTCGTTGCGCTGCAGGTGGTAGGCGACGCGCTTGTGGGTTTCCAGGTTGTAGCTGGCGACGAAAAAGTCTTCACCCTTGGGGTACTGCCAGTCGTACCAGATGGTCTTGCCGTCGAGGCCCCAGAACTCGTGGCCGGCGATCTCCATCACCATGGTGCGCTTGTGGACGAGCGTGTTCTGGGTGCCGTCGGTATGGATGAGCCAGATGCGATCGACCTTCTGCCACATACCTTCGTGGCAGTACATCAACAGCGTCGGGTCAGTGGGCGAGAAGAGCAGGTGATTGACCCAGTCGGTGGAGTGCTGCAGCATCTTGATGGTGCCGGGCTTCTCGCCGTTCGGACCGGGCTCCAGCCGGATGGTGAACAACACCACGGGAATGTGTGCGGCAAGCCGGCGCTCCATCATCGCGCCCTTGTCGTCGGATTGCACGTTGGCCGCCCCGAGCCTGGAATTCGCCGCGTTGGCGTTGGGAGCCTGTCCCGGCGCACCAGGGCCGGCCTGAGCGCCCGGACCAGCGGGACCGACTGGGCCGCCCGCTCCACCTGCACCGCCGCCCCTGCCGAATCCACCGGCCTGCGCAGGCAGAAAGGCATTGGGTGCATTGGGATCGCCGCCCGGGCAATCGGCCTCGTTATAGGTGCCGGCGCCAAGGGTCTCGTCGGCGTTGACGCTGGAGATGCTGACGCGCGGCGGAAGATCGATCAGCTTGCGAATCTCGCCGGTATTGGTGTCGGCCTTGTAGACCGCGTTGCTGCGAGTGACGGGATCCATGCGGGTAAAGAAGATGCTGTCAGTTTTGTGGCCGGCGACGATGGCGCGCGCCCCGCCACCGAAGCCGCGGCCGCCACGTCCTGCTGCCGTGGCATCCGTCCCGGCCGGGGCGGCGGGCGGTGGCGTGTTCGGCACCAATATCCGTGCCGTCATGGTCGCCAGGTCGAGCACGCGGATGCCATCGGGCGAGTTGTAGACCATCTGCTTCGAGTCCGGGGTGAAGGCGTTCACGTTGAAGTAGAACGCACCGGAGTTGGGCTCGTCGGAGACGCGCCACACGCGGTGGCCGGTGTCCCTGTCGACCCAGGTCTTCGGCGGCATCGCCCCGGTTTCGGAGGGCTTGATATCGCGCTGCGGCGCCTGCCCATGGAGAGCGAAAAGCGAGAGCGGCGTGAGGGCAAGGGCGGCGAAGAGACGGAAACGGAAAGCCATCAACTGTGCTCCTGTTTGGAGAAGAGAAATCCGGGACGCAGCGCCGGGACTCGAAGAGCAACTGTCGACCAGGTTCTCGCGTCAGAGAGTTATACAAGGGAGACGGTGCAACAAGGAAATAGTTTCGCAAACGAAAGGCGGGAAGATCTGATCGGAATTCAGCGTCTTTCAGGGAGCGGATGCAGCGCATCCCATCGCAATCCGGTCGGTGGTTGGGGGGCCGGAACTGGGTACGCAGTCAGAAGTAAAAGTGGTACAGAAATAGCCCAGGGTATGCAAAGTCCTGCACATCCCTGGGGAGATGACCTTCTAACTTGTTGATTCCAGGAGGCGCTGTTTGGTCTTCCAAGTGCAACATACAGGGCACAACGGAGACTCGGAGAGGGGGGTTCTACCCTCGGAGTGTGAAGGGTTTCCAGCGGTTTCTGGTACAGAGATGTTGAAGTCCTTGCAATTCAGTTCAAACCCGCGACTCAATATCGGTGATTTCAGATATATACGTGATTTCAGGAGGGTTCAATGAAGAGCTTCGGTAAACTTGCTGTCCTTGGAGCGGCGCTGGCCGCGTCCTCGTCCTTCGCCTTTGCCACCACCCTATATCTCGGTAGCTATGGGGCGAGCGGTACCGGCCCATACGACCCCACGGTCTCCGTCTCCAACAGCGAAATGCAGTATGTCGGCAACCAGATCGTGAGCACCGTCGCATTGATCCCGTCGACTCCGACCATCACCGCGATCAGCCCCGTCAGCGCAACCGACCTCAATCCGGAATCCCCGATCTGGGCCGGCCCGCTCACAAACTCCAGTTGGGTTGGCATTAACGCCAACGCTGGCCCGTTAGGCACAGTCAACCCGGGGTATGGCTACTACGAGTTCACAACCAGCGTCACCGGTCTCACCACCGCCTATAATGGAACCATCACTGTGCTGGCGGACGACACAACCGAAGTCTTGCTGACTACCACCGCAGGGACCTCTACGCTCATTGGGCTTGGTGCGTTAGGCGGCGACGGTCATTGCGCCGATCCCCCATCACCTAACTGCACGGCCGCAGATACCGTTGCGCTAAACCTGCTTAGCGGTACGGACACACTTACATTCATCGTCGAACAGGCGGGTATTGGACCGGTTAACGGATCGGGTGATCCTTCTGGCGTTGACTTCGATGCTTCCGTTACTAACGTTCCTGAACCCAGCAGCCTTATGCTTCTCGGCACTGGACTGATGGGCGCAGCGGGCTTGCTCTTCCGCCGTCGTCAGACTGTCTAAACCTCTCTACCCTCCTGAAACAACCGGACGGAACGCCACTAAGAGTGGTGTTCCGTCTTTCTTCTGCCGCACATTTCATGGCGAGAACGGGCGTGGCTATAGGTGGTGCGACTGCCTCCTGTTACACTCTAAGAGGTTGTTACGACGGCATGTTGAGTGGCTGGACCGATCCTGACGGATTTGGTTCGGCTGAGCGCGATGTGCGTCTGGTGGGGGCTGTAGCTCAGCTGGGAGAGCGCCTCGTTCGCAACGAGGAGGTCAGCGGTTCGATCCCGCTCAGCTCCACCAAAGATTCAATAACATGCGGTAGGGGTATTGACGACGGCGACACGTTTGTGTCGCTGTTTGTGTCGTAACCCTTCGATGTGCGCTCCGAATCGGCCTGTTTCCCCCTTCCCATTGTCAGCGCGTCCAGAGCGTTCCGCTTCGCGTCCAGCCGGACGTGGGAGTAGTGCGCGAGCATCTTGCGCGAGACGTGACCCGCAATCGACATGATGGTGCTGTCGCTCGCCTTGGACTCGGCAAGCTCCGTGATGGCTTGGTGCCGTAGATCATGGAAGCGGAACCTGGTAAAGGGGCTCTTGAGCTTCGCAATGCTCGCCTCGCACTTGGCGCATTTCTCGCCCGGATTCTGGAGCAGACCACAAGCGGGGCAGTCCACCGCACGGGTGAGGCGTCTCCATGCCGTGCGCCAACTCTTGATAGGCTTTGTAGGGTCGATATGGGCGGTCTCGCAGGCCGGGAAGAGGAAATGGCTTGGCTCAGTACCTCCGAGCGCCTGTGAGCGCCTGTAAAGCTCCAGAATCACCGCCCAGGCATCGGCATTCAAGGGAATCACCCGCTCGCCGGCCTCGGTCTTGCTTTTCTTGACGGTGAGCGATCGCCCGATCATGTCAACGTCGCGCCAGCGCAGTTCCTTGATCTCGCAACCGCGCATAGTCGTATTGAGAGCAAGACGAGCGGCATACGCGGCAGTCTTCCAGTCCGGGCGTGCGGCCGCCCTGTGGAGCAGCTTTACCTTCTCCTCATAGGTCAGCGCTTGCCCGATGCTCTGACGCACGGGCAGCGGGTGAATCTCATCCGCAAAGTGGTGCCAGCGCTTCGCCCGCTTGAGCACCCCCCGGATAATGTCCAATTCGCGGTTGATCGTCGCGTTGGACTTTCCCGCTGCATTGCGCTCGCGGATGTATGCGGCAACCTGCCCAGCCGTCATGCGGCAAACCACAACGTCCCCAAGGCTCTTGTTGACAGGCTTCACCCGCTCGCCCTCGGTCTGTATGCTGCGAGGCGCAAGGTGAGGCTTACGGTCTGCGAGAAAGCGCTTGGCCGCGGCAGAGAAGGGGAGGCGCCCGAAGTCGTCATTCCTCGCAGCGAGCTTGCCCGCCTTGGCATCCCGAATAAGATCCCGTTCCTTGCGCTGCGCTTCGCGCCAGTCGCTTGTGTCCAGCGATTGCCGGAACCGCTCGCCATCCACGAAAAAATGTGTGTGCCAAGTGCTACCGCGCTTTTTGAGTGACATTCTTTTTCCCCTTTCTACCCTTCTCAACTGCTAATTTGTTTCTTCGTTCATCGCGCCACCTCGCCACACGATGAGCTTCCCGATGTGCGGGGCAGCAATAATCTTGGTTTGGTCGATCCTGAAAGAATTGCTCCCCATCGTAGGGGCAGATGCGAAACCCCGGCCCGCCGACGGGCGCAATGAAGAAGGTATGAACGTAAAGAGCCGTCTTCGTGTCAGGGCAGTAGATAGCAGGTCTGAAAGCGCCGTTCATCCACCAGAGAACGATCTGTGCATTGTCTAGGGGGGCCGCTATAGCTTTGGAGACCTCGTAGGAGAGCAATCTTGAGGGGTTTTCTCTGGCTCTTGGGCCGGGGCGGAACCCGCTTAAGTACCGACTCGTTTCCTCTGGCGTTAAGCCACTGTCCCGCGCGAACAGTTCCCCAAGCTGCCAATCTACTTCCGGGTTTACCGTCGGCAACTTCTCGGCTTCCCGCAGCCGATAGGCATGCTCCATAAGCTCTTTCGCTTTATCCAATGCAAGATTGTCGCCCGACTCTAGCGCCCCTCTGAGCGCCAAGAGCGCGAAGAACTGTTTTCCATCTGCCCCTTTCATCTGCCTCGCCGCATTTTTCAACTCTTGCATGGTGACGGCTCGCACAGGCTGAGGATTCCCAAGCTCTATTAGGAACGTGGCTTCTCCCATCGCCTCTCCTGGCGATGCGGGTATCAGGACGGCGAAGCTCTCTTTAGTTGTAACGGTTTTGTACTGGTCACGTGTCACGAAACAACTGTAACAGATATAACTACTGCAAGCAAGGAGGAACCACTTATGGCAGATCGTGAAATTACCGTGGCCGAAACCGCTCGTCGTCTGGGAGTGACGCTCACACACACCTACTCGCTGATATGGGCTGGAAAGCTGAAGGCTCGCAAGAAGATGAGGCAGTGGCTTGTCTCCGCAGAGGCGGTCGAAGCACGGCTGAAAGCGAGGGCGGAGTAATGGTCGAAACCGTTCCCAAACTGCTAACCCTTACGGCAGTCGCCGAAGCTCTGGCTGTCAGCCCGCACAGCATCCGAAAGTGGGTCAAAATGGGCAAGCTCAGACCGACAAGAATTTGCAGGCGCCTCTTGTTTGCTCCTGCCGACGTAGAGCGGTTTGTGGCCGAGAGCTCCACGACGCAGGTGCGGTGATGTGGCGTCCTGCACGCAGAAAGGCCCACGCGGGAACGTGGGCCGGAGGGTAAATCTTGTCTAGTCGAAGCGTACCACAGGCCCATGACGGGTCTATAGCCGAGGTCTGCGGGCCGAATACGGCCTCACGGCAAACAAGCCCAACTCGCAGGCCGGATGTGGTCTGTCTGGCAGACGTAGAGGCTAAGCCTGTCGAGTGGCTATGGAAACCATACGTCCCACTTAGAATGCTCACCATGCTCTCCGGTGATCCGGGAATAGGCAAGACAGCCCTTGCGATGGCCCTGGCCGCATCGCTCACTCGCGGTGAGACCATACTCAGCGGTGAGCCAGCCACACCCGGAAATGTGCTCTACCTTACGAATGAAAACTCCCCGGAGTATGTTTTGCGTCCCCGCTTTGAAGCATTGGACGGAGTTGCGAGTCGATTCTTCTGGCTTCGTGGAACACTAAATTCGGACGATAAGCCGCGCACCATCACGCTAGAGGATACTGGGCAACTCGAACAGGCAGTGACGGACTGTCATGCCCGGCTGGTGGTCATTGACCCCCTGCAATCCTTCCTTGGGGCCGACGTGGATGCTCACCGTGCCAACGAGACCCGCCCGGTCCTTGATGGCCTGATAAAGCTGGCAGAACGCAAAGGCTGCGCTATCCTCATCAACCGCCATCTTTCCAAGGGAGTCGGCGGAAGTGCGCTCTATCGCCCGATGGGGTCGATTGACATTACCGGCGCGGCTCGATGTGAGTTATTGGTCGCATCCGACCCGCAGGATTCCACGCGCCGAATCGTGGCGCAGTCAAAAAGCAATCTAGGCGAATTCGGCCCTTCGCTGGCTTTCTCGATCGTCAAGGATGGGGCGGTGAAGTGGCACGGGGAAAGCGGACTCAAAGCGGATGAATTGCTCGCTCCCCCGTCTCGCCCCGAAGATCGCAGCAGGCTTGAGGAAGCAGAAGAGTTTCTTCGCCTGGCACTCTCGGAGGGGCCGAAACCCACGGTGGAGGTTCAGACACAGGCGAAGGAAAACGGCATCTCCCACGCTACCTTGCGTCGCGCAACAAAGTCCTTGGGAGTAGTCAAAAAGCCCGGAGGATTTGAACAGCCTTGGACACTCGAATTGCCTAGAGTTGCTCAAGATTCCGCAGAGTTGCTCAAGGATGAGTTCTGAGCAACTCTGGCCGCGATGAGCAACTGTAGGCGGAAATAACGGTGAAGGATGATCTGACGGGACAAGAGACTCCCAAGAGCAAGGCCAGTCGTCGCGTTCCTTCTCTAAGATTCATTGATTATCCCCGGTGACTCCGTCCTGCGTCTTAGGCGGGTGATCCCCAAACCATTTCCGTGCCCGCTCCTGTACGCGGGATAGATCGGCTGGCGTCAAGTAAACGGCCGCTGCGTCCCGTTGCGTAGCTCGTTCGCCGACCACAACTTCACGGGCCTTGCTAGCGCAAGCAATGTCAAACCAGAAGTAGGCTTCCGCGTAATCGCGCTGTACACCTTCGCCTGTAAGGTAGTCTGAGCCGAGCATTTCTTGTGCATAGACATATCCTTGTTCGGCTGACTTTTGAAACCATGCCGCTGATTGCGCCTTATCTAGCGGCACACCAACTCCGTTGGCATACAGCACGCCAAGCCTGTACTGCGCTTTGGCGAAGTTCTGCTCTGCGGCCTTGCGATACCAGAGCACGGCCTGTGTGTAGTCCTGTGGCACGCCGTTGCCGGTCTCATAGAGCGTGCCAAGGTGAAACTGTGTCTCGGCATCAGAACTGGCGGCCTGTTCCTTTGAAGCGTCGATGCTTTGGACCGATGGGAGAGCCGCTGCCACCGTCGGGCCAGTCAATTGAGCGGTGACTTTCTCACTGGTTTGGGAAGATTGGGAAACGCTCTCCAATTCGGCACTCAGATGAATCACTCCGCCGGTAACGGTGAGGGCCTTGCTCCAGTCCTTAAAGCCCTTCTTCTTGACTGCGATTTGATGAGTGCCGGATGCAATGCTGACCGTGGATGGAGTGTCTCCGACAAATGCGCCGTCGATTTCGATGTCTGCTCCAGAGGGGCTGGAGTCAATTGACACGGAGGCTTGGCTTGCAACTTGCAGGGCAGCATCCAATGTGGGCACTGGCGCCGGTGCTGGCGACCCGACTGACTCCAGAGAGTTACACCCATCTAGGATTCCCGCGTCGCACCCTTTCTTGAACAGCACACTCGCTTGTGAAGAATCCTTGCTTACGCCCCATCCCATGCGGTACATCGTGCCCAGGTTGACGCAGTTTTGCATGTCACCGCTTCCGCACGCTTGGCGGTAATAGGCCGCACGCGAGGCGTCATCCGAACCAACCGGAATGCTTGGCGTAGCACTGTTCGCTCGGCTGAGGTCCGCCGCTTGAGTAGGGGGCGATGGAGGCGGAACTGTTCCGCCCTGCGTGTCTGCGCGAATCGCATTCAAGGCTTCCTCGTACAACTTGTCTGTCCTGCCTCGATCCCCGGAAGCTCTTATCAGGTTCCCAATTCCAGCACCAAGCTCTGCTCCTGCGGCGTTATCTCCAGAACCGCTGGCGGCCACTCGGCTGAAGATAGCCCTATCGGTGCTTATCAGTTGCAACTGACTTCCGTTAACCCGATAGGTGTACATGTACAAGGTTGTCGAAGATCGTGAGATTGTCGTCTCTGTTGGAACGATTACCGTGGAAGTTTGCTGACCGTTGATCGTGGCGGTGCTGTTTGTGCTGCTGCCGTCTGGGTAAGTGGTGTGGACTTGCGCGTCGGCGTTGAACGGCTGCGTGGTTGTGCGTGTCTCTGACCCGTGGGTGGTTTGGCTGACCGTCGTCACGGGAGTTTCGGAGAAGAGAATGCGGTAGCTTGCTTTGGCAATTGGAGCCGGGCAGACCGAGGGAGCGAGTTTCACCCCGTCTTTGGAGAACCACTTGAACATGTTCTCCGTCATAAAGCCCCATTGTGGTCCATCACCTAAACCGGGGCGATAGATTCCGGTTGTGTATCGAACCTTGCACAACGGACTGGCTTGACTTGAAGCTGACCATTTCTGGAAATCGGATTGCCAATCATCCTTGGCAGACAACGAAAGCGGCGCAGCAAGCAATAGCAGGATCGCAAGTCTCTTCATCATCGCCTCCAGGCGGAATTGGATGGCTGATCTTCTCCGGAAGCCTTCGCCACAAATCCCACGCCCTCGCCATTGAGAGTTAGGGATTGTAGGAGGCGCTTTTCAGTCTACAACTATGTGACTCATCAGATGTGTACGCATTGGCTACAGCACTTGAAGATCGAAGCTAATGCCCGTCGATATTCGCATCCGGTTCGGTCGTGCCATTCGTCGCATCCGCGAGGAACAGGGGATCAATCAGGAAGAGGCGGCAGAGCGTTGCGG
>CAZAXI010000167.1:0-9460 GCA_964489045.1 uncultured Granulicella sp. | reverse complement strand
TCGTCAACCTCGATCCCCACAACGAGCAGGCCGGCTGGGTCGACCTCGACCTCAAACAGCTCGGCATCGGTCACGATGAGTTCTTCGACGTCGAAGATCTGCTCACCAGCGCCCACTACCAGTGGCACGATCGTTCCAACTACGTCGCCCTCCGCCCCGCCATCATGCCCGCCCACGTACTCCGCGTCACCCGCAAAACCGACACCTCCGGCATGCTCGACATCCGCAATATCTAATCTCTGCGAATCGTCGGAGGCCGAGGCTGTTCTACGCCGCCTTACCGATATGCATTTCAATCCGCAGCCCCGCCAGTGCGAGCATATTCACCAGACTATCGATCGCGAATAAATCGATGCGTCCCCGCACAAGATCGGAAATCCGCGGCTGTGTGACGCCCAATTTCTTCGCAGCCTGCTTCTGAGTCAGTCCCTCAGACTTGATATAGTCGCAAAGCGCGGTCATCATCGCCGAACGAAGCTTCATCTTCTGAGCTTCGACAGGATCGTCCTCAATTGCGTCCCAAATGCTCTCGAATTGCTCGTTCATTGTGAATACTCCCTTAGCAGTTCTCGATACCGGCGCGAGGCCAGATCGATGTCAGCCCTCATCGTCTTTTGACTCTTCTTTTGGAAACAGTGCAACACAAAAATTCGCTTCGCAAACTTCGCAACGTAGACCACTCGGTAGATTCCGTTATCATCGCGCAAACGGATTTCTCGTACACCTGCGCCGACCGTCGTCATCGGCTTCCAATCCGCAGGTTCTCGGCCCATCTGGACAAGTTCCAATTGCCTGCCTGCTCTTTTCCGTGCCGATTCTGGAAATGACTTCAGCACTGCCAGCGAATCCCCGCGAAACGCCACTTGCTTGAGGTCCGTCATCCAAAATCCTCACATACAAGTATTTGTATACCACGGATGAAAGCGTTTGGAGAAGCGAATTCGCCACATGCGCCACTCGTTGTCGCCCAACCGCTGAAAAGGCGCATCATATTGGTTTTGGAGACCAGCACGCGTGAAGAAAGCCGGCAGCGCCACCGATCCTCTCTGGTACAAGGACGCCGTCATCTACGAACTCCATGTCCGCGCCTTCCAGGACTCCAACGGCGACGGCATCGGTGACTTCCCCGGCCTGCTCTCCCGCCTCGATTACCTTCAGGACCTTGGCGTCACCTGCCTCTGGCTGCTCCCGTTCTTTCCCTCCCCCGGCCGCGACGACGGCTACGACATCGCCAACTACGTCGACGTCAATCCCGCCTACGGAACCCTCGACGACTTCAAGCAGTTCCTCTCGGCCGCCCACCAGCGCAACATGCAGGTCCTCATCGAGCTGGTCATCAACCACACCTCCGACCAGCATCCCTGGTTCCAGCGCGCCCGCCGCGCTCCTGTCGGATCGACCGAACGCGACTTCTACGTGTGGTCCCCCACCGATCAACTCTACAAAGACGTCCGCATCATCTTCTCCGACACCGAAAAATCCAACTGGACCTGGGACGAGACCGCCGGAGCCTATTACTGGCACCGCTTCTTCTCCCACCAGCCCGACCTTAACTTCGACAACCCCGCTGTACTCGAAGAAGTCCTCAAAGCCATGCGCTTCTGGCTCGATATGGGCGTCGACGCCCTGCGCATGGATGCCATCCCCTACCTGGTCGAACGCGACGGCACCTCCTGCGAGAACCTCCCCGAAACCCACGCCGTCATCAAGCGGATCCGCGCCGCCATCGACACCGAATACGCCGACCGCCTCGTCCTGGCCGAAGCCAACCAGTGGCCCGCCGACGTCCGCCCCTACTTTGGCTCGGGCGATGAGTGCCACATGGCCTTCCACTTCCCCCTGATGCCGCGCATCTACATGGCCCTCCGCCAGGAAGACCGCCTGCCCATCACCGACATCATGGCCCAGACGCCGCCCATCCCCGACATCTGCCAGTGGGCCCTCTTCCTTCGCAACCACGACGAGCTCACCCTGGAGATGGTCACCAACGACGAGCGCGATTACATGTACCTCGCCTACTCGGCTGACCCGCGCATGCGTATCAACGTGGGCATCCGCCGCCGTCTCGCCCCGCTGCTGGACAACAACCGCGGCCGCATCGAGCTGCTCAACTCGCTCCTCTTCAGCTTCCCCGGCACGCCCATCCTCTACTACGGCGACGAGATCGGCATGGGCGACAACATCTACCTCGGCGACCGCAACGGCGTCCGCACCCCCATGCAGTGGACCTCCGACCGCAACGCCGGTTTCTCCCGCGCCACGCCCGCCCGCCTCTATGCCCCGGTCATCATGGACCCCATATGGGGCTACCAGGCCGTCAACGTCGAAGCCCAGCTCTCCGATCAGTCCTCGCTTCTCCACTGGACGCGCAACATGATCGCCCTGCGCAAGCTCTTCCGCGTCTTCGGCCGCGGCACCCAGGAGTTTCTCGCCCCCGAAAACCGCAAAGTCCTCGCCTACCTCCGCCACTACGACCCCGAATCGCCCTCCACCTTCGCCACCGCGCCCGCCTCCGCCGGTGCCTCGCCCTACACCGAGACTGTCCTCTGCGTCGCCAATCTCTCCCGCTTCGCCCAGCCGGTCGCGCTCGACCTTACCCGCTTCGCCGGCATGGTCCCCGTAGAAATGCTCGGCTACGTCAGCTTCCCGCAGATCACTGACCAGCCCTACGCGCTCTCGCTCGCGCCTTACTCCTTCCTCTGGCTCGAACTCCAGCCCGCCCCCGCAGGTCCGGAGGCCCCCACTGTCGAAGCCGAAGAAGCCCCCCTTAGCCTCATCACCGGTTCCTGGCACGAGCTGCTCGTCGGCCCCGGCCTCACCCTGGTCCAGGAACTCCTCCCCGCATACCTCATCCGCCAGCGCTGGTTCGGCGCCAAATCCCGCACCATCACCAGCGTCCACCTGCTCGACTGGGTCGAACTCCCCAACCTGCCCGCCGCTATCGTCTTCATCCAGATCACGTACGCCGAAGGCGATCCCGACGTCTACCAGCTCCCCGTCGCCCTCACCACCGGCCCAGAGGCCGGCGCCGTCCGCGCCAACGCGCCCACATCCATCCTCGCCTCGTTCACCACCGCCGACGGCCCCGCCATCCTCCACGACGCGACCGCCCGCGAAGACGTCCGCCAATCCCTGCTCGCCCTCATCGAAACCGAATCCACCCTCACTGCCACGGCACCCACGTCGACCACCACACCGCAATCACCTGCCTCGCTTGCCGCGACCCAACCCTCGAACCT
This sequence comes from uncultured Granulicella sp., assembly GCA_964489045.1. GTDB lineage: Bacteria > Acidobacteriota > Terriglobia > Terriglobales > Acidobacteriaceae > Edaphobacter. The sequence continues at coordinate 6,221 of CAZAXI010000167.1, read as the reverse complement.
CGAACCTCGACCCTCGAGCCTGGCGCCCACCCTCGCCGGCCACAAATCTTCCGCTCTCGCCGAAGCCCGCGGTGCCGGCCCGCTCCCCGCCCGCACCGGCTCGGCCGAGCAGTCCAACACCTCCATGCTCTACGGCCAGAAGCTCATCCTCAAACTCTTTCGCCGCCTCCAACCCGGCGAAAACCCCGACACCGAGATCGGTAGCTTCCTCACCGAAGTCGCCCATTTCCCCCGTATCGCCCCCTTCCTCGGCGAGATTGTAGGTCAGCCCGCATCCCCCACCTCGAACCTCGAACCTCGAACCTCGAACCTGGCTGCGCCCACCACCCTTGCCATGCTCCAGGGCTTCATTGAAAACGAGGGCGATGGCTGGCAGTTCACCCTCGACGAGCTCGCCCGCTACTACCAGGGCGTCGTCGCCTCCCCGATGCCGATGGACACCGGAAACCCGCCAACCTTCCTCGACCAACCCGGCTCCCAACCCATCCCCGCCGACGCCCGCGAGCACGCCGGCCTCTCCCTCGACGCGGCCGCTCTGCTCGGCCGCCGCACCGCCGAGCTCCATCTCGCTCTTAGCACCCCCACGGACAACCCCGCATTCATCCCCGAGCCCTTCACCGCCGAAATCCTCGCTGCCGACGTCACCCGCATCCGCGCCCAGATCACCCGCACCCTCGACGCCCTCAAGCGCGCCTTCAACACCCTCTCAGACGAGCTCACCACCGACTCCGCCGCTCTGATTCTTTCCCGCCGCGTCGAGCTCTTCAGCCGCGCCCACGCCATCGCCGAAATCCCCCCCGATCAGGCCGGTCAGCGCATCCGCATCCACGGCGACTACCATCTCGGCCAGCTCCTCCGCGCCCGCGGCGACTTCGTCATCCTCGACTTCGAGGGCGAGCCCGCGCGCTCGCTTGCCGAACGCCGCGCCAAACAGTCCCCCTTGAAGGACGTCGCCGGCATGCTCCGCTCCTTCAGCTATGCCGCTTACTCCGCCCTCGACCACTTCACCCAGCGCCACCCCAATACCGCCAAAACCCTTGAACCCTGGGCCCAGCTCTGGCAAAACGCCGTCTCCACCGAATTCCTCGCCGCCTGGCGCACCACCATCGCCGCCGCCACGCCACCGGACGGCGCTACCTCGCATCTAACTCCACAACCCCCGCAGGCCCAACGCCTGCTCAACGCGTACCTGCTCGAAAAGGCCCTCTATGAACTCCTCTACGAGCTCAACAACCGCCCCGCGTGGGTCCGCATCCCCCTTGCCGGTATCCTCGCCCTCCAGGAATAATTCTTGCTTGCCATTCTGTCGGCTCGGATCGCCATTCTGATTCATCAAGTCGTCATTCTGAGTGCAGTTCAGAAGCTCCGTATTTCGTCTTTGTTCGTTCTTGATTCAGCGCTTTTGCTTCTAGGTACCCCGAGGCTTTAGCCTCGGGTCTCAGCTTCTGCTTCTAGGTACCCCGAGGCTTTAGCCTCGGGTCTCAAACGGTCGGCAGAATGAGAGGGCTTTAGCCCCTGGGGCATGCCTTCTTTCGCGCGTCTTGAAAAGATCGAACGCCTATGGCTTCCGTCCCAGTCTCAGATCACGCATCCGCGAACGTCCCCCAAACGCCCTCCGCGTCCACCCTGCTTGTCTCCCTCAGCCCGCTCACCCCGGAAGCTCTCTCGGCCACTCTCGCCAACCTCGCAGCAGCCTTTCCCGATCAGCCTGTCCTCGTAGCCACTCCCGATCCCGAGCCTCCAACTCCCCCCACCGCTGCCCACCTCAACCTCATCACCCACACCCCGGCCACCGCTGCGCCAGCCGCCTGGGTTCTCACCGCAGCCGATTACCTCAACACCTTCAAGCTGATGCAGGAGCACCAATCCCCCGCCTGCCTCCTGCTTGGCCCCGAAGCCCAGTCGCTTGCCCCCGAAGCTCTCCGCGCCCTCGCCGAGGCTGTTCTCACCCGCGGCTGCGACCTCACCATGCCGCACTACACCCTCGGCCCGCGCGACGGCCTGGTCAACTCCGCCATCCTCTACCCTGTCACCCGCGCCCTCTTCGCCACCCGTCCGCGCTTCCCGCTCGCCATCGACCTCGCCTTCACCGCGCGCATGGCCCAGCGCCTCGCCGCCTGCGCGCAGAAGCACGCCGCCAGCCAGTCCACCGCCATCGTCTGGCCCGTAGCCGAAGCCGCCACCGCCGGCTTTTCCCTCACCGAGGTCCCTGCCGGCACCCGCGCCCTGCCTCCGCCCAACGCCATCGATCTCAACGCCATGCTTGCCCAGGTCGCCGGCTCCTTCTTTGCCGACCTCGATGCCAAAGCCAGCTTCTGGCAGCGCGCCCGCCTCGCCTATCCCCCCAGGCCCGCGCCCCCTCAGCCTGAGTCCTCGCGCCGGACCACCCCCACTGACACCCCCGCCGACCCCCCCGACGTCCAGTCCATGCTGGACTCCTTCCACCTCGCCTACACCAACCTGCAGGAGATTTGGTCGCTCGTCCTGCCGCCCAACTCGCTGCTCGGCCTCAAGAAACTCTCACTCCTGCCGCCCGCCGCCTTCCGTATGCCGGACGCCCTCTGGGTCCGCATTATCTATGATTTTGTCCTCGCCTACCGCCTCCGTACCCTCAACCGCGGCCACCTGCTCGGCGCGCTCACCCCGCTCTATCTCGCCTGGGCTGCATCTCATCTATTGCTGACCAGCGGCGCCGCCGCCGATTCCGTTGCACCCGAGATCCACGTCGAAGCTCTCGCCGCTGCATTTGAGGCCGACAAGCCCTACCTCGTCTCCCGCTGGCGCTGGCCCGACCGCTTCAACCCGTAATTTGGAGGATTGTCATTCTGAACGCAGTGAAGAATCCCCGCATTTCGCAGCTGCTTGTTCCTTGAACCTCGCACCTCGAACCTAGTACCTCGAACCCCAGGAGTTCTTCATGGGTCAACAAATCGCATCCGCACTCCGTGATTCCATGCACCGCGTGCTGGTCAAACTGGTCAGCTTCCTCCCCGGCCTGCTCGCTCTGCTGGTTGCCGTGACCGTTCTCACCCTGGTCGGCGCGCTGCTCGCCCTCATCCTCCGCCGCATTCTCACCGCCGCCAAGTTCGACGAGCGCTTCGCCCGCAGCCAGTCCGCCAACGTCTCCGACTGGTCGCCCGACCACTCGCCCACCGCCCTGGTCACCCGCACCGTCTTCTGGGCCTGCGTCGTCCTCGGCTGCATCATCGGTATCTCCGCCTTCGACGCCTCCTACGCCGGCAACGCGCAGCTTGCTCCTATCCTGATCCCTTACCTCACCCATGCCGTCGGCGCCGTCCTCATCCTGCTCGCCGGGACCGTCATCGCCCGCTTCCTCGCCCGCTCCGTGCTCATCGGCGCCGTAAACCTGCAACTCCAGCACGCCCGCTTCCTCTCGCTCGGCATCAAGTGGCTGGTCCTCGTGCTCACCGCCGCCATGGTCCTCGACCACCTCGAAATCGGCGGCGTGGTCGTCGAACTCGCCTTTGGAATCCTCTTCGGCGGCATCGTCCTCACCCTCGCACTCGCCATCGGCCTCGGAAGCCGCGACCTCGTCAGCCGCTCCCTCGAGAAGACCGGCGACCACCCCCCCCGCGAGCCCGAATCCGAATCTGCCTTCGACGAAACCATCCCCACGGTCCGTCCCCGCCCCACCGGGACCCTCCGCCACTTCTAAAGGCTTGTCATTCTTAGCGCAGCACCAAAGCCGACCGTTCAGCCGTCTCTCAACTGAGAACTGAGAACTGAGAACTGAGAACTGAGAACTGAGAACTGAGAACTAAACGGGTGTTAAGCCTCTTGGCCGCCAGCCAATCAGCCCCGCACAGGGTAGACTTACAGAAGCGCAATTTCGCGCCGCAAGGGAGTCCGTTCTTCATGCCGATTTCGTTTCGCCGATCTGTTTTTGCTCGAACCACCCTGCTCCTCCCGGCTTTTCTGTTGTGCCTCCTCGGCTTACCCGCATCCCAGGCAATCGGACAGGAAACCGCCCCGCCTACCGCTCTTGAAAAGCAGCTCAACAAGGTCGACCTCGCCGTCACCGCCATCGGCGAGATCAGCACCTCGGTCTCCGGCATTGAGCAGCGCGACTACAACACCTCCCACACCCTGCTCACTATCAAGCCCAGCTCCACCGTCGGCGAGCTCGCCACCGTCCGCTACACCGCCAAGCCCTGGGTCGGCTTCGAGTTCAACTTCAGCAACCTCCGCTACACCCAGGACTACACCTTCGTCCCTCCGCCCAGCCAGACCATCCTCACCGGCGGAGCCCAGACCGGCGCCCATGAGGTTACCTTCGGCTACGTCGCCCACCTCAAGTACCACCCCCTCGGCATAACTCCCTTCCTCGGCGCCGGCGGCGGCACCATCAAGTTCCACCCCACCCCCGGCGGCGGCCAGGGCCTGCCCTTCCAATATCGCGCCGCCTACTACTACCAGGCCGGTCTCGAAGACAACTTCGGCAGCAGTCCTTTCGGCATGCGCCTCGGCTTCCGCCAGCTCATCTACCTCGCGCCCGACTACCTCCAGAACTACCTCACCATCACCCGCCGCACCCGCACCTCCGAACCCACCATCGGCTTCTTCGTCCGCTTCTAAAGGGCAGGGAGCAGGGATCAGGGAACAGGGAACAGGGATCAGGCTTGATGACGGCGTCCCGAGGCTGCTTCTCGCCTGCTGTCCCCTGTTCCCTGTTCCCTGATCCCTGCCTTAAGTCAGCGCCCGGTCCAAATGCACATACCCGCCATCCACAATAATGTGCTGCCCGGTCGTGTGCCCGGACTGGGTCGGCGACAGCAGGAACACCACCGCCGCCGCAATCTCCGCCTGCGTCGTCATCCTGTGTCCCAGCGGAATCTTGCTGGTAATCTCCCTCAGCTTCGCCTCCGGATCGCCCAGCGTCTTCAGCCAGCGCTCATATAGCGGAGTCATCACCTCCGCCGGCAGCACCGCATTCACCCGCACCCCATCTGCCAGCAGTTCCGCCGCCCACTCCCGCGTCAGCGCCAGTTGCGCCCCCTTGCTGGCCGCGTAGCCCGACGTATTCCCCTGGCCGGTCAGCGCCACCTTCGAGCTGATGTTCACAATCGCCCCGCGCGTCCGCTTCAGCGATCCCAGCGCATAGTGCGCCAGCGCGTAGTAGTGCACCAGGTTCTTCTGCAAACTCTCTAGAAACTTCTCCACGCTCCCCGACTGGAGCCCCACGCCGTCGTTCACCCCCGCATTGTTCACCAGCCCATAGATGTCGCCGAATTTCCCCTCAATCTCTCGAATCGCCTCCTTGCACCGCGCCGTATCTTCCAGATGCGCCTCCACAAACTTGCACGCTGCCCCAGCCGCCCCCATCTCCGCCATAAACTCATCGACGTTCCTGGAGTGCCTGCCCAACACCACTACCCGTGCCCCCTCCACCAGGCACGCCCGCGAGATCCCCCCGCCAATCCCCGCCCCGCCGCCCGTCACCACCACCAGCTTCCCCGTCAACCCCAGATCCATGCCCACTCCTCTTTCCTCGCCGCTTGGACGCCTTTTCCGGCTCCGGCCATACTACCGCGAACAACGACGCCACATCTCGAATCGGTGATAATCCGTGTTCATTTCTGGTCGGCTTTATACCCTCGCATCCCCGCTCCATTTACAATCACAGCGGCTGCTGAACTCGCCCCAGCCGGAAAGTTCGAACCCCTTATGTCGTCTTCCATGACCATCCTCATCGCCGTCGCCATCATCCTCCTCTACATCCTCAACTCCATCAAGATCCTCAAGGAGTACGAGCGCGCCGTCGTCTTCCGTCTGGGCCGCGTCCGCCACGACGCCTCCGGTCCCGGCATCATCCTGGTCTTCCGCCCCATCGACACCATCGTGCGCGTCTCCCTCCGTCAGGAGGCCATGGAAGTCCCCTCGCAGGACATCATCACCCGCGACAACGTCACCCTAAAGGTCAACGCCGTCATCACCCTCCGCGTGGTCGACCCCGTCAAGGCCGTCATCGAGGTTTCCAACTACATCTACCAGACCTCGCAGTTCGCCCAGACCACCCTCCGCTCCGTCCTCGGCGAGGTCGACCTCGACCAGGTCCTTTCCCACCGCGACCAGCTCAACCAGCGCATCCAGACCATCATCGACGGCCACACCTCGCCCTATGGCCTCAAGGTCGTCGCCGTCGAAGTCAAGCAGGTCGACATGCCCGAGAACATGCTCCGCGCCATGGCCAAGCAGGCCGA
>CAZAXI010000166.1:0-9508 GCA_964489045.1 uncultured Granulicella sp. | reverse complement strand
ACACCGACGCCAACTCCGACCGCGTCGGCGAGATCGCCATCGGCACCAACATCGGTGTCGAGCGCGTGATCGGCAACATCCTGCAGGACGAAAAAATGCCCGGCATGCACCTCGCCTTTGGCGACCCCTACGGCGCCCAGACTGGCGCGCCCTGGAAGTCCTCCACCCATCTCGACGTGGTCGGCCTCGACTTCAGCATCTGGCTTGGCGATGCCGACGGCGAAGAGGAGATCATGCGCAACGGGCTGTTCACCCTCGACAGCTAGCGTTCCATCCCATCGACAACCGTTGCTAAACGCTGGTCACGGCAGCCTCTGCCTCCAACGCGATTGCCCGTGGGAACAGGATGTTGTTCTCCAGGTGAATCGGTCGACATGACATCCTTCCACTCTCCACACTAACCAACGCAGAACACCGCAGAATAGGACTTAAGTCACAACGCGGAAGCCGGAGAAGATTGGCAAGATGTAGCCAAAACGCTGTACGATGTAACCCGCGTGTTACAAAATAGATAGCAGCGCACGATTGAGCATTGGGCAGCATCGAACCGTTATGAAGATCAGTCAACTTGGCACTTCGGATATGTGGCTCACGCCGATCGGTTTCGGCGCGTGGGCTGTGGGCGGCGGCAACTGGGCGATGTCGTGGGGCCCCCAGGACGATAACGCCTCCATCGCGGCGATCCACAAGGCCATCGATCTGGGCGTGAACTGGATCGATACCGCCGCGATCTACGGTCTTGGCCACTCTGAAGAAGTCGTCGGCAAGGCGGTCAAGGGGTCCCACGTCAAGCCCTTTATCTTCACCAAGAGCGGGATGGTCTGGAGCGAGAAGGGCGAGATCAAGCGCACCCTGCTGGAGATTCGCCGCGAGGTCGAGGACAGCCTGCGCCGGCTTCAGGTCGAACGCATCGATCTCTACCAGGTCCACTGGCCGGTGGAGGATAAGGACATTGAAGAAGGCTGGAGCACCATGGCCGCCCTGAAGCGCGAAGGCAAGGTGCGCCACATCGGCGTGTCGAATTTTTCGGTCGCGCAGATGGAGCGTTGCAGGGAGATTGCGCCGATCACTTCGCTGCAACCGCCCTACTCGATGATCAACCGTGCGGTCGAGGCCGAGACCCTGCCCTATTGCCTGGATCACAGGATCGGCGTTATCAGCTACGCGCCCATGCACTCCGGGTTGCTGACCGGGGCCATGTCGAAGGAGCGCTTCGCCAACCTGCCGCCCGACGACTTCCGCCGCAACGCCAAGAACTACCAGGAGCCTCAGTTCAGCCGCAACCTGGCCATCGCCGACTTCCTGAAGCAGATTGGCGCACGCCACGGTGTCCCGGCTGGCGTCATTGCGATTGCGTGGACCCTGGCCAACCCCGCCATCACCGCTGCCATCGTGGGCGGCCGCAGCCCGGAACAGGTGGAGGGGGTTTGGCCGGCCGCCAAGTTCCGCCTCTCCAAGGACGAGATGCAGGAGATCGAGACCTTCCTGGCGGCCCACCCGGCACCCTGAAACGAGTCCAACCGCGCCGTACCGGCCGCAGCCAGGACAGGGCAAATCCAGCCAGGGAAAGGCGGTTTCGTCGCCGGTCCGGCCATGGTTACCTTTTCCCGCAAAAGTGTACCTATATGCAACTAATGTGCCATCGCTGCCTGAGGAAATGGGTGTCACAATCGTTCGTGTAGCGTAAACTTTGGTAACCAAGAGACTCCAACTGGAGCGCTGCAAAAGGTTCTCAAAGGAGGAATCTTGACGGTATGGCAGAAACCTGGTGAAAGGGTTGCCGTCCGCACCGCCGTCCGATTTCCGCTGCGACTTGCGCTTCATCTGAAGACGGAGGACGGGACGATCGAGGCTACCACCAAAGACGTCTCTTCCAACGGGCTGCTGTTCGTGGCTGCCAACCTGCCAAGGATTGGCAGCAGCATCGAGTTCACCATGGATATGCCGTCGGAAGTGATGGGCTCGGCCACTGATGTTTCCGTCCATTGCATAGGACGGGTCGTTCGCCATCAGCATTCGGAAGATGAATCGATGGCGGCTGTTGTAATCGACGAGTACTATCTCAAGGCCTAACCATGACGTTAACATTCAACTCGGATCAGGGCTTCAACAACGGCCACGGGCAGTCCGCTGGAAACACGGGAATTCGCGTGATCCTCGCCGATTCCCAGGCGATCTACCGCGTCGGCATAAAGAAGGTGTTCGCGCTGGAAGACGATATCCGCGTAGTGGCGCAGGCCGAGAGCCTGGCCAATCTGCACGCCGCACTGCAACGCTATCCGACCGACGTGGTCGTGCTCGAAGGCCAGCTTATTGCCGGCACCATCGACGCGATCCCCGACCTGGTGCGGCGCTCTCCGGATGCAAAGCTTATCGTCCAGGTAGTGGAGGCCGACGAAGCCAACATCGTCGAACTTTACCGTCGCGGCGTGCGCGGCGTCGTGCCCCGGTCGATCTCCCCTGACCTGCTGATCAAGTGCGTGCGCAAGATTGCCGACGGCGAAACCTGGATCGACAACCAGTCCATCAGCTGGGTGATCGAGGCCTACCGCTCGCAGGCGAGTTCGCTGACCAACCCGCGGGTGCAGCCCAAGCTCTCAAAAAAGGAGCTGGCCATCATCAGCTGCATCACGCGCGGCATGCGCAACAAGGAGATCGCGTACCAGATCGGCACCACCGAACAGGTCATCAAGAACTACCTGCGCAAGGTGTACGACAAGCTGGGCGTCTCCGACCGGCTGGAGCTTGCGCTCTATTGCCTGCACCACCAACTGCTGAAGACCTATATGCAGGAGCCCGAAGCGATGCCGCTGCCTCCGGTAGCTGAGGATACGCCGCTGCGCGCGAAGATGTAGCCCAGGCAGCATCCGGTACCGCAGCGCCAGGATGGTAGCATTCGGCAATGTCTTTTGCCGGCCACTTTCGCGCTCTCACTTCAGTCCAGCGCAATACCTTCTCCGCCTGCTTCCTGGGCTGGACGCTCGACGCGTTTGATTTTTTCCTGCTCACTTTCTGCCTTACCGCCATCGCCGCCGGCTTTCACTCCAGCCGCAAGCAGGTGGAAGAGGCCATCTTCTGGACCCTCGCCATGCGTCCGGTGGGCGCGTTCCTGTTCGGCGCGATGGCCGAAAAGCTCGGCCGCCGGCCCACGCTGATCGTCAATGTCGTCGCCTTCTCTGCCTTCGAACTAGCCTCGGCGCTGGCTCCCACGCTGCACAGCTTCCTGGTGTGCCGCGCGCTGTTCGGCATCGCCATGGGAGGAGTCTGGGGCGTCGGCGCCGCCCTGGCCCTGGAGAGCCTGCCCGCGCAGAATCGCGGCTTCTTCTCCGGCCTGCTGCAGGAGGGCTACGTCTGCGGCAACTTGCTGGCCGCCCTGCTCTTCGCTACCCTGTTCTCCCACCTGCACGGCACTGGAATGCTCGCCAACTGGCGCGTCCTGTTCATGATCGGGGCGCTGCCCGCGCTGCTTGCCTTCTATCTGAACTACCGGGTCGAAGAGTCGCCGGCATGGCTCACAGCCCGCCGCGGCCACGGTTCTGCTGCCGCACAGGTGCTCCCCCGCGTTGAACTCAAAGTCTGGTTTGGCTATCTTCCGATCTTTCTCTTCCTCATCCTGCTGATGAGCGCGTTCACCTCGTTCAGCCACGGCACCCAGGACCTCTACCCTACCTTCCTGCAACACGACATGCACCAAAGCCCATCGCACACCGGCCTGATCGCCGCCTTCAGCAACTTCGGAGCGCTGCTGGGCGGAGTGTGCTGCGGGGCCCTCTCAGAGAAGTTCGGCCGCCGTCGGACCATCGTGCTCGTATCCTTGCTGGCCATTCCCATGGTCCCGCTGTGGGCATGGTCGCACTCGGCCGTGATGCTTGCCGCGGGAGGATTCCTGATCCAGTTCATGGTGCAAGGGGCCTGGGGCATTATCCCCGCCCACCTCAACGAACTCTCGCCCGCACCGGTCCGCGCCGTGCTTCCGGGGTTCGCTTACCAGCTCGGGAACCTGCTCTCGTCGCGCAACCAGATCTTCCAGCAAACCTATGCCGACCACCACAACGGCGGCGCACTGAATGTCGCGCTCTCGGGCACGGTGGTGGTTGTGGCCATCGTGGTTGCCGGCGTCACCGCGCTTGGTCCCGAAGCCAAAGGCGCGGACCTGGGCTGAGCGAAGCGCGTGTCAACAATAGAATGCATTGCACAAGAAAAGAGACCGCCGAAGCGGTCTCTTTTTTGATGCGTAGTGTGCAGCGTGGGCTAGAAGTTGAACTTGCCCGAGAGCTGCATGGTACGTGCGTTGTTGAGGAACTCCTTGTCCGGACGATTGAAGAAGGCATTGGTGACCGTCTGGAAGGCGTAACTCGAGGTGAAGCTGGGGTTGTTCACGTTGTCCACGGTACCGGGAATGTACTGCGGGTGATTGGCAACGTTATAGGCCTGGAGACCGAACTCCAGGTTATAGCGTTCCATAAACGTGAAGCGCTTATACAAGGAGACATCGATGTTATTGATGGGCCGGATCGGCAGCGTGTTGCGCTGGCCGTTCGGCAACGTGCCGACATTGGCCTGGACGTAGTATGCGTTCGACGGGGTGAAGATACCAGCCGTCGAGAGGGACCCAGCCGTGTATCCGGTGGTGTCATCCTGGCAGACGTTATAGTTGCCGTTCGCGGCATACAAATTGCTGATGGCGGTGGGGCCGGAGGTTGCCGTCAGCGAGCAAGAGGACTGGAGAGCGGGATTGACGATGGGGACGCTCCCAGTGTGGGTTCCCTTGACACCGCGAGGATTGATCAGGGCCCGGTCGATCGCCGCGCCGCTGTCCCCGTTCTCGTTCGCGTTATCGCCGGAGAGGACGGTTGCGTATTCCGGCGACTCATAGGTGTAAACGGGGGCGATAATCCAGTTGCCGACGCCATTCTTCAGCAGGAAGTTGTCGGAGCTCTTGTAAGCCTGCACTTCGTAGACCGCCTCCAGCGTGATGCGATGGGTGCGGTCGAGGGCGGAGCGGCTGTAGTCGCACTTGATGCATTGCGAGTTCTGCTCGCGGCGCGGAGTCAGGACGGTCGCGAACACTTCGTCCGTGGCGTCGTCCATGGTCTTGGAATAGGTGTACGAAAGGTTCATCTGCAAACCCTTCTGGAAACGACGGGTCACGTTAAGGTCCAGACCGTTGTAATTGGAATACGAGTAAGGCTGGTAGGACGTGATCTTGCTGGTGAATCCCCCCAGGCCGTCGGAGGGGTTCAACCAGGTGGGTACGATGTTTCCGTTCGCAATTCCTGAGACCGCGCCGACCGTGGTGGCGGCGCTGCCTGCGACCTCGAGGATGCCGGTGGGATTGAGCGTGCCAACCACACTGGCGGTGGTAACTCTGGGCTGAATGTTGATCTGGTCCTGCGTGGGAAGATGGATGCCCTTATCTCCGACGTATCCAATCTCAGCAGTATAGTTGCCGAAGGTGTGCTGAACGGTGAGGGTCCAGGTCTCCGAGTAGGGCAGAACCTGGTTGGGAAGATACGCGGACGTGGCTGCACGCTGCGCGGCAATGGTAGCGAAGGTGGCGATTGGCGCCGCGCCGGCGGGTGCCGGCAGTCCGCCGTTCTTCAGGAAGTTCGGTGAGAGGAAGCCCGGGTAGCCTGCGACCCCGACATCCTCCGTAACTGAGTACTGAGGCGGGAACGAGAGGGTTCCGAGGTTGTCGAAGAGAACATCGTAGGCGAAGCCGAGACCGGCGCGTACGGAGGTCTTTTCATCCGGGGCCCAGGAGATGCCTAAGCGGGGCGCAAAGTTTTTGTATTGAGGCTGCGGCGCATTGAAGCTGACCATGCCGGGGACGGACGCCTTGATGTTCAACTGCTGAGCGCGCTCGCCCACCGGAACCGAGGTGAACTCATAGCGCAGGCCGACGTTGACGGTAACCTTGGGAGCAACCCGCCAGGTGTCGTTGCCGTAGCCGTAGAGCGCGGTCTGGTCACCGTAGTAGGTCTGGCTGCCGGCCGAACGCTCGGCAAAGCCGTTATCATCCGGCGCGAGATCGTGCAGGAACTGGTCGGTAACGTTCCACTCGTAGTCGCCGCGGGCGCGTTGGGTGAAGCCCTGGGGCGAGATGTATTTGCGCCCGTCAAAGCCTATCTTGAAGGTGTGCTTGCCCTTCACGTAGGAGACGTTATCGGTGGCCTGGTAGAGGTTCTGGATGGTGAACTGCGGGGCGTTTTCGTCGACGCCGAGTTGCATGTTGCCCATATCGTAGTAATTGAGTTCCGGGAACGCACTCAGGCCGGGATAGCTGAAGCCGCCTTCGCCAAAGGAATTGGAGTAGCGGTTGAACCCGAGCCGGAACTCGTTGGTCAGATTAGGAGTAAAGGTGTGGTACTCAGAGAGAGCAAACAGGTACCACTTGAAGGGCTGGGGAATGTAAAACTCCGGGAAAAGGTTTTGGCCTGCTCCATAGTCCGTATCGTTCTCCCAGTCCTTGATGAAGCGCACGCGGATCTGGTCCTTGCTGTTGATGGTGTAGTCGACGCTGGTAGTCAGTGCGTAAAAGCCAGTCGCATCCGGGCCGCTGTATAGGTAGTTGCCCAGCGGGATGTTGGTGGTGAGTTGGCTCGAGCCGGTGAGCCCGTTGGTCACGGGTAGGTACTCATACCCGGACGTCTGGCTGCCGCAGGCGTTGTCACTGCCGGCGTCGATACCAAGGGTTGCGCTCCCCGCGCCAAAGAAGTTGGCCGGCTGTACGTACTCGGTGAACTGCGCCAAGTTGGTCGCGCTGAAGCCATAGGAGGAGGCCAGAGAGTTGAGTTTCGTCATACCGACTGAGGTCGGAGTGCAGATGTAGCCGCTGATCTGCTGGGCGATCTTGTTGCGCTCCAGGCTGCCAAAGAAGAAGAGATGGTCCTTGAATACCGGTCCGCCCACCTGTCCGCCATAGCGGTTGTTGTCGTAGGGCGGGTTGGGGATCTTGCCGCCGGCGATTCCGCTCTCCGCGTTCAGGTTGCGGTTCTGGAAGTACTCATAGACGCGGCCGTGGAAGGTGTTGGTACCGGAGACGACGGTGGTGTTGAACTGGCCGCCCGCCGAGTGGCCGAAATCCGGCGAAAACTGATTGGTAATGAGGGTAAAGTCGCCGGTGGCATCGTTGGGAACGTAAACCAGCGGTCCAGTGACGGCCTTGTTGTTGTTGTCGATGCCCTCAATCTCGAAGTTGTTGTCGCGGGGCCGATTGCCACCGATGGAGGGACCGACGCCGATGCCCAGGCCTCCGGAGGAAGCGACGCCGGGGCTGAGCAAGGAGACGTTGAGAACACCGCTCTGGCCGGCGCCACCGATCGCGGCGGTGGGCAGGTCGGAGAGCTCGACGTTCGAGAAGGTGGTGGTCAGGTTGGTCGTGGTGGTGTCCAGAACCGCACCCGCCTCGGCCGAAACCTCGACGCTGGCGCTGGTGCCGACCTTCAGGCTGATGTCGGCTGTAGCAGTCTTATTGAGGTCCACCGCAACTGCCCTGAGTGTGAAGGGCTGGAAGCCGGTAGCGGTAACCACGACATCGTACTTACCCGGAAGCAGGTTGGAGACGTGATAGTCGCCGGCAGCACCTGTCTGATCGACCGCCGAGACACCCGTATCTTCGTTGGTGACCGCGACATTGGCCTTGACGACGAGGGCTCCGGCGGGATCCTTCACGGTGCCGGTAATGCTGCCGCTGGTGGCCTGCGCCCTGGCGGTCACGCTCAGCCCGAGGCCAAGTGCCAACATAGCGATCAAACCAACGAATCCTCGAACCAACCTGCTCGACGTGCTGCTGGGGGTAAGTACGGCTTCCATTTAAGAACCCTCCTGGGAAAACTCTCGAACTACTGATTAGTGCTTCGGCTTGCGCCGAAATCAACGACGAAATGCAACGGCCCAAATGAGAACGGTCAGAGATGTAGTGGCACGTGTAATACCAAAGTTGCAGATATCGGGGGACCAGCAAATACCCCGCAAATTAATTGGTACGGCAAACAGACAGTCCCCAAGAAACATCAGTAACTTACGCGAATAATAATCCTGAGGATTGAGTCATTCTCGCAATGGAGAAAAGGCAGGGTCTGTGTCCGCCGTCACATAAGCACCTGATTCTTATGTTGCAGGACTATGAAAATCTGTATACATCGCCCACTTTTGGTTGACCACAGCTTTCGACCAGCCTCGCACGGGCCTAAGGCGAACCCGCTCCAGGCTATGAAAAAGTGACTGCGCTGCGTCCACCTGGAGCGCAGGGTTCCGCCGCGTCTCGACCGGTCGAAGCCGTGTCAGAGAGCCGCAAGGCAAGGCCCGCATTCGGGTCCAGCCGCATGGCAATGGTTGGGTCGACCCAACGGAGAGAGCGCCCGTGGCAGGAGTGCTTACGCCATCACTCGCGCCGCCGCACGAACGGTTTGCCGGCGCACGGTCAGCGCCTCAATGCGATCGCGCCGTACAGCAAAGCCCGAGCCGATTCCCTCTGGCACCACAATCTCACCCTCCGAGCTGACGGTCACCTCCGGCTCGATGATGTCCTCGACCCAGTAGCGCTTCGAAGCCGACACATCGCCGGGGAGGGAGAAGTTCGCCAGCGACGATAGCGCGATATTGTGCGCGCGCCCGATGCCGGTCTCCAGCATCCCGCCGCACCACACGGGAACGCCGCGCTCGGCGGTCGCATTGTGCACGGCAATTGCTTCAGAGAATCCGCCCACCCGTCCGACCTTGATATTGATGATCCGGCACGATTCCATGTCGATCGCCGCCAGCGCATCGCGCCGGGTGCGGATGGACTCGTCCAGGCAGATGGGCGTCTCCAGGCGCTTCTGCAGCATGGAGTGGAAATAGAAATCGTCGTACCACAGCGGCTGCTCGATCATCATCAGGTCGAACTCGTCCCATTCGGCGATGTGATCGATGTCGACCACGCGGTAGGCTGAATTGGCGTCGCAACTCAGGCGGATGTCGGGCCAGCGCGCGCGCACCTGCTCGAAGATCCTGGTGTCCCAGCCTGGCTTGCACTTCAGCTTGACGCGCTGGTAGCCGGCCTCGACTGCCTCGGCAATCTTCTCCATCAGGGCCGCGGGCGACGGCTGGATGCCGATGGACACGCCGCACGGAATCACGCTGCGCACGCCGCCCAGAAGCTCTGCCAGCGATACCCGCTTCCGCTGCGCTTCCAGGTCCCAGACCGCGTTCTCCAGCGCGGCTTTGGCCATTCGGTTTCCGCGTACCTGCCGGAACAGGGCGGGACAGCTTCCGCCGCCGACCAACTCCTGCCCAACCAGCCGCGGCGCCAGCTCGGTCTCGGTGATGAACCAGGCGGTATCGATGCTCTCTTCGGAATAGTAGGGATGCTCGCCGGCAACGCACTCGCCCCAGGCGGTCAGGCCGTCGGACTCGATTTCGACCAGCAGAATGCGACGGGCGGTGGTGAGGCCAAAACTTGTCTCAAATGGAAACGCGAGCGGCATGTTGATCTCGCGCAAATGGACTGCATCGATCGTCAGCA
>CAZAXI010000165.1:0-9671 GCA_964489045.1 uncultured Granulicella sp. | reverse complement strand
GGCGTGGGCAAGGCGACCGAGTACTTCATGATGCGCATCGGCCTGCCCAACGGCCTGCTGACCTCGCACCAGTTGCGCGTCATCGGCGATCTCACCAGGAAGCACGCCCGCAACCTCGCCGACATCACCACGCGCCAGAATATTCAACTGCACTGGCTCACCATCGAGGCGCTGCCGGAGGTCGTGGAGGCGTTGACCGCAATCGGCCTCAGCCCCAAGGGAGCCTGCGGGGACGTGCTGCGCAACGTCACCGGCTGCCCGCTGGCCGGCCTCGATGGACACGAACTGATCGACGCAAGCCCCCTGGCGGTTCAAGTCGCGCAAGGCCTCACCGCCAATCCCGAGTTCTACAACCTGCCGCGCAAGTTCAAGGTCACCGTCTCAGGCTGCCCGCTGTGGTGCTCGTATCCGGAGATCAACGACGTTGCCCTCACCGCCATCCGCCGCGAGGTCGACGGGCTCGAGGAGATCGGCTACACCCTCCGCGTCGGCGGCGGCCTCTCCACCGAGCCGCACCTCGGCGTGCGCATTCCCGCGTTCATCCCCCAGGACAAGGCCTACGCCGTCGTTGAAGCCGTCCTCCGCATCTTCAAGGAGCAGACGGAGCTGCGCGAGAACCGCACCCGCGCCCGCATCAAGTACCTCTTCATGCGCCATGGCTGGACCGCCGAAACCATGCTCGAAGCCATCGAAGCCAAACTAGGCTACAAACTCGATCCCTCGCCGGTTGACGAAGATGTGGTCCCGGCCGATGTCTATCGCGACCACGTCGGCATCACGCCGCAACTGCAACCCGGCCTCTCCGCCGTCGGAGCAAGTGTGATGGGCGGACGCCTCTCCGGCGACCAGCTCATCCAACTGGCCGATCTCGCCGAACAGTACGGCGACGGGAATCTGCGCGCCACCATCATGCAGAACATCGTCCTGGTCAACATCCCCAATGCAAAAACCCGCGACCTGATTCACGCCCTCGGCGAGATTGACCTGCAGGTTGAGTCATCGCCCTTCTGGCGCGGCGCCATCGCCTGCACCGGCACGGAGTTCTGCAAGCTCGCCATCGCGGAGACCAAGGCGTTCTCGAAGTGGCTCGTCAGCGAAATGGAAGAGCGTCTTCCGGGCTTCGACCAGCAGATCAAGCTGCACGTCACCGGCTGCACCAACTCCTGCGGCCAAAGCTGGATCGCGGACATCGGCCTCGAGGGCAAGAAGATCAAGAAAGATGGCAAGATGGTCGACGCCTTCTACTTCTGCGTCGGCGGCGCAGTCGGCAAGTACGCCGCGATCGCTCGCCAGATAGGCTACCGCGCGGCCGCTGAGGATTGCCCCGAAGCCATCGAACGCCTGCTCCGCGCCTACCTCGCCGACCGCGAGCCCGGCGAAGACCTGCGCGCCTACTTCGCTCGCCACGACGACGAAAGCCTCCGCGCCCAACTCGCCGGCACGGTGCTGCTCCCCGTCGAGCGCGACCCCCCGCCCGTCGGCGCCGGCCGCTTCGCACCCGGTGAATAATAGGCCATGTCGCTCTTTCCCATCTTCCTCAAGCTCACCGGCCGCCCTTGCACCGTGATCGGCGCAGGGCACCTTGCCGAGTCGAAGATCGAGTCGCTGCTGGCGGCGAATGCGCGCGTCACAGTCATCGCGCCCCACGCTACCGACCGTATCGCCGCACTCGCCGACTCCGGCGAAATAACATGGCACAATCGCAGTTACACATCCGGAGACCTCGCAAACCAGTTCCTTGTAGTCGCCGCCACCAGCGTCCCCGCCGTCAACCGCGCCGTCTTCGCCGAAGCCGAATCCTCCGGCATCCTCATCAACGCCGTCGACGATCCCCCCTTCTGCGACTTCTACTTCCCCTCCGTCGTCCGTCGCGGCGACCTCCAGATTGCAATTTCGACCGCCGGCCACAGCCCCGCGCTTGCCCAGCGCCTGCGCAAAGAGATCAACGCCCTCCTTCCGCTCGACATCGGCGACTGGCTGGCCGAACTCGGCAACCTCCGCCGCGAAGTCCTCCAGCTCGAACCCCTCAACGACGCCCGCAACGAACTCCTTCACCAGCTTGCCAGCCGCGAAGTCTGCAGTTACGACGCCTGCCCCTCGCGCACTCTCGCCCGCAAACACGCCCTCACCAATCCCATCCCTTCAACGGACGCTACAGCCGAGCGAAAATCGTGAACACCTCAGCGCAACCCGGCGTCGTCTACTTCGTCGGCGCCGGCCCCGGCGACCCCGAACTCCTCACCCTCCGCGCCCTGCGCCTGCTCCAGACCGCCGACGTCATCCTCCCCGACGACCTCGTCTCCGACGAAGTCCTCGCGCTCGCCGCGCCGTCAGCGCTCATCGTCCCCGTCGGCAAGCGCTGCGGCCAGCCGCGCATCACCCAGGCAGGCATTCACGCGCTGATGCTGGAACACGCCAGCCCCAGAGATGGAAAACCTGGCCGGTCTGTTCTGCGTCTGAAATCGGGCGACCCGCTCATCTTCGGCCGCGCCAGCGAAGAGATCGCTGCGCTGACTGAAGCCCGGATCCCCTTCGAGATCGTTCCGGGAATTACGGCCGCGTTCGCGGTCGCAGCCGAGTTGAAAACTCCACTGACCGACCGCAGCTCCGCCTCCAAGCTCATCTTCGCCACCGCCCACCACGCGAAGGACAAGCTTGAGCTGACACCCAAATGGGAAGGTGCATTTCCAAAGGACGCCACCCTGGTTGTCTACATGCCCGGCCGCCGCTTCCGCCAACTCGCCAACGAACTCATCGCCTCCGGCATCCTGCCGGAAACGCCGTGCGTTGCCGTCTCCGAGGCCAGCACGCCGAACCAGCGAGTGCATCGGACGACGCTGGCGAGCCTGGAGGATGACGCAGTTGGTCCGGCGCCGGTGCTGCTGCTGATCGGCTACGCCATTCAGCCTGCACCGTAAGTCAACGGACAACATCCCCTCAGGCGCGCCCCGCAATTAGGGGCATCCGGCCACGCCGCGCACCTTCTCCCCTTTGACCTCGACCTCCGGTGTCACGGACAGGCCAGGCCGCAGCGCGTAGTCGCCGTCTTCCTGCTGCAGGTTGGTAAAGTCGACGCGCACCGGGATGCGCTGCACCACCTTCACATAGTTCCCCGTCGCGTTCTCCGGCGGGAACAGCGAGAGCATCGATCCGGTTGCGCCGCCGATCTGGGTGACCCGGCCGGAGAACTTGCGCCCGCCATACGCATCCACCTTCAGCGTGACCGCCTGGCATGGCTGCATGCGGGCAAGCTGCGTCTCCTTGAAGTTGGCGGTAACCCAAAGATCGGTCAGCGGGATGATCGTCATCAAGTCCTGGCCGACCGAGAGGTTGGCGCCAATTTCGACGTTCTTTTTGTTGACGATACCGTCAGTAGGCGCGGTGATGTGGGTGTAGGAAAGGTTGAGCTTCGCCTGTTCCACCCGGGCTTCAGCCTGTTTCACGGCAGCCTCGGCAGCGGTCGCGCGGGACTGCTCCACACGGATCTGGCCCGGCCGGTTCTCGACCGACTGCGCCGACTGCGCCTGCGCCTGCGCCAGCCGTGCTTGGGCATTCGAAACTGCGTTCCGTGCCGCGAGCACGTTGGCCTCGGCCTCCACCACAGCCGCCCTGGCGGCTGCGTCGGCCTGCACCGCGGTGTCGTACTGCTGCTTGGAGATCACGTCCTTCTGCACCAGCGGGGTATAGCGGTCCACATCGTCCTGGGCCTTCTTCGCATTGGCCTGGGCCTCCGCCACGCGTGCTTCAGCGGCTTCCACCTGCTTCTCATCCTGGGAGACCATGTCGGCCGATCCCTTCACATCGGAAGCCGAAGTAGTGACGGTGGTTGTGACCGTGGTCCGGGTGATGGGCACGTTGGTGGTCGCTTGGACATACTGCGCCTGTGCGTTGGCCAGGTCCGCCTCGGCCAGGTCGAGCGCCACCTGGTAGTCGGTGGGGTCGATCTCGACCAGAAGATCGCCCGCCTTCACCGTCTGGTTGTCGTCCACATAGACCTTCACCACGTGGCCGGTGACGCGCGAGCTTACCTGGTAGAGGTTGCCGTCCACTTGGGCGTCGTCGGTATCTTCCGTGAAGGTGGAGCGCCAATAGAAGAAGATCGCGCCCAGCACCAGCAGCAGGATCACGCCGATCACAATGAACCGGCGGTTGGAGCTAGGCTGCGGAGGCGCTTCCGCCGGTGCGTCTTGATTGCCGTTGTTGCCGCCGGCCGAATTGCCGCCGGCCGGAGCACCGCTCTTATTCTGTTCGTCTGCCACGGTTACTTTCCTCCGAGATAATCTTTCAGGTTGGTCTCAGCAACGCCGAGGGCGCGGGCCAGCGAGAGCTTGGCGGCGTTGTGCTGATAAAGAGCGCTGATGTACTGGTCGTTGGCCTGCTCCACCGAGGATTGCGCCTGTGACACCGGCAAGTTGTCCGCGACGCCGGCGTGGTAACGCTGCTGCGCCTCGTTCAGTTCCTCGTTGGCGAGGTCGACATTCGATTTCGCCGCCTCCACCAACTTGGCCGCAGACTGGATGTCCAGGATCGAGTCGCGGATGTCCGCGTTGACCTGCTGGATCTGGTCGGCCAGCTTGTCGCGCGCCTGCTGATACTGCGAGTCGGCAACGGCTTCCTCGCCCTTGGTCTTGGCGATCTGTAGAATCGGCGCGGAGATCGTTCCGGTCGCCGTATACGAACCGTGCGAGTGGTTGACGGTCTCGCCGATGTCGCCATAGTCGCCGGAGAACTTCACGGTCGGCAACTGATCGGCGGACGCGGCGGTCTTTTGCGACTGTGCTGCTGCAACCTGCTCGCTTGCAGCGGCGAGATCTTTGCGGTTCTTCACCGCCTGCGCAAAGGCGGCCGCGGGGTCCAGGTTGTCGAGTGCGGCGTATGGCTCCGTGTCGGTAAGTCGGTAGGCCTGGTCCAGCGGCAGACCGATCGCCCGGGCCAGCGCGAGTTTGTCCTTGGCCAACTGGTTCGTGGCGGAGATCAGGCTCTGCTGCTCGTTCTGATAATCCACCTGCGCCCGCAGAACATCCAGCCGCGGGCTGGTCCCGGCGTCGTGCGAGGCCGTCGCCTGATCCAGCGAGACCTTGCTCGTCGCCAGTTCCGCGTTGACCGCGGCGATCCGCGCAGCGTCAGCGATACACAACAGATACGCGTTGCCTACGGTGAGCACAACCATGTCGCGGGCATCCTGCGCGGAAAGTTTAGCGGCGGCGAAGTTGTGCTTCGCGGCAATGTAGTTCTCCAGCGCGGGCACATTGATCAGGCTCTGCGTAAGATACGCGCGGAAATCGATCACCTGGAATGGCCCAATGATGGGATTCAGGCCGGGAAACTTCAGCCCGAATGCGGCAAGATTTATCTGCTCCACCTCGATGGAGGCGTCGCCGGTAACGGTTGGCAGCAGCGCCTGCAACTGCTCGAACTGCTGGCCCTTGGCGTTCTGCTGCGCGGTAGTCTGCAGGATCAGGCCAAGGTTCTGGCGCAGGCCGCGCGCGATGGCATCGTCCAGCGACAGGTCGAGGACCGCGTCGGTAGCCTTCCCTTCGATCAGCGATCCCTTGAACGAATCCTGCGACGGCGCGGCTGGATTCTGGCCGGCAGGTGCCGACAACTCTTGCAGCGCGCCCTCGGTTGCCTGGGCTTGTCCGGCTGTAGTGGCGCCGGGGCTGTTCGAGCTACCCTGCGCCTGCGCACGGCCAACCGCGGCCAGCAGGAAGAAACCCGCGAGACCGGTAACCACAAGGGCCGTCCGCACGGACGGCGCTGCTTTGCTTTGAGCCATTGGTTCTATGTTACCCGCACTTTGATTGGAGCCTACAACTAACTCATCCATCGCTCTTTGCGATAGCTGTTGGATGCACAGCAGCATGTAGAAAATGCAAAAAAAATGTGCGATTTTCGCCCGGCTTGGAGGCCGCGAAGAGAGTTGACCCCGCAGAATCTGGACGCGCCGCACCCGCACCCCCGGGAAGCGGATACACTTTCGATGCGGCAGAGAGGAGTCCTCGTATGTTTCTTGGGATCGATGTAGGAACCGGGGGAACCCGGGCAGTGCTGGTGGATCGCCGGGGCCTAATGGTGGCGTCGGCGGCCAGCGAACACGCACCCATCCGCTCCGAGCATATCGGCTGGGCGGAGCAGGAACCCGGAGACTGGTGGCGCGCAGCTCAGGAGGCCATCGCCGCCGTGATGGCAGCCGGATCGACCGGCGCCAAGGTTGAAGCCGTCGGCCTCACCGGGCAAATGCATGGGTGCGTGATGCTTGACGCCGATGGCAATGTGCTGCGCCCCGCGCTGATCTGGTGCGACCAGCGTACCCAGCCCGAGTGCGACTGGCTGAATAGCACCATCGGTCCAGCCCGGCTGATTGAGCTAACCTGCAACCCGGCCCTGCCGAACTTCACCCTGACCAAACTGCTCTGGGTGCGAACCCATCAGCCGGACATCTTCTCCCGCATCGCGCATGTGCTCTGCCCCAAGGATTACGTGCGCTTCCGGCTCACCGGCGAGTACGCCATCGACATGCAGGAAGCCAGCGGCACCCTGCTGCTGGACGTCGCCCGCCGGCGCTGGTCGCAGGAGGTCGCGGATGCAGCGGAGATCCCGATGAGCTGGCTGCCACGCCTGTTCGAAGGGCCCGAAATCTGCGCGCGCATCAGCAACACCGGCGCCGCCGCAACCGGCCTGGCCGCTGGCATACCCGTTGCCGCGGGTGCCGGCGATCAAGGCGCGGGCGCCGTCGGCATGGGAATTGTGGAAACTGGTTCCGTCTCGGCCACCATCGGCACCAGCGGCGTGGTCTTCGCCTCCACCGACAAGCCCACCATGGACCGCCTGGGCCGTCTGCACACCTTCTGCCATGCCGCTCCCGGCCTGTGGCACGTTATGGGCGTAACCAACGGCGCCGGCCTCTCGCTGCGCTGGTTCCGCGACACCTTCGCCCCCGCCGCAACCTACGACGACCTCACCGCCGAGGCGGCAAAAATTCCCGCAGGCAGCGACGGGCTACTGTGGGCGCCGTACCTCTTTGGCGAGCGCACCCCGCATCTCGACCCCGAAGCCCGCGCCGCGTTCGTCGGCCTCACCGCCTCGCACACGCGCGCCCATTGTGTCCGCGCAGTCATGGAAGGCGTCGCCTTTTCCCTCCGCGATACCTTTTCCCTGTTTTCAGAGCTCGGCATTCCCGTATCCCGAATCCGTCTCGGCGGAGGCGGCGCGCGCGGCCCGCTCTGGCGGCAGATCCAGGCCGACGTCTACGGGCAGCCGGTGGAATTGCTGGCGGCCGAGGAGGGTGGCGCATTCGGCGCGGCGCTGCTGGCGGGCGTTGGCGTGCGAGCGTGGCCAACCGTGGAGGCAGCCTGCGCCGCCACGGTCCAGGTCGCGGGGACCATTGAGCCGAAAAACGCACCGGCAATGGCCGAAGCGTACGCCAGATTCCGGCGGGTTTATCCTGCATTGAGACAGATTGGGAGGGCGTAAATGGCAGAGCGGGAGGTTGGAGTCGGCGTCATCGGGTTTGGGCTGGGCGGTCGCGTGTTTCACGCGCCCTTCATCAGCGCGGTGCCAGGGCTGCGGCTGGTGTCGATCATGCAGCGCAAGGGTGACGAGGCGGCCAAGGCATACCCCGGCGTCAAAATCTCGCGCTCGCTCGAAGAAACGTTGGCGGACAAGGCCGCCGAAGTAGTGGTGGTGTCGACGCCGAACGAGACCCACTTTGAACTGGCGAAACATGCGCTGGAAGCGGGCAAGCACGTCGTCATCGACAAGCCCTTCGCAGCCACCAGCGACGAGGCGCGCGAACTTGGCCGCATCGCAAAAAGCAAAGGTCTGCTCGCGATTCCCTTCCACAACCGGCGCTGGGATGGGGACTTTCAAACCGTCCGCAAGCTGCTGCAGGAAGCAGCCATCGGCCGGCTGGTCACGTTCGAGTCGCACTTCGACCGCTTCCGGCCCATTCCGCGCGAGAACACCTGGAAAGAGGCAGGAAACCCGGCAAATGGCATGCTGTTCGACCTGGGGCCTCACCTCGTGGACCAGGTGCTCACCCTGTTCGGGGCGCCCGACGCAATCACAGCCAGTGTTCGCGCGGACCGCGACCAGACCGCAATCGAAGACGCCTTCGACATTACCCTCCACTATCCGGGCAAATCGGGGTCCCCAGCAAGTAACCTTGCTGGGGTGGACAAGAACGGAAAAGGCATGCTGGCCCACTGCCGCACCAGCTACCTTGCCTGCGATAACGCGCCCCGCTTTCTGCTGCACGGCACCAAGGGCAGCTTCAAGAAACACGGGCTCGACCCGCAGGAGCCGACGCTGGTCGGCGGCGCCAAGGTTCCGATGATGGGCTCCAAAGAAGTCTGGCTGCAGGAGAAGGAATCCGCGTGGGGCAAGCTGTCCGTCGCCCCGGTGCCGGCCGATCCGGCGATGCTGGTCGAGCACCAGGTCAAGACCGAACTCGGCGACTATCGCGGCTTCTACGCCAACGTACGCGACGCAGTGCTGGGTAACGCACCGCTTGCCGTAACCCCGGAAGACGGCTACCGCGTGGCCAAACTGCTGGAGATGGCCCGCGAGAGTTCGGCGAAGGGCTGCACGCTGAAGGTGCAGTTCTAACTCCTAGCCGGACGCCCGGCATTTCGCGCTGCGGCGGCTGAACCGCAGCGCGCTCTCGATCAGGATCAGCGCGAGACCCGCGAATAACGCCGGACCATCGCAGCGAGCAGCCGGGGCAACCCGTGGCAGCACCACAACCGCAAGCAAGATCCAGACCAGAATGGCCGCCGCAAAGCTGCCGTCGTCAACAAACAGCCCCCACACTTCGCGAGCAATGGATTTAATCCAGCGCATAGCTCAGCTCTCCTCCGCGACCACCCGTGCTTGCAGGCGGCAGATCGGCGCCAGGCATACCGCAAGGGCCAGATACGCCGCAATCAGGAGCAGGATGGCGAGGTCGGGGCTGGCGGACGCGGGAATAGGCCACCCGAGGCCGGCGCCCTCGCCCACCCAGAATGTTCCCAAGGCCGAGAGCAGCACCCCCACCAGAAACTTCAGCGTGTTCTCCGGAACCCGCGCCAGCGGGCGGTGCAGCGCCAGACCCAGCCCGGCCACTACCAGCAGGGCCGCCACTGCGCCCAGGCTGGCAGGCAGCAGCAGCCCCGCTCCGCCGGCTCCGAACGCAAGCACGATGAAAACTACTTCGGTGCCTTCAAGCATGGTGACGTTGAACGCGGCGCTGAAGGCAAACTTGTCCCACCCCGAAATACTGCCCGCATTGGCCTCGCGCATGGCAGCAGCTTTCTTTGCGAATGCAGCTCGCTCGTCGTGCAACGGAACCAGGCCGGCAGAGCGCAGAATCGCCTTGCGCAGCCAGCGCAGGCCGAACAGCAGAATCAGCCCGCCCGCCACCAGTTGCACAACGTGAAACGGAACCAGCGCCAGCCGGCGCAGGGGTATGCGCGCGAGCGCGGGGCCAAGCACCCCAACCACCGCCGCAAGCAAAGCGAGTGCAGCCGCAGCGCCGGCCAGCACGCTGCGCCAGCCCCGCACACTGCCCACCGCCAGCACCACCGTCAGCGCCTCCACGCACTCCACCAGCGAGGCGAGGAACGACGCCACCAGCGTGGTGCCGAGTCGGGTCGCTTCAAGATGTCCCCAGCCGATAATCAAGCTTCTCCCGA
>CAZAXI010000164.1:0-9697 GCA_964489045.1 uncultured Granulicella sp. | reverse complement strand
CCAAGATCGCGGGGATCGAGATGTGCTGGAGCTACAACCGCCAGTACGGCACCCGTTACCTCGCCGCCATGCCGGCGAATCTTTACGGCCCGGGCGACAATTTCGATCTCGCCACATCGCACGTGCTTCCCGCGCTCATTCGCAAGACTGCGGAGGCTAAGGCATCCGGTGCAAACGAGGTCGTCGTCTGGGGCACGGGCACGCCACGCCGCGAGCTGCTCTACGCCGACGACATGGCACAGGCTTGCTGCTTTCTGATGAACCTCGACGAGGAGCGCTTTAGCTGGCTGCTGGTGGAGGACGCGCCGCCGCTCATCAACATAGGCACCGGCGAAGACGTTACGATTTGCGAACTGGCCGAGACCGTCGCTCGCGTGCTCGACTTCCACGGGACGTTGGTCTTTGACAAAACCAAGCCCGACGGCACGCCGAGGAAGCTGTTGGACGTGGAGCGCGTGCATCGGCTGGGTTGGCGCCACAGCACAAGTCTCGAGCAGGGCATTCAGCGCACGTATGAGGCCGTCCGCGACCAGCTAGCCGGCTCTTCAATACAACAAAAGTGACAGACTCGACCGGTCGATTTGCTGCATCGATCCGCTATTCCTCGGGTTTAATGAGTGCGTGAGGATAGTTCGCGCATGACGCCGTTTGGTTCATCGAGGACCGTTCTGCTGGCATTGGCGGCTGCTGCGAGCATCCCATTTGCCGTCCCCCAGCGGACCAACGTCTCGGCAGATTCCGCCACCATTGCCGAGCAGTACCTGCTCTCTGCCGCCAACCAGGAGCGCGCCGCACGTGGACTGCAAGCGCTGCGCCGCGACCCGGAGCTTGCCCGCGCAGCGGCCGCGCACGCGCGTGAGATGGCTGCGCATGGATCGATCTCGCACCAGTTTCCGGGTGAGCCCGAGCTGACCGATCGCGGCGCGAGCGCCGGCGTATCCTTCAGCGTCATCGCCGAAAACGTCGCTGAAGCCCCCAATGCCGTGCAGATCCACGATATGTGGATGCACTCTGAGCATCACCGGGAGAACCTGCTCGACCCGTCGATCGACTCGGCCGGCATCAGCGTGATCGCCCGCAACGGCGAACTTTACGCGGTCGAGGACTTCGCCAAAACAGTGCGGTCCGTCAGCCTCCGGGAGCAGGAATCGGCGATTGCGTCTCTGGTGGCAAGGGAGGGGCCGGTTTCGCTGACGGCCGGCCCTGATGCCGTGTCCGTGGCACGCGAGACCTGCGCGATGCCGACCGGATTCGCCGGGACACGCAAGCCGTGGTTCGTGATGCGCTTTACGTCTGACAGTCTCAATCGGCTTCCGGATGAGCTCAAAACGCGACTGGCCTCGGGCCGATACCGCGAAGCGGCTGTGGGCGCGTGCGCCAGCACCGAATCGAGCCCGTTCACCTCGTATAACTTCGCCGTGCTGCTGTACCCTTAAGACCGAAGCGCGTCCGTGGACGTGCGGGGGTTGCGCGTGAGCGAACAAGACCAAAAGACGGGTGTGGACCGGCGAAGGTTCCTGATTGACAGCGTTGCGACGGGAGCCGCGCTGGGATTGGGCGGCGCGATGGCCGAAGCAGCGCCGCCGACAAAGAAGAGCAAGGCCGCACCGGCAGTTGAACCGCCGAAGCCAGCTCCACCCAGGCCCAACATCATCCTCTATATGTCCGACCAGTTCCGCTGGGACTTCCTGGGCGCGAACGGACTGAATGGCTCCACGCGCACGCCGAACCTGGATGCGCTGGCGGCGAATGGCAAGAACTTCAACTACGCGGTCACCAACCAGCCCGTCTGCGCGCCGGCGCGATCGGTGATGCTGACCGGCATGTATGCGACCGAGACCGGCGTGTGGCATAACGGGCACGGAATGAACCAGACGCTGCCCACGCTGGCGACTGAGCTGCACCAGGCGGGCTACAGCACAAACCTGATCGGCAAATGGCACCTCGCGCCGGGAACCGAGGCAGCAGGCGGAGGAACGGGCTTCGTCAAGCCGGAGTGGCGCGGCGGCTTCGTGGATATGTTTGAAGGCTCGAACGCGCTGGAGCATACGACCCATCCGTACGAGGGCACAATCTACGACAACGACGGCAAGGAGATCACGTTCAAGGACGAGTATCGCGTGGACTTCATCACCGACCGTGCGGAGCGGTTTCTGCGGCGGCAGCACGACCAGCCGTTCTTCCTGTTCATCTCGCAGCTTGAGCCGCACCAGCAGAACGACCTGGACAACCGCATCATCGGGCCGAACGGCTCGACCGACCGGTTCAAGAACTCGTACGTTCCGCCGGACCTGCGCAACCTGCCGGGAAATTGGCAGCAGGAGCTGCCGGACTACTACGGCGCGTGCGAGGCGATCGATGCGTCGGTTGGGCGCGTGCGCAAGATTCTCGACGAGCAGAAGCTGGCGGACAACACCATCTTCGTCTTCCTCAGCGATCACGGTTGCCACTTCATGACGCGCAACCAGGAGTACAAGCGCAGCGTGCACAATGCTTCGTCGCGCATTCCGCTGCTGATGCACGGCCCCGGCTTCGAGGGCACGCAGCAGATCTCGCAGATGGTGGGCATCATCGACATTGCGCCGACGCTGCTGGAGGCCGCGGGCGTTCCGGCGCCGGCGACCATGAAGGGTACCAGCCTGATGCCTCTGCTGCGTGACGAGAAGGCGCGTGGTGCGTGGCCGAACGAGCATCTGATCCAGATCAGCGAGTCGATGACGGGACGCGCGATCCGGACGAAGGACTGGACCTATTGCGTCGCCGAAATTACCGGGACGACGAACCAGATGGCTGCGCCGGTCTATCAGGAGTACCAGATGTACGACCAGCGCAACGATCCGTACGAGCAGGTGAATCTTGCGGGGCGGAAGGAGTTTCGCAAGCAGGCAGATGAGTTGCAGGCGAAGCTGAAAAACCTGATGGTCGTCGCGGGCGAGCCGGAGCCGCAGATTCGGCCGGCGAGACTGTATCCCTAGCTATAGATTTGTTCCTTTATTGGGCGACCGGAACCTCAACTCCGGCTTCGGCCAGTTCTTCGGCGGCGGCGGGCTTGGTGGGCTCCATTTCCAGGACATCGTTGAAGCGGTTGAAGTAGTTGAAGAGGCCGATGGCGGCCATCAATTCGATCACTTCGCCCTCGGAGTAGAAGCTGCGCAGGCGCTGGAAGTCTTGCTCGGTGTAGCCATGCGGGTAGAGCGTCATGACCTCGGCCAGGTGGATGGCGGCCTTTTCGGCGTCGGTGAAGTCGCTGACGGCCACATCCTTCAGCGCCTCAAGCTGCATATCGGTCCAGCCCAGGCGCTTGCAGATGGCAGTGTGCGAGGCCAGGCAGTAGGGTGTGCGGTTGCACTGCGACGTGCGCACGATGACCAGTTCCTTGAGCGCCTTGGGCAGCGTGCCGGTGTTCAGGACAGCGTCCATGTGGGCGATGATGGTCTCGAAGATCTCGGGCCGGTGGGCCATGGTGCGGAACATGTTGGGCACATTGCCGCGGTCGCGCAGGGTCCGGTCGTAGATGGCGACCGACGCCGGCCGAACTTCGCTGCGATTCAATCTCGAAATGCGTGGCATAAATATTTCCTCCGCAATGGAACGAATGATACCGCGAGTTGGTAAGCTCCGTCTCTTCCGAACGGCTCAAGGATATGACGCCGAGCGCGGTTATTTGGGGTCGAAGCGGATGGTGGAGAGGATGGAGGTGAGGCGGGTACGGA
This sequence comes from uncultured Granulicella sp., assembly GCA_964489045.1. Taxonomy (GTDB): domain Bacteria; phylum Acidobacteriota; class Terriglobia; order Terriglobales; family Acidobacteriaceae; genus Edaphobacter. The sequence continues at coordinate 5,984 of CAZAXI010000164.1, read as the reverse complement.
CCTGGTCGAGTTCGGCGGGGGTGATGTCTTTGACGCCGGAGACTTCGCCGCCACAGAAGTTGTTGATGGCGAGGTCGAAGCGATAGCAGGCGCCCGCGTGGCGAGTGGTGTAGATCTCGTCGTGCTGGGTGAGGCAGATGTCCTTGACCTCGTCGTGGCCGTGGGTGAAGGGGATGCCGACGATCTCACTCTTTGCGCCGGGCTTGGTTTGGGGAATGTTCTTGACGATGGTGGTGCTGCTGGCCTGCTGGGCGCAGGCGTCGGCGGAGGCGTGCGGGATGACGCTGAAATAGAAGTAGGCGCCGGAGAAGGTGGAGGCGGGGAACGGGTTCTCGGGCATGGCGACGACGGCGCGGAAACGGGCGCTGTGCGGGGCGGAGCGGGCGTCCAGGTGGAAGGTGCTGATCTCGCGGTCGGTGTGGGAGAAGGTCCAGGCTGCGGGGTAGTCGAAGGAGAGATGGTAGGTGGGGTCGTGGAAGGTGTGGGCGGGAGGCGGGTCCGCGCTTTGCGCGTGAAGTGGGGCGCAGATGGGCAGGAGGATCGATAAGAGAAACAGGCCAACGCGTGGTTCTTCCATCGGCAAAACACTCCTGATCAGACGCCGGGATGCAGGCGATGAAGAAAACATACCCCAGGGGCTAAAGCCCACTCCCTTGGAGCAGCCCCTTGAGAGCCAAGCCTAAAGGCTTGGCGTACCTAGAAGCAAAAGGCGAAAGCAGATTCCCTGCGGGAATGACAACAAAAGGCGAGTGCAAATTCGGGGATTCCTTGCTGCGCTCAGAATGACAACCTAATGCGCTCAGGACAGTTCTGTTTAGAGGTCAAAGGGCGAGGGTCCATGCAGGCAGTGTGCGAGAGCAAATACGGAGATTCTGGCTGCGCCAGAATGACGACGGATTGAATGATGATCGAGACACGGGCCTCGCGGCTATCCCACATTTGTTTCAGGCGCGGATGCGGGGGTTGGCGAGGGTATAGGCGACGTCGGTGAGCAGGTTGACAGCGACGTAGGTGAGGCCGACGGCGAGGATGCATCCCTGGACCAGAGCGTAATCGCGGTTGGAGATGGCGGAAAGGGTGAGGCGGCCGATGCCGGGCCAACTGAAGACCGTCTCGGTAACGATGGCGCCCGCGAGCAGGCTGCCGAATTGCAGGCCGATGATGGTGAGCACGGGAATCAGCGCGTTGGCCAACGCGTGCCTGTATATCACGGTGGATTCAGCCAGGCCCTTGGCGCGGGCCGTGCGGATGTAGTCCTGGTTAAGCTCTTCCAGCATGGCGGTGCGGACCATGCGGGTGAGGATTCCGGCGAGGCCCATGCCGAGTGTGATGGCGGGGAGGATGAGGTAGAAGAGAAATTGCCAGCCGAAGATGGGACCGGTGCCCGCTCCGGAGACAGGCAACCAGCCGAGCTTGATGGAGAAGATGAGGATGAGGATCGGGCCGAGCGCGAAGTTGGGAAACGACAGACCGGCGAGCGAGACGACTCCCAGGACGCGGTCGGGCCAGCGTCCGCGATAGAGCGCGGAGTAGATGCCCGCAGGGATCGAGGCGGCGATGCCGATCAAGAGTGCGGCCAGGGTGAGCGCGAGAGTGTAAGGGTAACGCTGGAGAACGAGGTGGGTGACGGAGTCGTTCAGGCGGAGGGATTGGCCGAGGTCGCCGTGGAGGACTCCGCGCCAGTAGTGGAGGTACTGCGTGGGTAGCGGGAGGTCCAAGCCGTAAGCGTGTTTCACCTTGGAGATGTCGGAGGAAGTGGCACCTTCGCCGAGCATCTGCGCGATGGGGTCGCCGGGGACGAGATGGATGAGGAGAAAGACGACCGAGACCACCACCCAGAGAACCGGGAGGGTGATGAGGATGCGGCGGACGGGTTGGGGAATACGGAAGTTCAAGGTTCGAGGTTCGAGGTTCGAGGTGAGGTGCGAGGGGCCAGGTGGGTGACTCCAAGAGACTACTCCCACGATAAACGCTTGCTGCGCGTCGCGTTGATCATGGGGCACCCGTCAGATGTTCAGTTTGAGTTGGAGGGCATCGGAGTCGGGGGCGGGTTTGGTGGGCTTGATGGTTTCGACGCGGACGCGGGCGATGCGGCGGCCGGTCATCTCTTCGACGATGTAGCGGCGGCCTTCGTAGGTGACGCTCTCGCCGGGGTCGGGCAGGTGGCCGAGCTGGGCAAGCAGGAAGCCGGCGAGGGTTTCGACGCCGGCCTCGCGGGGAAAGGTCCAGCCGAGCTGGGTGCCGAGGTCGCGCAGGGTGGTGCTGCCGTCCAGCGCCATTACGCCTTCGGCGTTGAAGCCGGCGGCCTTGCCGGCAATGTCGAACTCGTCCTCGAGCTCGCCGACAACCTGCTCCAGCGCGTCTTCTGCGGTCACAATCCCGACCGTAGACCCGAACTCATCGACGACGACCGCGATCTGGCGGCGGCGGGTCTGAAATTCTTGAAGCAATTCCACAGCGAGTTTGGTTTCGGGCACCACGAAGACGTCGTGCATGACCTCGCGGAGGGTGAGCGACGAGTTGACAGCGCCGCCCAGCGAGAGGGTGACGGCGCGGAAGTGCATGAGGCGGGAGATGTCCTTGGAGTAGACGACGCCGATGATGCGGTCGGGGTCGGCGATAACGCCCGGCTTGACTTCGTAGACGGGGACGCGGGAGTGCTGCTCTTCGACGATGCGGGCACTGGCGCGTTCGATGGGCAGGTCGGCGGGAAGCGAGAAGATTTTGCCGCGGGGGGTCATGATCTCGCGCACGGTGACGTGGTTCAGCTCGATGGCGCGATGGATGATCTCTTCCTGAAAGACGGGTAGCAGGCCCATGCGGCGGGTCGCGGTGGCGATGAGCTTGAGCTCCTCGGGCGAGTGGACGGAGCCTTCGCCCTGCGGCGGAACTTGAAAGAGGCGCAGGACAAAAGCCGCCGAAGCGCTCATCAGCCGGACCGCCGGGCGAAAGATGCGGACGATGACGTCCATGGGACCCGAGACGGCAAGGGCGATACGCTCCGCACGCTGGAGGGCCAGCGCTTTGGGGACCAGTTCGCCGAGCAGAAGCTCAAAATAGGTGATGGCGGCAAAGGCGATTATGACGGCGGCGGTGTGGGCGTAGAGGACAGCATGCACCGGCAGCACGGTCAGCACGCCGGCGGCGAGAGCAAGGAGCATCTCGGCCACCGCGGGCTCGCCCAGCCAGCCCAGGGCGAGCGCGGCGAGAGTAACGCCGAACTGGACTGCGGGGAGGAAGTCGTCGATGTTCTGCTTCAGGTGCAGCGCGGTGCGGGCGCCGGGCCGGCCAACGGCGAGCAGTTGCAGCATGCGCGTCTCGCGCACGCTGATCAGCGCGAACTCGGCAGCCACAAAGAAGCTGTTGGCCAGGATGAAGAAGGCCACCATGATCGCGCGGAAGAGCATCCATTCCAGCATTCCGTGCTGAGGATAGCACTTGAGGCGCAAAGAAACGCCCGACTGGAGCAGACCAGCCGGGCATTTCTTTGGATCAAGGCAAACTTTACGCGAGCAGCTTGGTGACGGACTTGTCGATGGTGTCCTTGGGAACGTAGCCGACGATCTGTTCGGCGACCTTGCCGCCCTTGAAGAGCAGCAGCGCGGGGATGCCGCGAATGCCATAGCGCTGGGGGGTAGCGGTGTTGGCGTCGACGTCCATCTTCATAACTTTCAGCCTGCCGTTATAGTGCGCGGCGACCTCATCGACCACGGGGCCGAGGGCGCGGCACGGGCCGCACCATGCTGCCCAAAAATCCACCAGAACCGGCGTCTCGGATTGCAATACTTCCTTCTCAAACTCGGCGTCATTCACCGCAGTCACAAACTGTCCTGCCATTTCATACTCCTCCCGCTACTCTGCCAGGAGGCAAGTAGGCGTTCCATATCTCTATTCATAATAGATGCGCGAGGGGTGCAGGCGGTGCAAATCGAGGGACCGCCGGAGAGGTTCCAAAACGGTAACGCCCGCTGCCCGGCTTTTTGACGGGTCAGCGGGCGGCGTAGCAGCCCTCCCCAGAACTGCACACGCGCTCATCTTATGGAAAGGTTCTGCGCAAAGTAAAGGGAATTTTGTGGTGACTAAAGTAACCACCTGCGGCGTGGCACGCGATCTTCCTGGATAGATGGGTCGGATATTGAACCACTTAGCCCGAACAGGATCGCTGTGCGCCGGGGGCGATGGCCGTCTCGATGATTTCGAGCGACGGGTCGGCGGCGGCGTGGCGGATTCGAGCGGCAACCGCGTCTGCGGCTTCTGGCTCGATCACCAGCAACACAGCCGGACCGGCGCCGCTAAGTGCAACACCCAGAATGCCCTCATCTCCGGCCAGCGGGAGCAGGCGGGGTAGCAGCGGGCAGGCGTCCATGCGATAGGGCTGGTGGAGGCGGTCCTGCATGGCGACGCGGAGCAGGTCGCCGCGGCCCTGCGCAAAGGCGGAGACCAGCAACGCGGTGCGCTGGAGATTCGCGACGACGTCGGCGCGGCTGTATTGGTCAGGCAGCAGCGCGCGGGCCTTTTCGGTGGCCAGGCTGGCCGAGGGGAGGGCGAGGAGCAGCTTCCAGGGGGTCCTCTCGCCGCACCTGGCGGCCACCACCCAGTCCCCGCCTGAGTCGGCAACTACTGTAGAAACCGTTAGATAGCCGAGTACGCAAGCGGCAACGTTGTCGGGGTGACCCTCCCGGCGGCAGGCCTCCTCCATGCACTTTTGCTGGTCCCAGCCCAGCCCGCCGAAGTGGTTGGCCAGGTAGACGCCGGCCAACAGCGCGGCCGCGCTGGAGCCAAAACCCATGCTGAGTGGGATTTCATTGTGGATGCGCAGATCGAGAGGGGTTACGGTGCGGCCGGCGCGCTCGAGCAGGTCGCGGTAGGTCTCGAAGATCATGTTGTTGGAGGTACGGGCACAGCGGTCGGCGTTCCGACCTGTTGACTGAATAGTTAACAGTTGGCTGTCCAGCGCCGCTGCCGCTGCGGCGTCGACGGTGAGGGTGAGAGCCATGGCGAGACCGACGGAATCGAAGCCGGGGCCGAGGTTGGCGGAGGTAGCAGGCAGCACCAGCCGGATGGCGCCTGAGTGCTGGATCTGCGGTAGATTCTGGCCCGGTTCCTGGTCGGCGTTCTGGCTCATACGGGAATCCCAGGGGCAACGGGCTCGGAGGCGTCGGAGGCGGCCATTCGCTCTTCCAGTGCGCGCAGGACGACCGACTCATCGGCCTCCAGCACGATGGGGGGTTTGCGGAGAGCCTCGTGGCGGGCGCGTTCGGCTTCAGTGGCGGAGGCGAGTTCGGCTGCATTCAGCAGCTCGCCGCGGTGGTAGTCGATGGTGTACTGCGGGTCCTTAAGTGTGTGGCCGGTGAGGATGAGGACGACGCGTTCGCCCGGCTTGACGCGGCCCTGCGCGACCAGCTTCTTCAGTCCGGCGAGAGTGACGGCGGAGGCAGGTTCGCAGCCAACGCCTTCGGCGCCGATCTCGGCTTTGGCCAGGGCGATCTCCTGCTCGGTGGCCTGCTCGCACCAGCCCCCCATCTGCTCGATGACGCGCGCGGCTTTGCGCCAGCTTGCGGGGTTGCCAATGCGGATGGCGGTGGCGCGGGTCTCGGCTTTCACGGGCTTCATCTCGCGGTTCGAGTCGCCGAACCAGCGGTAGAGCGGGTTGGCGCCCTGCGCCTGGATGATGCTGATCTTGGGCACGCGCGGGATCAGGCCGATGTGCTTCATCTCCTGGAAGCCTTTGCCGAGCGCCGAAGAGTTGGCGAGATTGCCGCCGGGGACGACGATGTGCTCAGGGACCTGCCACTCCATCTGCTCGACGATCTCCATCGCGGGGGTCTTCTGGCCTTCCAGACGGTACGGATTGACGGAGTTAAGCAGGTAAATGGGAAAGCGGCGAACGAGTTCCAGCAGCAGGCGGACACATCCGTCGAAGTCGGTTTTGAGCTGGACGGTCATGGCGCCGTAGTCCATGGACTGCGAGAGCTTGCCCCAGG
>CAZAXI010000163.1:0-9723 GCA_964489045.1 uncultured Granulicella sp. | reverse complement strand
CGCATGATCGCGGAGTACGACATCAACCAGCAGGACGCGATGACGCTGACGGCGACGCGGGCGTTTGCCGACAGCTTCGAGGCGGCGGCAAAGGCGGCGAAGAGCCCGAAGCGCGTGGTGTCGCTGATTACGAGCGAGCTGACCGGGCGGCTTAAGGCCGCGGGGCTTGAGCTGGAGCAATCGCCGGTGTCGCTGAAGGGGATTGTGCTGGCGGCTGACCTGGCGGAGTCGGGCGAGCTTTCGAGCAAGATGCTGAAGCAACTGCTGGACACGTGCTTTGCCGAAGGCAAGGACTTCGCCGAAGTGTACGAGCGCGACAAGCCGCAGCAGATCTCGGATGCGGGCGCGATCGAGGCGATGATCGACGAGGTGATTGCTGCCAATCCGAAGCAGGTGGCGCAGTATCTCGGCGGCAAAAAGACGGTGGCGGCGTTCTTCGTGGGCAATGTGATGCGGCTCTCGAAGGGGCAGGCGAATCCGGTGCTGCTGAATGAACTGGTGACCCGCAAGTTGGACAGCTTAGGCGGCGGCTCTTAGCGCTTGGCGGCGCCGAATCATTTCTTGTCCGAACTGGACTTGGAGGTCGTGGCGGGAGCGGCCGTGGTTCCGCTGGAGGCAGGCGCGGAGGATGAGTCTTTGCTCGCCGAAGCAGCCGCCGCCACTGAGGGCACATCGGATGAGGAGCCCGAGTCGCTCTTGCTGCCGCTCCCCGACGCGGATGGCTTGGCGTTGCCGTAGCCATCCGCAAACCAGCCGCCGCCCTTGAAGGCAATGGCAGGCGCGGAGGCGACACGCTCCAGCAGGCCCCCACAGTGCGGGCAGGCGGTGATCTCCGGATCGGAGAATTTCTGGATTTTCTCAGTGCGGCGCTTACACTGCGTGCACTCGTATTCGTAGAGCGGCATGTTCTGTTCCCTGCTTAGAGTTTAACGTATCCCGGCTTAAGCCACGGCATGCGGCGGCGCGGCCGCGGAACTCGTCGGTTCAATCCCACTCTGCCGCCACAGGGTCCAGCAGCCTGCGGCGAACACGATGATCAGCAGAGGGCCGTCTACCAATTTGCGCACGTACCACCCAAAGCCCGCGATTCCATTGGTAACCGCGAAGAGTATTGCGAGATACAGAATTGTCTTCGCCGTGGTAGTGAAGCTGGCGAAGAAGCGCCATGCAATCAGCGCGAGCAGCAGGGTGATTGGAGCAACATCGTACTCCAGTATCCGCGGATTGAGCAGAATGACGCCGACCAGCAGCACGGGAGCCCACTGATTCAGCGGGATGCTGCCCTGCAAATACCTGCGGGAGAGACGCAGCAGGAGGATAAACAACGGGACTGCGTAGCCAAGGTAAAAGATGAGCGCGGCCGGCGAGTAAGGGCGCCCCATGCGAAAGAGGGCATCGCTGAAGAAGCCGGCGAGACTGCAGCCGAAGTCCCGGTTGTAGAGGAACTGCAGGTCGACGGCCTTTAGAAAGTTTCTGAAGAGCGAGGGCCAGAGCAGCGGCTGGATGGCAAACAACCCGATTCCGGCAACGGTGGTAAGGCCGGCTGAGATCCACTGTTTGCGGGCGGACAAGACCGGAATGACGACCAGGCTGAGCAGAGGCGCCTTGATGCATGAGGCCGCCAGGACAGCCGCGTAGAACCAGATCCAGGTGCCGCGCCGCCAGCCCACGAGGGCCGCGCAGAGGACCACGAAATAGAGGAGGTAGGCGACGTTCCCGCTCAAGATGGTGCCATTCTGAAGAAGACCCGGGAAGAACGCTGCCGCCGGGGCGAGATACAGAAAGTAGCGCCGCTCAGTGCTGGTAGTGAATTGCATAGCAACCCTGAGTTGCCCCAGCGCCGCGAATATGTAGATCAACCAGTACATTCTGCCGCTGAACCAGAGCGGAAGCTTGCCGATGAGACGAAGGGCGGGAAGCGTAATCGGAGAGTAGACGTAGCTATAAGGCCGAGCGCCTTCGTTGGGGGCCCCGAATTGGTCGTGGTAGACCTGCTGGATCGCCATGGCGTCAGCGTAGGGATCGTGCCCGGCGCGCAGAGAGTGAATTGCGGCGGCGTATACCTGAAGATCCCAGCCGGGAATCTCAAAATGGGTCCAGATCAGCAAGGCGACCACAACCGCGACCCATATTCCGATGAGGACTCGGCCAGGGCGGCGGGGGGCGGTCAGGTGGCTGGTTTGCTGGGGAGAAGCAGCGGTCAACGCGATACCTCGACGTCGCTGACCATCACTTCCTCGCTGGGCGCATTCTGCCTGGTTTGCGAGCGCATCCCCCACGTGATCATGCTGCTTACCGAGAGGTTCCAAACCGATCCGAGCACGATGCCGGCGAAGCCGGCGAGATACCACTCGACTCCACCCTGCCAGAGAGCGCGCGCGAAGACGACGTTAGCGACCGCGCCGAACGAACAGGCCATGACAAACCGCGCCAAACCGCTCCACATTGGCCCGCCTCGCAAACGCCGGCTGCGGAAGGTGATGAGGTTATTCAGGGTGAAGTTCTCGATCATGGCGACGAAGGTAGCGGCAATCTGCGCGGCAACGAAACTGGCGGCGAATACATGGCTAAAGAGGAGAAACACCAGCAGATGCGCCGCGAGACCGATTCCGCCGACGAGTGCGTACAACGCCATGTGCAGAGGGACGACGCCGCCGAGGCGCTTATTGAGGATGAGAAAGAGGTACTCGATGCCGACGACGACATCGAGCTTGCTCTCGCCGTGACGGCGCGCCCCGAACCTGTATCCTACCTCGCCATAGCGAACCGGAGTCTGGCTGGACGCGAGCAGGTCGACGAGGATCTTGAACCCGCCACCCTGCAGGTCGTGCACGATTTCGAGCAGGAAGGTGCGACGAAGGAGGAAGAAGCCGCTCATAGGGTCGGTAAGCCTGGCGTGGCAAACGGACTGGCTGATCTTCTCGCCCAGGCGGCTCAACATGACCCGCCATGGTCCGAACTCGCCCATGCTGCCCCCGTCAGAGTTTCTGGTTCCGACGACGACGTCGAGCGAGTCCTCGCGGAGGCGGTCGAGCATACGGGGAAGGATGCTGGCGTCGTGCTGCAAATCGGCGTCCATGACCGCGACCACGGGCGCTGTGGTCGACATCATGCCTTCGATGCAGGCCGATGACAGCCCGCGCCGGCCTACGCGGTGAATCAGCCGGATGCGGGAGTCCCAACGAGCATGCGCGGCGATGACGCTGGCGGTACCGTCGGGGGAGTCGTCGTCAACGAAGATCGCTTCCCAAGCCAGCCCGCTGAGGGCTTCCGAAAGTTGGGCAATCACCGGGGAAATATTGCCGCGCTCGTTGTACGTGGGCAGCACAACCGCCAGATCCAGCGCGGGGGATTGCGTGAGTAAAGCTGGGGGGCTCGCGGTCACACTCTCGACCAACTCGACTGACGAAGCGGATGAGATCAACAGCTTTCTCCTACCGGAACACTCTGAAAATGAAAAAGATAGAACTCCGGGCGACGGTGGAACGCAGAAGCTGGAATAGCCCTTGTATATTGTAGAACCTGTCGGCGGCGGAATGTTCTGTAGATGACATAATTTTTTTGAAGGCTCCCATCCGGAACTGACGCAGTTGGACCGAAATGGCTGCTCCAGCCGCGCATTTCAGGAGCTTCCCAGTTCCACAAGACGCACACTGGCAATGGCTTCGACCTTGCGCAGCGCCTCGATCGCAGGGGTGGCTTCGCCGGCGTTCTGCACGTCGATCTGGACCACGGCGAGGGCCTGACCGTTCGGGACGTATTGAGAACGCGTGGACCGGCCAAGGGCGAAGTTTGCGATGTTGACGCCGTGGTCGCCGAGGATAGTGCCGATGCGCCCGATGACGCCAGGAACGTCGTGGTTGCGCATGATGAGGAGCGTACCGGCAAGCTCGGCCTCGACGTCGATGCCGTCGTAGTTCAGCAGCCGCGGCGAGTTGCCGTGCAGGACGGTAGCCAGGCCGGTCCAGTCGCCTTGGGCGTGGGCTCCTGACGCTCCTTTGCGGGACCAGTGCAGCGAAAGGCGAAGCGTGGCTCCGGTGCCACCGGTGATGTGCTCCCGCTTGTCCTCCTGGACGCGGATGCCCCGCTCTGTCGCTGCTGCAAAAGCATTGATGCGATTGACTCCATCGGCCCCATGGAGGACGCCAGCGATGGCCGCGTTGCGGATGAGGTCAGTCTTGAGCGAGGCGAGACGCCCATTGTAGGTGATGGAGATGTTTTCGATGCTGCCAGGACCAAGACCCTTAGCACCGGGCTCGGTATTGGCGCCAGTGCCGGCGGCGTGACCGAGCAGTTGGCCGAGACGGTTCGCCATCTCGATGTAGGGCGCAACGGAAGCATACTCCTCTTCCGTGAGCGAGGGGACGTTGACAGCATTTTGGACGACACCAAGCTTGAGGTAGTCGCGAACCTGATTAGCCAGCTGGATCCCAATAGCCTCTTGAGCCTCGTCGGTGGAACCGGCGATGTGCGGCGAGAGGAGTACGTCTTCTAATCCAAAATACGGCGAGTCCTTGAGGGGCTCTTTGCGGAATACATCGAGCGCGGCGCCGGCGACATGGCCAGACTTCAAGCCCTCGGCGAGCGCCTCATCGACGATCAGTTCGCCGCGCGCGCAGTTGACGATGCGGATGCCAGGCTTCATGATCTTGATTGACGTTGCATTGATCATGCCTTCGGTCTGCGTCGTGAGGCCGACGTGGAGGGTCAGATAGTCGGAGCGTTTGAAGATTTCATCGATTGGAACGAGCGTTACCTGGTTCTCGCGGGCAATGACGGGCGCGATGAACGGATCGTAGCCGATCAACTCCATGCCGAAGCTCTGCGCGCGGCGGGCGACTTCGAGGCCGATGCGGCCCAACCCGACGATGCCGAGGGTTTTGCCGCGCAGCTCCGAGCCCTGCAACGACTTCTTTTCCCACCTGGTGGCATGCATGGTGGTGTTCGCGCGTGGTATGGCACGGGCCATGGAGATCATCAAGCCGAGGGTAAGTTCGGCGACGGCGACCGCGTTGGCGCCGGGCGTGTTCATCACCACGATGCCGCGATGGGTAGCAGCGTCGGTGTCGATGTTGTCGACGCCTACGCCGGCGCGGCCGATGACGCGCAGCTTTGGAGCCGATTCCAGTAATTTGGCGTCCGCCTGCACGGCGGAGCGGACGACCAGCGCATCGGCATCGGCGAGTTCGGCTTCAAGGCCGCCGGGACCGAGGTTGGCGATCTGGTCGGCGGTGACGACGTTCCAGCCGGGCTCCTGCTTCAAAACCGCAAGCGTAGCCGGGGAGACCTTTTCTGCGAGAACAATCTTCATGATTTACCTTCTGTCGGCTGGCATTACCAGCGGCTTGTGGCCGGAATTGCTAATGAATTCACGGACGCGTCAGCCGGGAAGCTAATTGCGTTCAGCGTAGACCTTTTGTGCGGCGATGAGGCCGGTGCCGAAGGCGAGGTTCGGGAGCGGGAGCTTGAGGGCGACGGCGACCTGTTCGAGAGCACCGATTACCGCGATGGTGTCCATATAGTCGAAGAAACCGATGTGGGCGATCCGGAACAGCGAGCCCTTCATTTCGCCCTGACCGTCGGTGACGATGATGGCGAACTTCGAGCGGAGGCCTTTGACGATCGCCCCGGAGTCAACTCCTTCGGGCGGAAGAATGCCGGTGGCCGCAGCCGCTTCGTAGCCTTTGGGCGCGAAGAGCTTGAGGCCCATGGCAGTGGCCGCGGCCCGGGTCATCGCGGCGCAGGTTTCGGCGTTGTCGACCAGCTTCTTGCGGCCTTCGACGAGGTTTCCATCGGCTTGCGCGGCGATCCAGTCCAGAGCCGCGCCCATGGCGGCGATGAGCGCGACCGAGGGCGTATAGGCGGACTCGCCCTTGAGCGCGTTCTTGCGCTCCTTGCGGAGGTCAAAGTAGTAACGCGGGTTGTAGCTGGCCTCCATGCGGTCCCAGGCGCGCGAACTGACGGCGAGGTAGCTGAGGCCGGGAGGAATCATGAGGGCCTTCTGCGACCCGCCGATGAGGACGTCGATGCCCCAGGCGTCCATGTCCAGGGGCGTGGTGCCGAGGCCGGTGATGGCGTCGACAACAAAGAGCGCCTCTGACTTGGTGTCCTTGAGCAACTGGGCAATGCCCTGGACGTCGTGGCGCACGCCGGTGGAGGATTCAGTGGCCTGCACGAAGACGACGCGCGTTTCCAGCCTGAGCGCGGCTTTGACGGCCTCAAGCGAGAAGGTGCTGCCATAGGGGGCGGAGACAACATCGACCTCGCAGCCAAAGGCCTTGGCGATGCCGGTCCAGCGCTCGCCGAACTTGCCGGCGGTGAGGACGAGGACCCGGTCGCCGGGCGAAGTAAGGTTGGAGACCGACGCCTCCATGGCGCCGGTGCCGGAACTGGCGAGGATCAACACATCGTTAGCGGTGCCGACAAACTCTTTGAGCTGCGCGAGCACGCGGGTGTACATGGCGCGGAACTCGGCGGTGCGGTGGTGAATATCGGCCGCGGCCATGGCGAACTGAGCGGCGGGAAGCAGGGGCGTTGGGCCCGGAGTGTACAGGCGAGTCTTTCGGATCATGAGTTTATTGTATCCAGCCTTTTGGCGAATTTCGTTACAAGTGGCCAGGATCCGGCCTTTGGGGTGGCGATCCGGCAGGCCTATTTTGCGAGCTCGGCCTTGACCAATTCGGAGACAAGTTTGCCGTCGGCACGCAGGCCGGTGGCCTGGATGTGCTGCTGGACCAGCTTCATGGCGGCGCCCATGTCGCGCGGGCCGGGCTTCTGGCCGGTGGTTTCAGCGAGTTGGGCGATGGCGGCGATGACGATCTCGCGGACCTGGTCCTCGCCGGCGGCCTGGGGCATATAAGCCTCGATCATGCCGATTTCGGCCTGCTCCCTGGCGGCGAGCTCGGGACGATTGCCCTTGGTGAAACTGTCTACCGATTCTCGACGTTGTTTCAACAACGTCGAGAGGATCGCAGTCTGCTCGACGTCGGTGAGCGGCTGGCGCTTGTCGATCTCTTTGGAGCGCAGGGCGGACTTGACCATGCGCAGGGTGAGGAGGCGGTGCTCGTCGTGCGCCCTCATGGCGGTGATGATGTCGGCGTTGATCTTTTCGCTGATGCTCATTGCGTGCCTTTCGGTGCTCCCGGGGTGGCGTCCATCTTTGCGGGGACGTCTCTTTCTCAGCCTAGGTTTAGTGGGGACAATTGTCCCCTCGCCCGGACTACCAAGCCGGGTTTTCGAATCAGTTGTCTCGCTTAATTGTATGGGTTTTGGCGGGGTGAATCTGCAAACAATTCTTCGCGCGCTCATGGTTGCCGGGAACTTCGAGTCTCAGCGCGTGGTGAGGAGCATAATCAGGGCGACGGCAAAAGCAGATTCCCTGCGGGGAATGACAAACAAAGAACAGGCAACGGCAAGTGTGGTACCCGGCTAAGGCGGGTGCGGTTTGTTAGCATGGTGGGGTGAACATTATGGGTCTGATGGATACGAACCGCCGCCGCCTTTTCTCTGCCGCCATCGCGATTGCGATGCTGCCTTTTGCCGCCATGTCTGGGTTTGGCCAGACGTCCGCACCGCCGGGAACAGGCGAGACGTTCAAAGACACCTCGATGCTGAAGCCGCCGCCGGGAGTGCGGCTGGCGGTGATCGAGTTCCAGGACCTGCAATGCCCGGCGTGCGCGCATGCGTTTCCGATCGTTCATGCCGCGGCGGCCCATTACAACATCCCGCTGTACGAGCATGACTTTCCCCTGCCGCAGCATGCGGTGCTGGGGAGCTTTGACGCGGCGGTGTGGGCGCGCTATCTGCAGGACAAAGTGTCGATGAAGACTGCGGACGAGTATCGCGGGGCGGTGTTCGCGGCGCAGAGCGGCATTGCCAACAAGGACGACATGCTGAATTTTACGCGGCGATTCTTCCAGACGCACGGGCTGCAAATGCCGTTTGTGCCGGATCCGACCGGGCAATTCACCAAAGAAGTGGATGCGGACAAGGCGCTGGGCGAAAAGCTGGGGGTGTACTACACGCCATGCATTATCGTGTGCACACAACATGAATGGGTGCACGTTACGGACGTGTCACTGCTGTACCAGACGATCGATGCGTTGGCAGCAAGGGCCGGAGCAGCCACGTCGGCGAAGACGACACCGGCGAAGAAGACAGCCCACTAGCGCGGGTACGGAAGATGTCGGCGTAGCGCGGAAAAGCAGACCCCGGGGGCTAAAGCCCTATTTATTCCGCGGCATTTACGGCACGGATGAATCCGTGCCCTTAACGAAACGGAGTTTTCCAGCAGTCTCTGAAGCCCGTCCCTATCAAGACCACCTAACCTCAGGCCGTCTTTCTGGTTCTGAAGTTCAGCAAGAGCTATGTGATGCGGAGGAGTGACGCGTGAAGCGACTCGCAATACTGCTCTCCGGGCGAGGATCGAATTTTGTCGCGATCGCGGATGCGATCCGCAGGCAGCGGCTGCAGGGCGCGGAGATCGCAGTCGTGCTCTCGAACATGGCAGAGGCGCCCGGACTGGCAATCGCGCGCGAGCGGGGGCTGCCCGCGTTTGCCGTGCCCTCGGCAGGACGCAAGCGCGCGGAGCACGATGCGGAGATGATCGCAAGGCTGCACCAGCATCGCGTGGACCTGGTGTGCCTGGCGGGATATATGCGGATCCTGAGCGCGGAGTTTGTGCGCGCGTTCCCGAACCGCATCCTGAATGTGCATCCGTCGCTGCTGCCGGCGTTTCCGGGACTGGATGCGCAGGCACAGGCGCTGGAGTTCGGCGCCAAGGTGGCGGGATGCACGGTGCATTTTGTGGATGAAGCGGTGGACCACGGTGCGATCGTGGTGCAGCGGGCTGTACCCGTCATGGACGACGATACGGCCGAGAGCCTGGCAGCGCGGGTGCTGGAGCAGGAACACATCCTCTACCCCGAGGCGATTGCACGGGTGCTGAGCGGGGACTACGGCTTCTCCGGGCGGCGGTATGTGCGGCTCCGCAAGGTGCGGGGGGCGGGGGAGTAAGGCTCTCGACTTTCGCCGCGGATCATCGGACGCTTGGATGGGCCGGGTGGAGCAGGCCGCCGATCGAGCCAATCAACCCAAAAGCTTGCAGGAGCCAGAGGACCACACCGATAATCACGACGATGCGGATGATCTGCTTGATGGTGCGATCCATGGGGATGAGTTCGACCAGATAAAGAAGCAAGCCGATGACAACCAGCGTGATGATGATTCCGACGATTCCAGACGTGAGCATACGAAACTCCTATTGGGTTGGATGCAGGAGAGAAGGCCGCACCCGGCGTTAGTTACGGGGAGTTTTGGGCGGATGAAATGGTTGCCTGGGTGGGAGAAATACTGAGATTCTGACCCGCTGGGTCAGAATGACGCCTCATCAACCGAGATGCACTTAGATTTCCAGGATGACGGGCATGATGAGCGGGCGGCGGCTGGTGCTCTTCTGGATGTAGCGCTTGAGGTCGTTGCGGATCTTCTCCTTGATGACGCCGTAGTCGGCCTTCTCCTCGTCGCTGGAGGATTCGAGAGTGCGCTGGACGACCTGGCGCGACTCGGAGATCATGGCCGGGTCCTCGACGGCGAAACCGCGCATGACGATCTCCGGGAAGTTTTCCACCTTGCCGGTGCGCTTGTTGATGGTGATGATGGGCAGAACAATGCCGCCCTCGGAGATGTGCTGGCGGTCGCGGATGACGACGTCTTCGACGACGT
>CAZAXI010000162.1:0-9740 GCA_964489045.1 uncultured Granulicella sp. | reverse complement strand
ATCAGCGTACACGTCTTTGGTGGGTACTGGGAATATTCATGTCTTCGCGGTACTTCGCCACCGTCCGGCGGGTCACCCGGATGCCCTGCCGCTGCAACTCCGCCGCCAGTTGGTCGTCGGTCAGCGGCTTGCGCGAATCTTCGTCTTCGATCAGCTTCTTTACCTTGCGTTTCAGCAGCACCAGCGGCAGGTCGCCACCCTCCGGGCCGTTCACCCCTTCGCTGAAAAAGAACCGTAGCTCGTACACCCCCTGCGTCGTGTGCACATACTTGTTCGCCACCGCCCGGCTGACGGTCGAGGGATGCACGCCGATCTCCTCGGCTACCTCCTTGATCATCATCGGCTTCAAACCCTGCTCGCCTAGCTCCAGAAACTCCTGCTGCCGGCGCACAATCACCTCGCAGGTGCGCACAATCGTATTCTTCCTCTGCTCGATGTTGCGCAGCAACTGGATGGCGGACTTATACCGCTCCTTGACGTACTCGCGCACATCCTTTTCCGCCGTCTTGTCGCGCAGCATCTTGCGGTATGCGTGGCTCAGGCGAAGCGTGGGCATGTCCTCCTCGTTCACCAGCACCACATACTCGCCATCGCGCTTTACGAACGCAACATCGGGCTCAATCAGCCGCGTTTCGCTCACATTGTAGCGCTGGCCCGGCCGGGGATCGAGGGTGCGGATCAGGTCCACTGCCGCCTGCACCTCCTCCGCGCTGCGGCCGCAACCGCGCGTCAACTCGCGCATGTCCTTCTTCTGCAGCAGTGGCAGGTGGCTGGCCACGATGTGCGTGGCAATCTCAAACACGTCGCAGCCGTTGCGCGGCGATCCCTCGCGAGCGTGAACTTCCGAGGCCGTTCCGTTGCGGGAAGATGCGCCATTCAGGGTCTCGTGCGCCGGCAGATGGACGACCGGCACGTGCAAGTGGCTGGCCTCCTCCGGCGCATCGTCCTCGAAGCCGTCTGCCTCCTCGTCGAAATGTCGCGCAGCCTTGGCCAAACCGCGCTTCAACACCAGGTCCGCCTCGCGGCGCTGGGCCGCAATCTGGATCAGCAGACACTCGCGCAGGTCACGCGCGCCCACTCCCAGCGGATCGAGATGGTTGATGATCTTGCGCGCCTCCAGCACCGTCGCCAGCGCCGCTGCGTGCTCGTCGGTAGAACCCGCATCGCTCGACGTCCCGGCCGCGGCAATGTCCAGACCCGCATCCGTCCCCAAGTGAGGCGTCTCCCAGGCTGGCCGGGCTTTCATGCCTCGCTCGAAAGGAATCGGCTCCGGGCGCGCCGGCCCCCGTGCCTGGATAAAGCCGTCCACCAACTCTTCGTCCGTCGCCGTCAGGTAACCATCTTCGTTCAGGTTCCCAACCACCAGGTCCGCGGCCAACCGCACCTCCGGAGGGAGGCTCATCGAGCCAAGTTGCCAATCCAGATGGTCGGTCAGGGTGCTCGGTTGCGACAGAAAATTCTCAAACGATGGCCGCTCAATCTCCTCAAAACTGGACACCGTGCGGAATCCCGGATCGAGATAGTCCTGGAAGTAGCTCCCAAAATCAACCTCGTCGAACGGGTCTTTCTTCTCCACACGCTCGTTTTCGGTTGCAACCTCCTCAGCGGAGCGCTCGCGGTCGGCCTCGCGTCCTGCCATCTCCTCGATCGTGACCGCCGACTCCTCAACCTCCTCGAGCACCGGATTCTCCACCATCTCGGTGTTGATCATCTCCTTCAACTCGAGCTTGTTCAGGGCCAGCACGCTGACCATCTGCACCAGCCCAGGTGTCAATACCTGGCGCTGCGAGACTTTCAGATTTAGCTTCGGTTGCAGCAATCCTTCAACCCCTTCATGCTTTGATGCCCGCTGTGCCTGCATGGGAGAGAGTGGTTAATCGGGCAGACCCTCCGCCTTCATTCTCAATGGGCAACTGGGCACAGTCTACACGCTGCTCAGCATTCGCGCAGCGGTGTAGAATCTCTGTCTACGCTCCAGGCACAGAGCATATAACTCCGTTTACACCAGACGTATAGGTATAAGCAATAACACCTTCGAATCAATCAGTCTGTGCGTTGGGATACACCCGTTCTTGCCGCCGAAAACCCGCTCTTCATCCCCGAAATCAACCGCACGCAAATCTCTTTATCTCTCACCGCAAAGCGGTCGAAAGCGGCACGAAGTGCTAGTCCATGGAGAATTTTTCGCCCAGGTAAATGCGCCTCACCTCGGGGTTCCGGCCCAGCTCTCCCGGCGTCCCGGCGAACAGTATCCTGCCATCGCTGATGATGTAGGCGCGGTCCGTCACGGAGAGAGTCTCGCGCACATTGTGATCAGTGATCAGCACCCCAATGCCGTTCATCTTCAGGTCGAAGATGATCTCCTGCAGCTCCAGCACCGCAATCGGATCGATCCCCGAGAACGGCTCGTCCAGCAGGATAAACGCCGGCTCGATGGCCAGGCAGCGCGCAATCTCCACCCTCCTGCGCTCGCCTCCGCTCAACGCATATCCCATAGTCTTGCGCACATGGCCCAGGTTCAACTGTTCAATCAACTTCTCGGTGCGCGTGCGCCGGCTCTCCCAACTCAACTGCTGCGCCTCCAGCACCGCCAGGATGTTCTCCTCGACCGTGAGCTTGCGGAAGATCGACGGCTCCTGCGGCAGGTAGCTGATGCCGTACTGCCGCGCGCGCAGATACATTGGCAGGCGTGTAATCTCGTCGCCATCGGCAATGATCCGTCCAGCGTCCGGCCGCAGTAGCCCGACGATCATGTAGAAGCAGGTCGTCTTGCCCGCGCCATTCGGTCCCAGCAGGCCCACCACTTCGCCTTGCGCGATCTGCATGCTAACGCCGCGGACTACGTGGCGGCCTGAATAGGCCTTCCCAATCTCTTCCGTTGCCAGCGTGCGCAGCGTTGGCGTCACCGTTCTTGCAACCCCTTCCTCTGCTGCCCGGCCCATCTCTTCGCTCAAAGGCTCATCTCCCATCCTGCAGGTCGGTCCTGAAGCAAACCGCTTCACCGCTTTCCCTTCTCTTTCTTCTCATCATCGCTAACCCGAGTCTTCGTTTGCACGCGCTGCGCCGGCTCCCCAGGAACCGAACTCAACGCCTCAACACTAACACTCCCGCAGGAACTGTAGAACCGGAGCGCCGCCCCCGTGGTCGTATTACCCTTCGCATCGGTCGCCTGCGGGTCTCCTGTCAGCAGAAACACCTGGTCGTTCGCCGTGTACACCAGCCGCTCCCCCGTGGCGCGCAGTCCCGGCTGCTGAATGTCCACATGCCCGGCCGCAACCACGCGCTCTACACGCCCGCTAAGCGAAGGCACACCCGCTGCGCTGGAGCCTGCCGCCGCGCCTCCCGCTGTGCCGGAGCCTGCCGGGACCGCGCCCGCTGCCCCAGCAGGCTGCAGGTAGGCTGTCCCGGCGTTGGCCCGGATCGTTCCGTCGGCGGTATCCGCGCGAAAGCCCCCGGTAAATTCTGCCTGGTTCAGTATCCCCGAGAAGACCAGCCCGCCGCTGGCGATGCGCACCACTTTCGGGGCCTGCTTAGCCGCTCCCGCATTGCCCGTTCCAGTTTTTGCCCCGATGTTCGCACACCCCGGTGCCGTGGAACCCGTCTTCCCCATGGCCGCGCCCCCACTAGCCGCACTGCTCTCGCTACCCACCAGCACTGTATGCACCTGGGATGCCTGCACCGCAGCCGACCAGCCCGTCGACGCCTCGCCTCGCGCGATCAGCCGCTTCTGCACCTTCGCCAGTTCGATCACCGGCGCCAGCACCTGCGACGCGCCCTGCCACAGCCGCACCGGCTTGCCATAAAAAGTAGCAACCTCGGTTGCGTGCTCCATATCAGCCCTATCGGCAAGAATATGCATCGGCTCCGCAGGCGCCCCGGCGCGTCCCCCGCCTGGCTGCGCCGAAGTGTCCTGCACGTAGTCCACCTTCACCGCGCCTATCGCATGTGAGTCGCCCGTCTTGTGATCCAGCGCCACCTCGTTCGCCCACAGCACGCTGCCCGCATCCATCCACTGCACGCCGCCGGTCAGCGTCATGCGGTCCGTATCACCGTCGTACGCTGCCCGCTGCGCAACCGCGTGCTGCACATCCTCTTTCGCGCCAGGCTTGCTCCCACTCTTCGGCGGTTTACGCAGCACGATCGTGATATGCCCCTGCTGCACCGCGCTCACCAGCAGGTCCGAAGCCTGCTGACTCACAGCGGCACCCGCCTGATTGCCCTTGCCACCCGCCGCACCCTTGACCGCAACCGCCACCGGACGAGTCCGCGCCGCCGTGCCCGCAGGCTGAGGCCGGAACTTCGCATCCAGCGTATCCCCCGCGCTGGTCTGCTCCGTCCCGTCCACACTCACCTGCCGCAGCACTGTATGGCCGCGGCCCGCAATCGTATCCAGCTGCGGCGGCTGCTTGGAGTCGCCCATCGCGATCATGCGCGCCTTCAGGTCGTCCGCCGAGAGTTCCGTCGTTCCCTCGCCGCTGTTGCTCGTCAGGCTGCCATTGTTCACCATCGTCAGGTGCGAATTCCCCGTCGCCTCCGCTTCCTGCAGTTGCGACTCGCCCGGCCCTGCAGGCGCCAGCGCCGCCTCAAACTTCGCCGCCGTCAAATCCCGCGTACTCCACGGCTCCCGCGCCGCCTCGGTCGCCCGCATGCGCTCGGTCATGTGGACGGCCCCGGTAAACACCGCATGCTTGGGCTGCGGCTTCTTTTCCCCATCGAAGGCAATCGTTGCCTCGTCCGCCTGGCCCCTCACCTGGCGCAGGGGCCGATCCAGCGCGTATTTCACCCCGCCCGTCAGCAGC
Source organism: uncultured Granulicella sp. (assembly GCA_964489045.1). Classification (GTDB taxonomy): domain Bacteria; phylum Acidobacteriota; class Terriglobia; order Terriglobales; family Acidobacteriaceae; genus Edaphobacter. The sequence continues at coordinate 4,941 of CAZAXI010000162.1, read as the reverse complement.
GCCGACTGCGGCTCGCCCGCCGCATCCATCCCCACGTCGGACCGCTGCGACACCACCGTGGCGCCGTTCGACCCGGCCGTTACGTTGCCCTGCGCCAACACGCGCGCCAGCGTTCCGTCGGGCCGCGTATACAGTGTTGCCTGCTCCGCCTCCGCCGTCCGTCCCTGCGACTCATATTTCGCGCCCGTCAGAAACGTCTGCTGGTTGCGGTCGTCAAACGCAGCCTCCGCCGCGGTCAGCTTTACCTTGCGCCCCGCATCCATCCCCTCCATGCTCACCGCGGAGTGCAACATCAGCATGCCGGAATCGCTGGCGTAGTCTGCGCCCGTGGCGTGCCCGGTCATCCCGCCCACCTGGAACTCGATGTACTCGCTGGTCGCCGCCACCCCAAGCTTCTCCATGTAGACCAGGTTGCTGGTAGTCACATGCAGCACCTGCCCGCCCGCAGCCGCACCCCCGGGCGCTTCCCCCGCAGTGTTGCCCGCCCCCGAGGCCCCACCCGCCGGACCCGCCAAAGTCCCCGCAGCCTTCCCGCCGGCCGCCTGCAGGTCGATGTGGACCACGCCCTTGGCGCGCATCATCCCCGCATCCTGGTCGTACTCGAACTCGTCGCCATAGATGCGGTCGCTGCGATCACCCTTCTTGCCGTACAGCACGATCGATACATCGTGCAGCGCGAACACGCCATTCGAATTCGGGACCCGCTCCCATCTGGCTGCTTTTATGGTGTAGAGCGTCCGCGACCCGTCCGAGCGCGAGCGCGAGAATCCGATCGTACTGTCCGTCATCGTGACGCCCAGCTTCGACGCCAGGGCATTCTTCAGCCGGTAGCGCACATACCGCGCAGAGCCGACGAACGCAGCGATCACCAGCATCAGGAAGACCGCGCTTCCCAGCAACCAAATCCTCAGTCTCGCTACCCGATCGCGCATCCGCCCGCCTCCTCTATCTTCTCACCCGCGGCGCAGAAATGCTCTAGAATGAACCGTCATGGCCGACCGCCTCTACCTCAGCCTGTGGTACCCCAACTTCCGCCTGGAGTCCCTGCCCGCTGCGCTTACCGGCGTGCTGCGCCAGTTCACGCTGGTCGGCGGAAAGCGCGTCGCCGCCGCAACCACCTATCCCATCAATTTCACCCAGCCCCCCACCTACCAACGCATTTACGTCGACACCGGCCAGGGGACCGGAACTGACCGGCCCGAAGTCGACCCCATCGCCGGCGCGACCGACGCTGCCCTGGAGGCCGCCGTGGCTGAGGCAACCGAGCAGCTCCACGACGACATGGCCTACGAGTTCGAGATGCGCTGGCACCTGTGGGCGCCCGAAGAGCCCGACCCCACCTACAACCGGCTCAACCTCGCTCCCGGCATCGACGACGATACCCACGAGCCCGAAGCGGAGTTCGACGAGTCCGTCCTCCAGGACCCCAACGCACTCTGGAAGCCGCGCCTCCACACCGTCCGCATCCTCGGCTTCGGCCCCAACTTCGACGTCGCCGGATACGAGCAGAACGGCCAGCTTCTGGTCGACTTCGGCCTCGACACCCCCTGGGTGCCGGATCAGAACCCCGACACCGCCGAAGACGAGCCCCTCGACGAAGAGGCCCAACTCCACATCCAGCAGAACATCGAAAAGCTGCTCGCCTTCACCCTGCTGGTCGAGAAGAACTGCGGCATCTCCAGCCGCCTGCTCTGGACCGAGTCCGGCGAGCCCCTCGCCGAAAAACTCATAGCCAGCCTCCAGCGCGTCCACTAACCCCCCAGGAAGCGTCATTCTGACTCGAAGAGTCAGAATCTCCGCCGTTGTTCTTCGCTTTCAATCGCAGAGACTCAGCACTCCTGTGGTACCGTACCAACGATGGCCTCCACCCTCTCCATTTCGTGGCACGATCTGCTGCGCAACTTCCACGGCTGGATCTATCTGCTCAAGTGGCCGCTCGCCTTCGTGGGCGGATGGGCTGGCATCCACATCCGCCGCTGGCGCAAGGCCCGCGCCGAAGACGCCGCCCAAGGCTGGCCATCCGTCGAAGGCCGCATCGCATCAGGCGACTTCAAAGAAATTCCGAAGACCAAGCGCTGGCTGGCCACCCTCAACTACACCTATTTCGTCGGCGGCGAATACCGCACCGGAAAGTATGTCCATGAATTCATGAGCGTAGACGAGGCTGGCGATTTCATCCGCGCCATGAAGGACAAGCACGTCCAGATCCGCTACAAGGAATCCAACCCCAACCGCTCCGTCCTCGAACAGCGCACCATCGAGCAGTACATCCTGCTCACCCCCCGCTTCGGCTGACGGCGCTACCCTTGCGTCACAATCTCCGAAAAGTCCGCGATCCCCGAAAACGTGCGCAGGATTCGCTCGAGCATCCGCAGCCGGCGATGCCGAATCCGCGTATCCGGATCCATGATCATCACCTGATCGAAGAACGCGTCCACGTACGGCCTCAGCGTGGCAATAGTCTCAAGCGCACCAACATAATTACGCTGCTCTGTTAGCTCCTTCACGTCCTGGCCGATCTGCCCCGCCTGCCCGGCTAGTATCGTCTCGGCCGGATGCGCCCCACTCGCCTCCTCGTCACCCTGCGGCAGATCGCCTTTCTCTTCCGCCTGCGCCAGAATGTTCTTCATCCGCTTGAACGCGGCTGAAACCGCGGCGAAGTCTTCAGACCCGCGCACCGCCGTCACCGCCTCCGCCCGCGCCACCGCATCGCGAACATCGTTCGCTCCTGCTGCCAGCACCGCCTTTACCACGTCGTACGCCTGCCCTTTCGCCTCGCGCAGGTAGAACTCCAGCCGCTCGGCAAAAAATATTTCCACGCGAACCCGCACCGCTTCGCTCGCCGACGCGGCATCCACCACGTCTCCCAGCGTCAACGGCAACGCCGGCTCCGCCTCCGCCAGAATCCTCACAATTCCGTTCGCCGCCCGCCTTAGCGCAAATGGGTCCTTCGACCCGGTCGGCTCCAGCCCCAGCCCGAACATCCCCACAATCGTGTCCACCTTGTCCGCCAGCGCCAGCACCGCGCCCTCCACCGTCCGCGGCACCCGGTCCTCCATCGACTGCGGCCGGTACTGGTCGTAGATCGCCAGCGCTACCCGCTCGCCATGCCCCTGCGCCCGCGCGTACAGGCCGCCCACCTCGCCCTGCAGCTCGGTAAACTCCTTCACCAACTCAGTCGTCAGGTCGGTCTTCGCCAGCCGCACCGCCTCGACCAGCGCTGCCCCGTCCAGCACACAGGAGCGTTCCGCCAGCCGCGTCGCCAGCCGCTCCGCCACCGCCAGCACCCGCGCGCTTTTGGCCGCATAGGTGCCCAGGTCCTTCTGGAACGTCACCTTCTCCAGCAACTCCACACGCTCCGTCAGCGGCACCCGCTGATCGAACTCCCAGAAGAACCGCGCATCGTTGAAGCGCGCCCGCAGCACCCGCTCATTTCCATGCCGGATCACCGCATCGCCCTTCGCGTCCGTCTCCGTATTCAGCACCGCCAGAAAATGCGGCGCCAGCTTCCCTGCGCTATCCTCCACCGCAAAATACTTCTGATGGTCGCGCATCACGGTCACCAGTACCTCTTCCGGCAGTGCCAGGTACTCCGGCTCAAACGCGCCCGCAACCACCGAAGGCCACTCCGTCAAATGTGTCACCGTATCCACCAGCGCGTGGTCTTCGCGCCAGCGCAGCCCGTCGCCCGCGGCCCGCGTCACCTTATCCAGCGCCTTGCGGATCTTCTCCCGCCGCGCTTCGACATCCGCAATCACGTGCGCATCCAGCAGCACCTGCTCATACTCGCCCGGCGCTGCAACCGCAATCGCCCCATCGCCCGCCAGCACCCGATGCCCGCGCGTCGTATTTCCCGCCGTCTTCCCGCCAAACTCCACCGGTACCACCGCGTCGTCCAGCAGCGCCAGCAGCCAGCGCACCGGCCGCACAAACCGCTCCGGCCTGCCCGCGCGCCACACCATGTTTTTCGCCCAATAAATCCCCGCCAACTCCTTCGGCATCTCCTCCGCAATCACCTCGGCCGCCGCGCGTCCCGCCTTCACTGCAGTCGCCGCCAGGTACTCACCCTTCGCCGTCGTCACAACCTTCAGGGCCTCGACCGCAACCCCCGCCTTCTTCGCAAACGCCATCGCCGCCGGCCCCGGCTTCCCGTCCTTGTACGCGATCTTCACCCCCGGCCCAACCACCTCCTCGGCCACATCCTCCTGTCGAGCGGCAACCTCGCTGACCCAAACCGCCAGCCGCCGTGGGGTCGAAAAACTTCTGCACGCCACGCCCGCCGCCACCAGTCGCTCGCGCTCCAGCATTGCAAACACGCGCTTCTGCAACTCCGCCTCGGCCCCCGCGATCATCCGCGCCGGAACTTCTTCCAACCCAATCTCAAACAGAAACTCCGCCATCACCCAACCTGTCTTTCGCTGACTTGCTGACTTGCTGACTCGCTGACTCGCTCGCCCTGAGCCACATATGCCTTCGCCACGCCGATCACCAGCGCCCTAATCCGCGCCATCACACCAACCCGCTCGGTCACGCTGATCGCCCCGCGCGCATCCAGCAAATTAAAAACATGCGAGCACTTTAGCGCCAGCTCATACGCCCCCAGCACCGGAAATCGCTTCAACGTCAGTTCATCTGCCGTGCTCTTCTCTCCGAACACCGCTCGCGCCTGCGATAACAATTCCAGGCACTCCGCCTCGTACAGCCGCAGATGCTCCCACAGCTTCGCCACATCCGCGTAGTCGAAGCTGTACGCCGAAAACTGCTCTTCCTCGGCCAGCCGAATGTCGCCATAGGTCACGCGTTTTCCAGTGTCCGGTTCCACAGCCCAAACAATGTCGTAGATCGAATCCGCATCCTGCAAAAACTGCGCAATCCGCTCCATCCCATAGGTAATCTCGCCGCAGATCGGGTCCAGGTCCATCCCGCCGCACTGCTGGAAGT
>CAZAXI010000161.1:0-9746 GCA_964489045.1 uncultured Granulicella sp. | reverse complement strand
TGCATGGGCTGCCGCTGAGCTTTGGCCGCTTCGGCTGGCCGTTCCACGAGTCGACCTCGGGCGCGGACACGTCGCTGGTGCATGGCGAAGTGCGTTTGGAGGATGGCGGCGAAAGCGCGCTGCACGCCAAGGTGGCCGTGTCCATGACGGTGACCTTCCGCGACGTGGTGCCCGCGCCGGAGCAGCCCTTCGCCGAGGGCTTTATCTATAACGCGGTGCGCAAGACCATGGACCAGGGGCAGTTGGAACTGGTAAAGAGCGGCAACCGCCAGCCGGTGCCGCTGACCACGCGGTATTACAGCGCAAAGCAGAAGAAGTTCGTCTTCAACGACACGTCCGAGCAGCAGCGCAAGGACTTTCTCGCGGGCAAGCTCTACTGGCTCTCCGGCGTTCTGGGTGCGGGCGAGCAGGTATGGTTGCTGGACCCGCGCGACGCGCAGTACCTGGACACGACGCTGGATGAGCTGCGCGCAACCGTGGGAACTTTGATGGCAGAGGGGCTGCTGCGGCTGTCCCCGGACGCGGAGTACGGCTCGCCGACCGCGAAGCTGATGGAGCGCCGCGAGGCCTACCAGGCCCAGTTGGCGCATACCCTGGAATCGATCAAGCCCTCCTTCAACGAGGAGATGCGCTCGGGCCTGACCAATATGTAACTGTTTATGGCGCAAACAACCGCCCAAATTCAGATTATGTAACAAGAAGTGCTCTATATGGCAGCAAGACGTGTGGCGATGATTGCGCTGGGCCTTGCGCTTGCGGCGGGAACCGCGGCGGCGCAGGATGTGGGCGAGCGGCTGCCGGGCGCGACGCGAGTGGTGCGCCCGCCCGAAGTCCCCGTGGCCGCGCTGGTGCGCCGCGATGCGGACACGGTTGCCTTCACCGTTCCGGGCGGGCCGGGCGCGGAGCTGCTGGTGCACGATTTCGACTTCAACGGCGACCCGGTGACGACCGACAAGGTGCACCTGCGCCAGGTTGCGCCGGGCGTCGTGGAAATTACCAGCGTGGCCTGGGAGGTCGGCTACTGGCGCTTTTACGTGCGCGATGCGGCCAGCTACTTCGGCCTGGGCGAGCGCTTCGACACGCTGGACCATGCGCACACCGTGGTGAAGAACCTCTCGACCGACAACGAGGGAGTCAAAGGCACATCAACCTACAAGCCCATTCCGTTTTTCATGAGCACCACCGGCTACGGCTTCTGGCTGGACACCACAGGCGAGGCGTCGTTCGATCTGAACGCCACCGACAAGAACGAGATCGTCGTCGATGCCGCCACAGCGAAGCTGCGCATCGTGCTCTTCACCGGGCCGGAGTTCCCCACCATCCTCGACCGCTTCACCGCGCAGGCCGGCCGCTCCATCCTGCCGCCGTATTGGGCGTTTGCGCCGTGGAAGGCGCGCGACTACCACCAGAACCAGGCGCAGGTCGAGGAGGACGTGAACCGGAACCGCGCGCTGGGACTGCCGGCCAGTGTCATCCTGATCGACTCGCCGTGGGAAGCGACCTATAACGATTACAAATTCAACCCAAAGCAGTTCGACGACCCGGCCGCGATGGTGAAGTACATCCATGCGCAGGGGTACAAGCTGGTGCTGTGGCACACGCCATGGATCAACGTGAAGTCCGATCCGCCGAAGGAGGTTGGCTTCGAGGGCAAGATTGCGCCGCTGGCGGAGAACTACCAGTTCGCCGCGGACCAGAACCTGTTTGTGAAGAACCCCAACGGCAGCCCCTATGTGGGGCGCTGGTGGAAGGGCATGGGTTCGCTGATCGACTTCACCTATCCCAAGGCCAAGCAGTGGTGGCAGGACCAACTCCGCCAGGCGATCGCGGCCGGCGCGGACGGCTTCAAGGACGACGACGGCGAAGGCAACTTCTTTGGCGACGTGAAATTCTCGGACGGAAGCGATCCGCGCGTAATGCGACAAAAATATGCGGTGCTGTACAACAACGCCGTGGAGGAGCTGATCCAGAAGGACCTGAAGGGCAACGGAGTGCTGCTCGCGCGCAGCGTCACCGTGGGTGCCAATGGCATCGGCTTCCTGTGGGGCGGCGACAACGAGGCCAGCTTCTCGCCGCTGAACGGCCTGCCGACCGTGGTCACCGCCGGCCTGGGCGCGGGCCTAAGCGGCATGCCGTTGTGGACCGCGGACCTGGGCGGATATCTGGCGACGGCCGACACGCCCAACGCTCGCCTGCTGGAACGCTGGACTGAATACGCGGCCTTCTCGCCGATTATGGAGGTGATGTCGTCGAAGAACATCGGGCCGTGGGACTTTGACGCGAATAGCCCGCCTGGAAGCCATGAAGCGCTGGATGTGTATCGCAAATATGCGGTGCTGCACATGAGCCTGTTCCCCTATCGCTACGCCGCCGCGCAGGAGGCCGCGCAAACCGGCATGCCGTTGATGCGCGCGCTCGTGCTCAACTATCAGAGCGATCCGCAGGCGCGTGCGGCCAAGGATGAGTATCTCTTCGGGCCGGACTTTCTGGTCGCGCCCGTGATCGATGCAGGCACGCAGCGGGCTGTGTATTTGCCCGCAGGCAATTGGGTGAACTATTGGACGGGCGGTGCCACAATGGGCGGAAAGGTGGTCGTCGCCGATGCGCCCGTGGATGTGATTCCCGTTTGGGTGCGCGCCGGCGCGGTGATCCCGAAGATCCCCGAGGACGTGATGACGTTGGTGCCGCAGTCGGAGAGCGGCAACACCACGGTGAAGTCGCTGGACGACCGCCGTGTGTACGAGGTGATCGGAGCCGGCCCAGGCAACGCGAAGCTCACGGATTTTGAAGGCCGCGCGGTCGTGCGCTCCGGCCGTACGCTGAAGATCAGCGGCAACTCGGCTGCACACGTCATTGTGCGCTGGCGCTTCGGCACGGTGGCCAACGCAACCGTGAATGGCGTTCCTGTGAAGGTGTGGCTGGATGGACCTGATGGAGGGCCGTACATTGAGTTCGACCACGCTCGAGAGAGCCTGGTGGCGTGGCAGTAGGCTTCCGTTACGTCGGTGGGATGCCCCGGAAATCTACGCGGCCCGCGCTGCCTTGTGCGCCAGGTGATTGGCCCGGTTGGTATGCACCAGATCGTAGATCCGTGAATGCCCTTCGGTCCTCAACAGGGGAAAGCAGGGGCAGAATCGCCATCCTTGCTCGGCCATGCGCGGAGCGATTATTTCGGCGAGGGCGTCGCGCCGTTGCGAGTGGTCCTGCGTTCCTGAAATCTGTTTGAGTCCGTCAAACACCACGTCGCACACCTCATCCGGAACGTTATCGCAACTGTCACCGAAACAGCTCCGCATCGTCTCCATTGGGTCCTTCGCCATGGCTGAGTCCTCTCCGTTTCGGAAGTTGGCCGGACGCCGCGAGAATAGAGAGATTCGCCCGGCCCGTCTGAGCAAGACTGCTCACAGGCACAGGCAGAGCGCTCGACTCCAATGGATCGGGAGCGTTGCCCGGCAGCGGTGAAATCAGGCTGCCCGCTCCAGCGCAGCCTTGTGGGCCAGCCGGTTGGCTAGTTTGGTATGCACCAGATCGAATATCCGCGCATGCTGTTCCGTGCACAAAAGCGGAAAGCACTGACAGAATCGCCAACCTTCCGCCGCCATGCGCGGAGCCAGCCATTCGGCGCGGGCGTCGCGTGTTTGGTAATAGTCATCCCCTCCCGGAATCCGCTGGAGACTGTCCCACACGGCGTCGCATACTTCATCGGGAACACAGTCGCAACTGCCCCCGGAGCAGGTTTGCATCGTCTTCATCGGGTCTGTTTGCACGATCGGCGGGTCCGGTCCCATAGCGGAATTCCTTTCGCGTGCGGAGTGGGTTTGGCCAAAAAAGTAGCCTATGCCAGGCCGCCCGGCCTGTCTGTTCAAAATTGAACATGAAGGCAAAGGAATCGGCGGGTTTTCCGCCGGTTCAGCCCCAGCAGCGAGAGGAAGAAGCTGGCGAAGTACAGCCCAACGTCGGGAGGAGAGCCTGGCGGAACGGCAGTAAGAACGGCGGGAACAGCCTCAGCGGAAGGGATCCTGGACGGCGACCGAGCCGAACTGCTGGCCGTGCTGCAGGTCTTCCGAGTAGAGCGTGTGGCAGCCGGCCTGTTGCGCAGCCGAGACGATGAGGCTGTCGTACCAACTCAGCCGGTACCGATCCTGAATGCGAATGGCGTCGGAGACCAGGGTAAAGGAGGACGCGACGATATGCATGGGGCGGAAGGTGACGGTGAGGTAGCGCTGGGCTTCGTCCTGAGGCATTTTGACCGGCCCCTTAACCAGGGCCCAGTTGAAGAACTCATGGATGACCTGATAGCTGATTACGGCATCACCGCTGGTCGCGAGGCCGCGAATCAAGTTGTCCGCGATGGACTGTTTGACAGGCTCCCTCTGATCGTAGGCGTAGATGAAAATGTTGCTGTCAAGGAAGGACTTATCGCTCATTCAACTCATCGCGCGTGTACTTGCGGTCCACCTTCATATATTTTCTGGTGCGCTCCATCAATTCATCGTACTCGCGGAGCCAGCGCTGACGACCGGCATACTGCTGCAGCCACTCGCGGAAGGCGGCGTTGAGCGTGGTGTTCTGATCGGCGGCTGCCTTGCGGGCCTGCTCGATCAGGTTCTCGTCGGCGCTGAGGGTAATGTTCTTCACTAGAGTAGTGTACACGAGAATAGTGTGCACTGCAAGCGGGTCCTCACCGCCGATTCAGGCCCAGCAGCGAGAGGAAGAAGCTGGCGAAGATGGCCTCGATGCCGAGCATGAAGAGCGCCGCCGACGGCAGCGTGAGTCGCAGCATGCGCGTGGGCGACATGTTGCCAAAGCCAGCCGCATGCCACAGAAACACCGCATACACCAGGATTCCCGCGCCCACCAGCAGCAGCGCGCAGCCGAACAGGACGCCGGTTTCCAGCGTGATGAACTTGAAGAGGCGCTCGAACGCGGGGTTGGGCGGCAGAAAGCCCTCCTGCGTCCCGAAAACTCTGGCCGACACCGCGAACACCGTGATGTGCGCGCCGATCAGCACCAGGCCCAGCGCGTAGGTCAGCGTGTCGACGTCGAGCGTGAACGCGAGTGCCCCGAAGTGCAGCGTCAGCGGACCTAGCAACAGCATGGCTGAGAGGAACAGTCCAAGGAACAGCGCGGCAATGCCGGGATAGAAGAACAGCCAGCGCGGGCTGTAGAGCAGCAGGAAACGCAGATGACGCCAGCCGTCGCGCCACGAGCGCAGATGCGGCGGGCGCGAGCGGCCGTCGGGCGAGAGCGTAGTCGGCACCTCGGTCAACCGCAGGCTGGCCAGCGACGCCTTCACCACCATCTCCGACGCGAACTCCATGCCGGTGGTGCGCAGGTTGAGCGCGAGGATGCGGTCGCGGCGGAAGGCGCGCAGGCCGCAGTGGAAGTCCCGCACCGGGATGCGAAAGAAGATGCGGCCCACGGCGGAGAGCACCGGGTTGCCGAGGTACTTGTGCAGCGGCGGCATGGCGCCGGGCTCAATGGTGCCGGCGAAGCGGTTGCCCATCACCAGGTCGTAGCCCTCGTCCAGCCTGGGGAGAAAGCGTGGCAGATGTTCGAAGTGGTAGCTGGCGTCGGCATCGGCCATCATGATGTACTTGCCGCGCGCGGCTTCGATGCCCGCGATCAGCGCCGCGCCATAACCCCGAGTTGACACGTTGACCACGCGCGCACCCTCCGCGGCGGCAATTTCCAGCGACCCGTCGACCGATCCGTTGTCCGCGACCAGGACCTCGCCGCGAACGCCGGAGTCGTGGATCGCCTGGGCAGCCTGGCGAACGCAGATGGCGAGAGTCTCGGCCTCATTCAGGCAGGGCATGAGGATGGTGAGGTCGAGATCGGGCATGGGGAGATGGTAACAAAAGCCAGTTGTCAGTTCTCAGTTGTCAGTTTTCGGTTCGTTTGCAGATGTAGACCTTCCCGGTCCGCGAGATGGCTTCCACTGACAACTGAGAACTGATCACTGAGAACTGAGATTCAGCGGCAGCGCATAGAGCGTCGTGTTATCGAGTTGGCGCCAGTTGCGGAAGAAGGGGTCCGAGTCGCTGACGCGCGCGCGGTCGAAGTCGCCCACCAGCACCTTTGCGCCCTGGCCACGAACAGTGGCGATCGCCAGCTCGCGGTTGGGCAGATTGGTGAGGAAGAACGGGACCGGCGTGTCTTTGTCGTAAATCTCAGTGAGGATGCGGACCCCCGCCAGGCGCGCCCAGTAAGGATCACTCACGCACGCGACGGCGCCAACGCAGGCGACGCTGTCGCCATGGCGCACACCCATGTAGTTCAGCGCCTGGGCTGCGTCATTCATCTTCGCGCTGTACCAGCCGCCCGGATAACCGAGGAGTATGAGCTGACGGCGGTCTTCGAGCACGGTGCGCAGCGATTCGCCCGCGGCCAGCAGCGCCAGCAGCAGGATCAGCGCCGAGGCGAGCGACGGCAGATTCGCGATTCGGAACTCCGTCTCCGGCGTGCGCAGCATGGCGAACACGGAGAGGATGATCGCCAGATAGGCGACGGTGACATAGCGCTCTTCCGTATTGACCATGGTGTAGATGCCCCAGGTGGCGATGCCCAGCAGCAGCGGCACCAGCCAGAAGGCGTTGGCCCCGGGCTTCCATTCAGGCGTGACGCGCGCTCCGAGAACCAGAAGCAGCGCGAGCAGCAGCAGCGCCTCGGGGTGGTTGAACAGGTAGCGGACGACCAGGCCGCAGTTGCGCAGCGCGCGCGGGAGGTCGTCGCGGACGCGGAAGTGCGGCTTGATCTGGTCGTTCCAGTAGGTTGCGTCGAACCAATCGGGATAGGTGCCGTACGGCAGTTCGGCATAGCTGAGGACCTGCGGCGAGCGCAGCAGTTCGCGCTCGGGGTGCTTCAGGCGCACCTCGGCCGAGCCGAACTGCGAGGTCATGTACGGCTGCAGGTGCATCTTCTCCGTGCCGCCGACCAACCATGCGTAATTAAGCGAGCCGGAGTCGCCGAAGTCGAACCGGCCATGCTGTTTAGACAGCGCGGCGACGTATGGTCCCGCTATAGCGGCGAAGCAAACCAGCGCCACCAGCGCCGAGGGAATCACGCGCGCGCCTTGGTGCTTGAGCCACAGCCAACGAAACCCGGCGAGCGCTGCGATCGCAAGCAGCGCAACCACGAAGGCGAAGGACTTGGTCAGGTACGCGCAGCCCAGCGCGGCGCCCATCAATGCGGCGTAGCGCACCCGGCCGGTGGCAAGAAGCCGCAACAGCGCCGCCAGCGCGAACAGCAGAAAAGCCTGCAGCAGCGCGTCCGGCCGCACCTTGCCCAGCGACAACTCGCGCTGGCTCGCGATCACCAGCAGCGCCAGACCGAGATAGCGCATCGCGCAGCGGTCCAGCAGATACCTCGAACCTTGAACCTCGAACCTTGAACCTGATAACGCATCCGCGAACCAGACCACCGCCGCCATTCCCAGCAGGAAGATGCCGAAGTTGACGAAGTAATACGCACGCAACTCCGTTGCCAGGGTCGCGTGGAACAGCGCGTGGCCCAGCGCGAGGAACGCCGGGTACATGGGGTGCCAGTAGCCGTTGACGATGCCCGCCCAGTGGTGCGCGCGCAGGCAGTCGCCGATGTCCATGTAGGCCACCGCGTCGCCGTCGATCTGGTAGTGGTCGTAGAGTGCATAGCCAAATGTGACCAGCGCGGCCAGCGCGCAGTAAACGGGGAAGAAGCGCCGCAGCAAAGTGGAGATGGAAGAGGCGTCTTCGCGGGCGATGCTGCGCGGGCCCGGATCCGCCTGGGCGGGATTCACCTGCGACACTGCTTCCATGCGTTGATTATCGCCGAAGTTGATGCAGAAAGGAGGGATAGAGATTATGATTGCGTCTGCTTTGAAATTGTTGCCGGAAGCTTTGACCAGAAGTTCAAACGGAAAGGAACGTCTATGTCAATCAAGTCAATTCTCAGCGTTGGAACCGTGCTTCTGCTTCTAGGGTCCATTCCTTCTGCCTACGGGCAGGGCGACCAAAAGGGTGATCAGCAGCATGACCAGGCCGCACCGCAACAGGGCGGGCAGTCGACGCGCGGGCTGAAACCACAGGCCGCCCCGACTCAGGGCGGGCAGTCGACGCGCGGGCTGAAACCACAGGCCGCCCCGACTCAGGGCGGGCAGTCGACGCGCGGGCTGACGCCGCCGTCACAGGCGCAGCATAACCAACTGGCCGCCCCGCAGCAGGGCGGGCAGAAGACGCGCGGGCTGACGCAACAGCCACAGGCCGCTCCGCAACCGGCCGGACAGTCGACGCGTGGCTTGCAGCAACAGGCCGGGCCGCAGCCGGCAGCCAAGCCGGCGCCAACGACGCAGCGGAACCAGCCGGCCTACGGCGGCGCCTATCACGGAGGCGTCAAGCCGACCGCACCCACCAATGGCGGCGTCCATCCCAGCGGCGTCCCGCAACAGCAGGCGCAGGTGCGCACCGGGTTTACACAATCGCGCGCCACCTCGTGGGCTACTCAGCACCGCACCTGGCAGCAACGCGGCGGCTACAACGGCTACCGCGTTCCGGACGATCGCTTCGCCCTCTACTTCGGAAGTGGCCACTTCTTCCACATCGGCAGTCTTCCGTTGCTCTTTGTCGGCGGCTATCCGCGCTTTCAGTACGACGGCTACTGGGTCACGCTGATGGACCCCTGGCCCGAGGACTGGCCTCCGCTGTGGTACGAAACCGACAATCTATATATCGATTGGGGCGGCGACGGCTACTACCTCTACGACACCAACTACCCCGGTATCGGAATCGCCGTGCTGCTCTCGTTCTGAGCGGGAACGCGACGGCGCAAGGACTTGTCTGCACGGACGAAAGGCCCCACACCTCCAAGACGAGGGGTGGGGCTTTCAACGCTTGACAAACTCCGGCCCGCGGCGCCGGCGCCAAAGAGCGTGAGCTTCCGGTGCTGGTTCCGATCTCCGCCGATGGATGCCCGGTTCCCCTGATGCGCGGCAGTACAGGTTCGCGTTGTGTCGGGAGCCAGACAAACTGCGACTATAATCACATCCCATGACCCTCGTAACACCTTCAGGGTATTGGAGTTATCTAATCCTCTGTTTATTTTTGGGACAGTCGCAAAGGACCGCATTTCAAGGGTGCCGCACGCATGCGAACTGAAAGAGGAGAAGATGATGAAGATGTTGAAAACTCTGGTTGCTGACGATTCCGGTCAGGATCTTATTGAATATGCCTTGGTTGCCGCGCTGGTGGGTCTGGGCGCGGTCGCATCCATGAGGGGTCTCGCCAACTCCATTGGGACTACCTTCAATGGCATCGGCACCGCGCTTTCCGCCGCCGTTTAGGGTAGTACGCAACATCAGCTCCTGTCGCCAGAGCCGTCTCGACGGGAATCGAACCGCGGGCTGGGCTCTTCGCGGATTGTTACCATGTGAGCAGGGGATTGGCCGGCAGACCGCATACTGCCAGGCCGGCATCCTGCTCGCCAGTCCTGCCTGCCGCGTGGCGAACGTGGCTGGGCTGGAACGCGATAGTTTCGCATCGCGCATTCCCCCGCGTGGTGCGCCCACAAATAAGACCCACATCCTTGGAAGTCGGGGTATGGGTCTTATTTGTAACAATTAATGATGTGAATTATTAATTCAAGCCACTGAAATAGTTACACGTCCTTCACGCCATCCACAAACGCCTTCAGCTTGCGGCTGCGGCTGGGGTGGCGCAGCTTGCGCAGCGCCTTGGCTTCGATCTGGCGGATGCGCTCGCGCGTCACCTGGA
>CAZAXI010000160.1:0-9801 GCA_964489045.1 uncultured Granulicella sp. | reverse complement strand
TTCCATGACTCAAATGTACCCTTTTTCGTCGCCTGTGTCAAGTATGTTATTGCCCGTGTAATTGATTTGGTTTGTTGGAGTTGCTGTTTCTGTCGCGGCCTGGAGGGGCTTGATCATGATTTCCACCGTTTCCCACATTGACTTGGGCCGCGGAGCGTGGGAGTGTCGAGAAGATAAACACTGTTGCTGCGCAATGGAATGCTGATATGGGACCCTGCCGTTTAACCTGTATGCAGGAGCGTGCGCCGATGAGCCATCAGGAACAGATCGCTGAAATCACGGATGAGCTTACGAATGCGATTCAAGCGGTGGTTGAATCGTTCGAGCCGTACCGGGCAGATCATCGTCCGGATATGGCTGATGTCGACCGCTGGCTGATATGGAACAACCAGACCTCGGAGCGGCTGGGCGTGATCGCGCTGGCCGGGCCGGAGCATGGCCTCTCGATCGTGGAGAAGAAGGTGCTGCTCCGCTCGCGGGCGATGGACCTGCTGCGGAACGTGGCGTAGGCACCCGCCGGTTCTCACCGACACCTATTTTGCTTTAGCTGGGAGCGCGTCTGCGAAGTCGCGGCTGAGACCGAGCTTGGTGGCGGCCTGGTCCAGTGCAGCCTGGGTAAAGAAGAACTGCTGCTGCGGATTTGAGTTCGGATAGAACCGGATGACGATCTCGGCGCGGGTGACGGAGTCGCTTATCCCGTCGTGGAAGGGGTAGCCGAGGTCCTGCAGCAGGTGCAGCGATCCCTCCTCGCCGCTCGGGTTGCCGGTGTCGCCAACGATGGCGAATACGGCGCGGTGAGTGCGCCGGGAGTAGACAGCCACAAAGTCGCCGACCTTCACGCCATGCCGCTGAGCATAATTGCCGCGCACGACGTAGTTGATATTGCGCGCGTCGACGTAACCCCTGGGGTCGCGCTCATTGTCATTGGCCGGATCGGTAAACGCAGTCTGGGAGATGTAGTAGCCGGGAAAGGGATCCTTCGGGCCCTGCACCACCGGATGGTGCTTCTGGTCGAGCAGGTAGCCGACAATGGGCTCATCCGCGCGTTCGAGATTGTGCGCGTCGATGGCGTTATCCAGGGCGGGCTTGCCGGGCGGCCCGTAGGCGTTAGGAGCCCCATCGACGTCGACCGTCATCCGATGCGTGAGCACCTCAAACGACGGATGCGCTGCGAGCCCCTGCGCGCAGGCCGCAGCCGCAAAGACCGCAGCAATGGCCAAAAGGGTGACAGACATGACCGGGATGGATTGTCGATACAGCACTTCTACAATCTTAGTGCTGGTCAAGAAGAAGGTGCTGCTGCGGAAGTCTGGGCCTGAGCACGCAGGAGCGGTGCGGCTATAATGATCGCGTAGAAGGCCATCCCAGATAAGACGGTTTGTTTCTTTTGTTTAACTGCGGTGTAACGGGCGCAGGCGTGGGTGGTGGGTAATTGTAAAAACCGGACGGATTCCGGTCTATGCCGGAGGCCTCGGCGTAATAACCTACTCGGTGCATTGACATTCTGATACTACATGCGGTACTACTCACAAGACGCTGAGGTCGACCATCCGCGACCACGGAGGGTCGCGTGCATCGAATAACCGAGTGGATCGAGAATGCCCGCAGGCAAAAGAACGCGCGATACGACGATCTTGACAAAATCGTCAGACGGATCGTCGCTCGGTATGGTGAGCTGTTTCCGAAGTATTCGCGGACGCGATCAGGCTCGAAAACGGTGCACCATTTCAATGTCCCCGGGATTATGCCGATCTCTCTGGAGAAAGAACATGGGAGCCGGGAGTTTCTTCCTCCCCGCTATAAGACTCTTGCTCTGGACGGTCTCGATTCCATTGTCGCCTATATAGAGTCAAGAGCTCCCGCGACGAAAGAAGCCGACCCAGGCGAAGAAGACGAGAAAGGTTAGATATGCCAACTGTCCTAGACGATCCGATTGCTGCAACAGCGAAGTCGCCCGCCGGCGCCGATCAGATAGAGCGTAAGTATGCAGAGGCGATGAAGCTCAACTATCCTATGGAGCTCGTCAAAGAGGGTGATCAGTTCACGGCGTCGTATCCCGACCTGCCGGGGTGTGCGAGCTTTGGCGATACTCCCGACGAAGCGGTCACAGAGTTGGAGGCGGTGAGAGCGCTATGGGTTCGAGGTCAGCTCGAGGGCGGAAATTCCATTCCGCTGCCGTCCTCCTATGAAGACAAATTTAGCGGAAAGTTCGTCATCCGCATTCCGAAAGACCTGCATCGTCTTCTTCATTTGGAAGCGGGACAGCAAGGTGTCAGCCTAAACCAGTATGTCAACTATGCTCTTGCTAACCGGAACTCGACACGAAGCAACATTGAGGTTGACTACAGCAGGATCACTGAGGAATTGCTGTCTAAGGTTCACGGCCTTATATCACTCAAGAGAATGTACTCAGGCCATGCCATAGAAGCCGCAAGAGAGTTCTACCTACAGGCTCTCCCAAGCAATTTTGAAAGGATCGGCCTCTTGGGCAGGCCTAGGAGTTACAGGTCCAGTCCAAAGGCTTCAACAGCATTGAGCAAGAGGAACTATCGTGAGGCCCACATTGGCTACTAAGACTGCGGCGGCGATTAAGGTAGGGCAGAAAACTGACAATTACTCTCGCTTTCTTGCCAGCGTAGATCCCATCATAATCGCGTTGGTCCAGGAGACCTTCCGGATCGACCGAGAGCGTTACCTGAAGTCGGAGCGCGAAGTGCTCAGAGCGGGAATCGAATCTAAGTTGGTCAAGTTGGGCAAAGATGCGTTTGACGTACGAACATCTCTGGTTTTGACGGCTACCACCGCACCGGCCGCCAAGCCGCTAATTGACTTTCGTGCGGTTTACAATCTTCATTTCCATGGCAGTGGAATCACCGAAGCAAACGTGAAGCGATTTGTAACGAATGAGCTTCGCATTGTGATATGGCCTTATTTTCGAGAACTCGTTAACAATGCAACCGCGAGAATGCATGTGCCGCCAATTATTCTGCCCGTGAGTAGTCGGGGTGAGGGCTTCGAAGGCGAGTGACTCGCCTTTTCGAAGAGAGGCCTATTTCCAGGCACCGTCGCTCCCAGCGATCTCTCAGCAGCAACATTGTCGCGGCACCTTCAGCGCTAGCACTTTAATCGGAAAGCTAGCGCAGGTGCAGCGATGCGGCGACGAACTTCATCATGGTTTGCTGCTTGAAGCGGAGGGCGGCGGAGCGGGCGGAGTGTTCGGAGTCGAAGGAGCCGTGGTCCTCGCCGGCCCAGCGGAAGCGCCAGCAGTCGCCGGACTCGTAGATGTGGGGGTCTTCGGCGTGCGCGAGCGCCATCTGGAGCGGTGGTGTCAGTAGTTCACTCATATTCCTAATCGGACCTTTCCTCTCCCTCAGAAACCGAGGGATTCTGCATAAGGCTAAAGTTGCCCAAACGGTACTTCAATATCTTATGGGATACCTGAGCGGTGAGGAGGACGGGATTTCCACCGCACACCTGCGCGTGAAAGAATGGTAGCCATACCCCATGCCTGACGAAATCACCCCGGAAGCCCTGCCCCAAGTCGAAGACCCCACCGAAGAACCCACTGAATCGTTCGGCGAGATGCTGGCGGAGTTCGAGCACAGCCATGTGCACACGACGGAGGGCGGCGGGAACCAGATGCAGGGCACCGTCGTCTCGAAGGACGCCGAGTTTGTGTACCTGGACATCGGGTACAAGTCCGAGGGGATTCTGCCGCTGAGCGCGTTCGAGGACAACGCCGAGGGCGTAGCGGCGGGCGATACGTTCCCGGTGTCGGTGAAGGGCCGCAATGCCGAGCGCTACTACGAGCTCTCGCGGCACAAGGTGATTCTGCCGACCGACTGGTCGTCGCTGGAGGCGGCGTTTGCGCAGAAGTCGGCTGTGGTGGGGATGGTGACCGCGGTGGTGAAGGGCGGCCTGACGGTGGATATCGGCGTGCGCGCGTTCATGCCGGCCTCGCGCAGCGGCACCAAGGATGCAGCCGAGATGGAGAAACTGGTGGGCCAGGAGATTACCTGCCGCATCACCAAGCTGGATGTGACCGAGGAAGACGTGGTGGTGGACCGGCGCGCAATCGCCGAGGAGCAGGCGCGGGCTGCTGCGCAGGGGCTCTACGCTGAGATAAAGGAAGGCGACATTGTGAGCGGCGCGGTGCGCAGCCTGATGAGCTATGGGGCATTTGTCGATCTCGGCGGCATCGATGCGCTGCTGCACATCAGCGACATTGCCTGGAGCCGGGTGAATGCCGCGGAGGACGTGCTGACGGTGGGGCAGCAACTGCAGTTGAAGGTGCTGAAGGTCGATGCGGAAAGCCAGCGCATCTCCGTCGGACTGAAGCAGCTTGGGCCGGAGCCGTGGCAGAAGGTCGGCGACAAATATAAAGTGGGGGAGCGGGTAAGCGGCACGGTGACTCGGCTGATGGACTTCGGCGCGTTCGTGGAACTGGAGCCGGGGATCGAAGGGCTGATCCATGTGTCGGAGATGTCGTGGGTGAAAAAGGTACACAAGCCCAGCGACATTCTGAAGGCAGGCGACACGGTGGAGGCGGTGGTCCTGACGGTGAGCGCGGGCGAGCGGCGCATCTCGCTGGGACTGAAGCAGGCGCTGGGAGACCCGTGGGTGGAAGCGCCGCGCAGGTTTCCGGTGGGATACGCGATTGAAGGCCCGGTAACGCGGATTATGAAGTTCGGCGCGTTTGTGCAACTGGCGGAGGGCGTGGAGGGGCTGGTGCACGTGAGCGAGATTACCGCCGACCGCCGCATCAACCATCCACAGGATGTGCTGCACGTGGGCCAGATGGTGAAGGCGCAGGTGCTGGGCGTCGATACCGAGAAGCGGCAGATCAAGCTGAGCATGAAGCAACTGGTTCCGACCAGCTACGGCGAGTACCTGGAAGAGCATAAAGAGGGCGATGTGGTGTCGGGCCGCGTGGTGGAACAGCAAGCGGACGAGGCCACGATCGAGCTGGGCGAGGGCATTCGCGCGCTGTGCCGGTTGGCGGCTCCGGTTGCCGCAGCGGCGGATGCGAGCGGTGGTGCGGCGGACCTGTCGGCGTTGACGTCGATGCTGAAGGCCCGCTGGAAGGGTGGCGCGGCGCCCGCCGGCAGCCAGCCGGAACCGTTGAGCGTGGGCCAGGTCCGCAGCTTCCGCATTGCGAAACTCGATCGCGAGACGGAGAAGATTGAGCTGAAGCTGGCCTAGTCTTTAGCGCGGCCTGCGCGTACGAACCGAAGCGACAACCAAAAAACCATGCGTTGACAATTCGCTGACAATTTGCCCGCGCCTGCCACCTTACTCTCCATCTTGCCGGCCGATACTCCCACCGGCAGAGACTCCTGCGTCAGCGAGGCAGGAGCGGCAGAGAGAGGTCATCATGCAACAGTCGACGACACCCAGATGTCTGGCTGAGACCAGCGGCCGTTTCCCCAACCACTTACTGCAGCCGAAGGCGGCGCTGTGGGTCGCCGGGCTGCTGGTAGCAGCGATTGCATCGTGCGGCCTGGCACGAGCGCAGGCAGCGGGCGTCTACCAGGTCACCAACATCATCTCCGACGGGTTCGTTCCGGCAACGACCATGGACGCTGGCTTCGTCGACCCGTGGGGTGTTGCGGGCACCAACACTCTGTGGATCGATACGAACGTGACGGGGTTTAGCTACCTAACCTCCATCGCCGGCGTTCTGGGATCGTTCAAGGCGATCGTTCCGCCCGCTTCGGGCACAGGCCTGGGCCAGCCCACGGGCATTGTCCAGAACACCACGACGGGGTTCATTCTCTCGGACGGCACGAAGGCGTCTTTTCTGTTTGCAACGCTCGATGGCACAATCTCCGGCTGGAATAGCGGCACGACTGCGGGCGGCAATCACGCGCTCATCGCCATCAACAACAGCGCGAACAACGCAGTTTACCCGGACCTGGCACTGGTAACCAATACGACCGGCTCGTTCCTGCTGGCGCCAAACTTCGGGCAGGGCACCAAGGTCGAGATCTATAACACCAGCTTCCAAGCGGCGACGCTGGCGGGTACGTTCACCGACCCGAACGTCCCCACGGGTTATGCTCCCTATGCGATCAAGGTCCTGGGAACGCAGGTCTTTGTCACGTATATGCTGCGCACGACACCGCCCTTCTCCGCCGGAGCAGGTACCTACCAGGAAATTCTGGGCACCAACACCGGGTTCGTTTCGGTGTTCGATGTCAACGGCAACTATGTGGCCCGCGTGGTGACGGGCGGGAACCTGAACGCGCCCTGGGGAGTGACCATTGCTCCGGCGGGATTCGGGATCTACGGAGGCGATCTGCTGATAGGGAACTTTGGCGATGGCTTGATTACTGCCTATAGTCCGACCGCGCCCTACGCCTATCAGGGAATGGTTGCCGGCGACACCGGGAAGGCCATCGCGTACCCGGGGCTTTGGGAGATCTTTGTGTCGACGGCCACTGCTGCAAATCCAAACGCGATTTACTTTACCGCCGGCATCGACCAGGAGCAGCACGGATTGTTCGGCGTGATCGCGAACTCTACAACGGCTTCCTCGACCCCGACGTTCAACCTCAGTGCGTCGTCACAGGTCGCCACCGTTGCGATGGGATCGTCCGCGGGTTTGACCATCAGCCTGGCGCCGACCAACTCGTTTACCGGATCGGTAACCCTGGGTTGCAGCGGACTGCCTGCGGGCGCAACGTGCAGCTTCTCTCCCAGCCAGCTCACAGTCTCGGCCACCGCGCCGGCAACCGCGACCCTGACCATTCAAACCTCGATGGGCGGAAGTAACGGCTATGTACGAGCGGCGCTGGGAGCGGGCGGCCACCATGGGAGCCTGATGCTGGCGTCCGTGCTGATGCTGCCGTTTGGATCGCTGCTCGCCATCGGCCGCCGGAGACGGCTCGCGAGCCCGCGGATACTGGGAGTGGTCCTGCTCTTCATCGTCTCCGCCGGTCTGATCGCCGGTTGCGGGTCAAGCACGCCGGGCACGCCGGCCGGCACGACGAATGTGACCATCACAGCAACGTCGGGAAGCATCATGCAGACCGCCACCGTTGCCTTGACGGTCCAATAAGGTTGCACACGTACCTCCATAGCCTCCGCCCCCTTAATTGGGGGCGTTTTTTTTGCGTTGCTCTTTCAGGAAATCATCCGCATGATGTTATAGTCCTTCGAGTTTTCGCAGACGTTGATGGGGCAGATGACGTGAAGCTAGACAACAGTCTGGAATCGAAGCTGGATTTGCATTCCCCGCGGGCGAGAGCGAACCGCGAAGCGCTGGCGACGCTGATGGCGGCGCTGCGAGCGGAGGAGGATCGAATCCGGCTGGGCGGTGGAGCGGATGCGGCCAAGGCGCAAAACGCGAAGGGAAGGCTGACCGTCAGAGACCGGCTGAAGCTGCTGCTGGATAAAGGGACGGAGTTGCTGGAGCTGGGCCTTTGGGCCGCGCATGGAATGTACAACGAGTACGGCGGCGCTCCCGGTGCGGGTGTCGTGACCGGACTGGGCCGCGTATGCGGACGCCTGGCGATGATCGTCGCCAACGACGCAACCGTGAAGGCCGGAGCGTTCTTCCCAATGACCGCGAAGAAGGTGCTTCGCGCGCAGACGATTGCGCTCGAAAACCGCATTCCCACAATCTATCTGGTGGATTCTTCCGGCGTATTCCTGCCATTGCAGGAAGACGTGTTTCCCGACACCGACGATTTCGGACGCATCTTCAGGAACAATGCCGTGATGAGCTCGCTGGGAATTCCGCAGATCACTGCGATCATGGGCATGTGCGTCGCGGGAGGCGCGTATCTGCCGGTGATGACCGACACCGTGCTGATGACCGAGGGATCAGGTCTCTTTCTTGCCGGCCCTTCCCTGGTTCAGGCCGCGATTGGGCAGAAGACCGGGGCCGAGGAACTGGGCGGCGCGGCCATGCACGCTGAGATCTCGGGAACCGTCGACTTCCACGAGCCGAACGATGAGATGTGCCTGGCGCGCCTGCGATCGCTGGCTGGGAAGATTGGCGAGCGGCAGAAGGCCGCTGCAGCAGAAGCCTTCTCTCGCGTCCCTTACGACCCGGTTCGCGATGTGCCGAAGTTTGCGGCAGAGGACGTCTATGGGTTGCTGAATCCAGAGACGGGAGCGAGCAATGTATATGACATGCGCGAGATCATTGCGCGCATCGTGGACCGCAGCGAGTTTGATGAGTACAAGCAAGAGTTTGGCAGAACGGTGCTCTGCGGGTACGCGCGAATTGCCGGCAGGGCGGTGGGCATTGTTGCCAATCAAAAGACCAACCAGAGCCAGACCGTGGCCATGGGTCCGGCCGCGGGCATGCTGCGCACCGAAGTCGGCGGCGTGATCTATACGGAGGGCGCGCAAAAGGCGGCGCGCTTTATCATGGATTGCAATCAGAGCCTGGTGCCGCTGCTGTTCCTGCACGATGTGAACGGCTTCATGGTCGGCAAGGATGCGGAGTGGTCGGGGATCATCCGGGCGGGGGCAAAGATGGTGTCGGCGGTGAGCACCAGCGTGGTCCCAAAGATTACCGTCATCGTTGGCGGAAGCTTTGGCGCGGGGCACTATGCGATGTGCGGAAAAGCTTACGATCCCCGGTTCCTGTTTGCCTGGCCGACGGCGCGGTATGCGGTGATGAGCGGGGCCGCGGCAGCAAGCACCTTGGCAGAAGTTCGCGCGCGGCAGATGGAGCGGGGCAGCGGTAAGGTCTTATCGGACGCAGAAAAACGGGCTCTCTACGACGAAATCAAGGCGACCTACGATGCCCAGGCCGATCCACGCTATGGCGCGGCGCGCCTATGGATCGACGCGATTATCGATCCGGCGAAGACCAGAGAAGTTCTGATTACGGCGCTGGAAGCCTGCGCCTTGAACCCTGAAGTTCCCAGGTTCAATCCTGGGGTCATTCAGACGTGATCGCGGGCCCTGGGTAAAGGAGGCCAATGAAGAACGTCGCGCTTGAGCCGGTCGCCGGTTTATATCCCTTCGTGTTGACGGAGGACCAGGAGCATCTGCGGCGCGAGATTCGCGAGTTTTGCGCGCGCGAGATCGCACCCAACGTGATGGCCTGGGATGAGGCGAGCGAGTTCCCCCTGGTGGCCATAAAAAAACTGGGAGCGATAGGGCTGCTGGGGGTCATCGTTCCGGCAGAGTACGGTGGCGCGGGCATGGGCTATGTGGACTATGCGCTTGCGATCGAAGAACTCTCCGCCGTGGATGGATCGATCGGCCTGACCATGGCGGCGCATAACTCGCTGGGGACGAATCACATCTTTCTTGCCGGAAACGAAGAGCAGAAGCAAAAGTATCTGCCGCGGCTGGCAGCAGGGGAGTGGCTGGCTGCGTGGGCATTGACCGAGCCTGGCTCCGGATCGGATGCCGGCAGCGCACGCACCACCGCAGTGAAGAAGGGCGACCGGTACGTGCTGAACGGGAACAAGACCTTCATCACCAATGGCCATTACGCCGACGTCGTGGTGGTGATTGCGGTGACCGACAAGAGCAAGGGCACGCACGGGCTGTCTGCGTTCGTCGTCGAAAAGGGGACATCGGGGTTCCGGCCGGGAAAGAAGGAGAACAAGCTGGGCCTGCGCGCCAGCGACACCAGTGAACTGATCTTCGAGGACTGCGAAATCCCCGCCGAGAATCTGCTGGGCACCCAGGGCGAGGGGTTTATCGATGCGATGCGGGTGCTGGACGGCGGCAGGATCTCGATTGCCGCGCTGTCGCTGGGCATCGGCAGGGGCGCTCTGGATGCGGCGTTGAAGTATGTGAAGGAGCGCCGGCAGTTCGGCAAGGCGATTG
>CAZAXI010000159.1:0-9821 GCA_964489045.1 uncultured Granulicella sp. | reverse complement strand
ACGCTGCTGGTGGGGTATACCGAATCGATGGTGTTGGTCACGCTATTGGTGCTGATGGCTGCGTTGACGTCGAATACGATCGAGCCTTGATTGACAATGGTTGTGCCATTGGCCAGGCCGGCCTTGGGCGTGACGCTGAAGGTGACATAGCCGGTGCCGAGGTTGCTGGAATTGTTCGGCGGCAGGAAACCGGCGAGCGGGTTGGCGGGCAGGCCGCCGGTGGTTGGATCTATTGACTGCATGGTCCAGCTGAGAACACCGGTAACGGTATTGATCGACGCGTTGACGCTGACCGGGTTCGGGTCAGTTGACACGCTTACCTGGTTTGAATAGCTCTGCACGCCGCCGGGAACATTGATGGTTACATTGTTGAACTGAATCTGGCTGAGTTGCACGGTGGACCAGTCGAGGTTGCTGGGCAGCGGATCGCTGACCACCACCTGCTCGGCAGGAGCTGTTGCCGTCGGCTGATTCTCAAAGTAAATGGTGTAGACGATCGGCGTAGCGGGCGGAACGAAGCCCTGATTGCCGAAGCCGGAGGTCAGCTTGCCATTCGGATCAATTGCATGCCCAGTTGGAACGTTGGTGTTGTTCTCCGGTTGATTGTTGAAGAGGAGCCCGCCGCTGAAGTAGTGGGCCATGTCCTTGAGGACCGCACCCAGGATCGAGTGTTCTGGTGGCACGATCGTGTGCACAATGGCGCTCTCGACGGGTTGCTTAAGACTATGGTTGATGACTTCATTGGTAATAACCCCTCCGCCCTCTACTATTTCGACTCCCCCCAGGGCGGCTCCCGCTCCAATTTCAACGATCCCTTCCGAACTTTCCTGGACCGCTTCGTCTCTCTGCTTCACCGACTGGTTTGTCATCCCTGCCTCGTCGAGGATCTGGTGAGCATCTCTGTTCGCGTCGAGGATGGGATTGGTCGTTCCCCCGAAAGATTTGGAGCCTTCGCCTTCGGCATTGCTTGCGGGTGTACCCGGGTGGGGTGGGCCTTCGGGTTCAAGCCCCGTCGGATCGACGTTATTTGCCGGCCCGTTTCCAGCGTAGGCGTAGAGATTTGTTCCCCCGATGAGGCCGATCGGGTCCTGCTGTACGAACCGCCCAAGCGCGGGACTGTACCAGCGATTGCGCATGAAGTAGAGACCGCTGCCCTCATCCATCACGCCGGCTTCGCCGACATATGTAAAGGGGTTTGCGACGGCGGTTATGCTCGAAATCTTTTCGCCGAATGGCAGATAGGTATAGCTGTTGACGACGTTGCCCGAAGCGTTCGTCATCTGGACGGTATTGCCCGCTGCGTCGAAATGGTAATAAGCAGCCGATCCGCCAGTTGGAACTGCGCTGGTCAGGTCGAGGCCATAGGTGTAGTGCGAGATTAGTTGGCCCGCACCGGTGAACTCCGCCTCCACATTTCCGAGACCAGAGGGGTCATTCAGGTACTGCGTGACCACTCCATTGTGCGTTGCTGAAACGCGTTCGCCGAGGCCGTCGTACTGATACGACCACGTATCGGTCGCGCTGACCATGCCGATCAGGCGGTTTTCGTCGTCGTAGGTGTAGGTATATCCACCGCCTGAGATCAGGTTACCGTCGGTATCGTACTGGTAGGTGTTCCCGCCCGCGGCCGTATCCTCGTCCAGATTGTTGACGTTGTAGCTGACGCCCGAACCGGCCAGGCGATTCCCGTCTGCGTCGTAGTTGTAGCCCACACTGCTGCCCGGCAGAGTTACATTCGTGATCTCGCCATCGGCGTCGTAGCCATAGGCCCAGGATCCGGACGGAGCGCTCATCGTCACCTTTCGGCCCAGAGCGTCGTAGGTGTAGTCAAACTCGCTGAGTACACTGCTGCCCGCAGCGTAGTTGATGAGATGGAGCGGGTTTCCGTTCGCATCGTATGCGTAGGTGGTGTAGGTGCCGTTGCCCATCGTCTTCTTTGCCAACCTGCCCGCTGCATCGTAGGTGTAAGAAGCAATAAGGGAGTTGTTGCCGTTGGTCAGTTGTGAGAGTCTGCCCGCCGCATCGTATGCGTATTGCACCGTGAACCCGGTGGAATCCACCATGCTGGAGCGCCGTCCACCGGTGTTGTAGAAGTACTGAATGGATTGCCCGTTGGGATAGAAGACGCCCGTACTGCGGTCGGCCGAGTCGTAAGTGTACGTCGTTGTTCCGCTTGAATTGCTCACCGTCTGCAGATTGTTATGAGCGTCATAGGCGTAGATCACGTTCGATCCATTAGCGTAGGTCTTGGTGGTCAGCAGGTTTTTGGAATTGTACGCATAGTTGACGGTATGTCCCCGCCGATTGGTCCAGCTTGTGACATTGCCAAAGCTGTCATAGGTGGATTGCTCTGTGCTGCCATTTGGAGCAACAATTCCGGTGAGGTTGTAGTGGCTATCGTAGGTGAAACCGGTGGCGTTGCCGGTCCCGCCGGCGAAGGACTGCAGATTGTTGTATGACGTGGACGACAGGCTCTGCTGGTTGTTGAGTGGGTCCAGCAATAAAGCGACATTGTCCTGCGAGTCGTAACCGATTGAGGTATTTGTCCCCATCGGGCCATTGATCTGAGTCAGCTTCTCCTCGGGGTCGTAGGCCAGTTGGGTTACCGATCCAAGCGGGTCGATCGCCTGCGCAACCCCCCCATATTGGTTCGGGATCAGTTGCGAGACATTTCCGTCGGCATCGGTTGTCGATATAGCGCCGGCGGGGCCGTAGGTGTAGGTCAGCGTCTCGGTCGGGCCGTCGCGATACTGGCTGATGACTCGACCAAGCGCGTCGTAGTTGAAGTAGAGGTGGGTTCCATCGGGGTAGGTGATGGTATTGACGCCGATTGCCGGCTCGCAGTAGGTGGATACGCAGCCGTCGCCAAGGTAGCCAACTCCAGACTGCCCGCCTTCATTCCACGCGAAGCTGGTGGTCCCAGCGGAATCGGTGATCGAAGTCAGGAAGGTGGAGTGCAGACTGTCGTTCATGATGTCGTAGGTGTAGGTGGTGACGCGGCCGACAGGATCGGTCGACTGGGTAATATGTCCGAGCGAATCGTAGACAAAGCTGATGGTGTTGCCAACCGAATCCACCGCGCTGGAGACCAGGTTGTTGGTATAGGTCAGCGTGATCCGGTTGCCGTTAAGATCCTGAATGTAGTCGAGGACCTGGTTCAATGGGCCTGCGCCCGGTTTGAAGTGGTACACCATCCCATTGCTTTCCGTGAGCGTCCAGGTTGCGTCTGCATTCACGGTAAAAACGCCGTAGTCTCCCGGTACTCCCAGGTACTGATTGGTCTGAGAAGGACTGGGAATTGCGAATGTCCGCGCGCTGCCGTCCGGGTTGCTGATGACGAAACCGCTGAAGCCGTTGACCGTAGCTGTGATGTCGAAGGGGTGACTCTCCCCAAATCCAAAGGCCCCCTGGTGGTAGCGCCTGTTGAAGAGATCCAGGCCGTCGTTCTGCCATTCAAAACTCATCAGGCGGTCGGTGTCGTATTCGTATATCCCGGTCGTGCTTAGCGCAGTTGCATCGGCCGCCAGCACGCTATTCACAGAAGAGCCATCGAGGGCTCCGCAGGACGACTGTATGGGTTGATTCGGTACGGAGCAAACACCATACCCGTAGCCCACGTTCACCAGGAACTGCATGCAGGTTCTTGTGAATCCTGCAGCGTTATAACCGGGCGGTAGATAGGAAGAGCACAGCGACACCGCGTCCGGAAACAGGCCGATGCTCTCAAGCAAGAAGTTGCAGAAAGGCCCGGCATCGCATCCAGGAATAGCCGGCACAACCTTGTAGCCGATCAATGGATCGGGAACGGCCGGGTCGATCGCCTGGGTGGTAAACGCCACAGCGTTGGTGCTGGTTGGAGTAGCCAGGAACTTGATGCTCCCCTGGGCTCCGGCCGGAAGAATGCCCGCGAATCCTTCGTTTTGAATTCCAAGCACAAGCCCGCTGGTGGACACGCTTTGATACATCAGCGGGAAGTTGGAGTTGCATCCGGAGCACGCGGGCGCTATCTCCGACAGGGTCGCCCCGGTGGCAGTGATCCAGATGACCGGAGCCTGCTGGTCGTATCCAGTTATGTTTTGGTAGTTGACGGTCACTTCCGAGGGGAAGCCGTAGCGGAACTCCTGGGGCGCCTGAAGATTGACTTGGTAGGTGCCGAAATTTCCCCCCGCCTGATACAACGGTATCGCTGCCACGGTAATGGAGTTGCTGAGCGATGCCGTGGTTCCGCCCTCGACTACCTGGGCGGTGTAGGTTCCGTTGGGCACGCCCGTGGGGACGTACGCCCCGCCCTGTATGCCCTGCATGATGAAGGTGACTTGAGCGTGGGTGGAGTCCGTGATGAAGACGGAGCTGGCGGGATAAACCGCGTTATTGGCGCCGATCAGCTCGTAAGTGGCGCCGCTGGTAAAACCGCCGCCCACGAACGTCACCATCTGGGTTTCGAAGTTTGAGATGGAGCTCGGCTGCACCGAGGTGACCGAAAACTGCACTAAAGTGGCCTGGATCGTATAGTTGGACGGACTGACCGGAATGGTCTGTGCATAGGCGGTGACGTAGTAGATCTGTGTGGAGTCGCTGGGGATGACGACGCTGGCAGTCGGCGAGTCGAACTCCACCTGCTGGAGGTCGTAGTGCTGCGGCGTAGGCACATATCCGCCACCCACAAACACCTGCACGCTGCCGGTTGTCCCCGAGTTCAGCGCTAGTTGAACCTGGGTCGCCTGGGTTGGGTTGGGAATCACCTTGTAGAAGGTTGACTGCCCGGTGGCCGAGAACGATCCGGTGAGGGGGCTGGCTCCCGGCACCAACTGGGTGAGGTCGGTCACGACAGGATTCAGCGAGAGGCCGGTATTGTTCGCCGCGTTGGCGCCTTCAAATATCTCACCGAGGACGTTCGTTTTTACTTGCCAGTTATGGCTGCCGACTACGGTGCCTGGCACCGTCACAGTGGCGGTGGCGTTGTAGCTGGCACCCGGGCCGAGGACCACGCCCGCGCCCTGCAGCGAGATGCCGGCGTAGGTCTCCACCGGATTGGTGTTCGGGGCGCTTACCAGGTACACCGCGTCGTGCCACGGACCGTACGCCGTGCCCGAGCCGATGTTGGTAACCGTCCAGCTCACCTGAACCTGCGTACCGGCGGTCGCGGTGGATGGTCCCTGCACGTTGGAGACGGTGAGGTCGATGTTCGAAGGCGCGGTCTGGACAAACTCGAAGGCGCCCATATCGGGGTAGTTACCGTTGATGTCCGGCGTTCCGGTTTTCGCAATGACCAGCGGGTCGTTGTAGCGCGGGAGGCCGAAGGCATCCGTCAGCGGATAGTTGGGTACGGTGCCGTTGGCCGCGTCGATCGCGGGCGATCCGTAGGTCGGCCGATAGTCGTGCAGCGCGCCGTTCATATAGACGGGATTGGCGGAGATGTTCCCATTGGAACCCGTCGGGTCGGTCAGTCCAAAGTAGTTGGTGGTATTGGCCGCTGTGGTGTAAACATCGTTGTTCAGCAGCGACGTGAAGGTCCCCCCGCAGCATATCGCGATGCTGCCGAACTGCGGGCCGATGGTGTTGCTGACGATCGAATTCTCGATGTCCACAGTGCCGCCGTGCGCCATCACGCCGGCCGCGTTGCCGTCGAACGTGTCATTGACGACGTGGACCGTCGATCCAGGGAAAGCGTTGATCGCCCGATCCTCGATGGCATAGAAGGTAGTGTCGGTCACCGTAACCGTGTCGCCGCCGCCGCTTGGATAGCCGGTCTGGATTCCGATATAGAACGAGTACGCAAGCACGCTGTCGGCTATGGTGACGTTGGCATTGTCCGTGGTCTCGATCATGCCTGCCTGGGCGCCTGAGTTCAGCGGGCCGCCGCCGTACTGCATCTGCACGTGCTGCAACGAGACGGTGGCGCCATCCAGGACGATCGAGTTCCAATCGCCGGGCGCGGGCAGAGTGACTCCGCCATTGCCGTTGGCGTCGCCGCCGATGGAGATGTCATTGATCGACGTAAAGAAGATCGGCTGCGCCAGCGTGCCGTTTGCGATCAGCGTCGAACCTGGCTGTACATCCATGCCTGCACCGGAGGTGAATTTAATCACCGCGCCCGGCTGGATGTTCAGCGTCACACCGGACGGTACCACCACGGTCCCTGAGACCGTATAGACCTGGGTGCCGTACAGCGTCGTGCTCGCCGGCAGCGTACCGGACAAGGTGGTCTGCGCGTAGCGGATGATGGTGTTGCTGTTGGAGGTGAACGCACCTCCGCTGAGCACCCCGATGCCGTTCCACTCGCCCGGTGTGGGCAAGCTGGTCCCCTGGTTGAAGTCGGTATCGCCGCCGATGGAGTAATCGTCAAAGGTGGTAAAGATGACCGGCGCATTGGTGGTGCCGGTGGCGATCAGGGTGCCGCCGGCCTGCACGATGATCTGCGCATCCTGCAGCACCTTCACGATCGTCCCCGGATCGATGGTCAGCGTCACTCCCGCCGGGACAATCACGTCGCCGTCGATGGCCTGGACCTGGCTCGCCGACCAGGTCTGATTGGTCGTCAGGGTGCCCGAGTGCCAGACGACGGAGTTGTTCACCACCACTGTCTTGTCGACCTGCTGCACTGTCTGGTTGGAGCTGTTCAGTACGGAGAGCACAAGTTGGTAGGTTCCGTCGGGAACCTGCGTCGTATCCCACGTGGCGCTCGAGAACGATGCGGTGCTGGTCGCAATCGTCGCTGTCAGGGGACCTGCAATGGTTACCGTCGTTGACCCGCCGTTGTCGGTAAACCACTCCAGCGTCTCTACTCCGTGGACGACAGACTCGGTTGGGGCAATCCAGGAACTTACTGGTTGATTGATGAATTCGACGGTGCCGTTAGCGCCCGCTACCTGGCCTGTGCCGCCGGTTGCCGTAGCGGAGCTTCCAGCAAAACTGTTGGTGATGTAGGACACGGCGATACGCCCGCCGCCGCCGCCATCGCCGTTGTTGGCGGTGTTGGAACCGCCATTCGCCGCCAGGGTCCCATTTCCCGTGATGGTGTTTGCCACTATGTCCAGCGAGCCGCCCGAGCCTGCGCCCACCAGGCCCGCCACGCTGGCGCCGTTGGCCGAGATGGTGCCGTTATCCGTCAGGGTGCCGCTGACCTCGATCTCGATTGCGCCGCCCCCCGGACCGCCGGTGCCTCCGTACACCCCGCCACCAGAGCCGAGATCGAGGGGAGCTCCCGCCGGGCCGTAGGTCGTGCTGCCGCCCTGGCCGCCGCCGGCGCCTCCGTAACTGCCACCGTAGGCGTTGCCGTTGGGTCCAGCGCCGGGTCCTTGCAGCCCGACGTATCCCTGGCCGTCCGCCAGGATATGTGCACCCGGGTCCACCAGCACTGTTTCGGCGATGATCTTCACGCCCTGGCCCTGCCACGTGCCGTTGATCTGTCCAACGTTGTCAATCGACTGCGCCAGCATGGAGCCGGTTACATGCAGCGTCCCGGCAACCACCACCTGGGAGCCACCGCCGATCGTGACGGTTGCACCATTGGCCACGGTCAGCGAGTTGTACTGGACGGTGCTGTTCGCGGCCAGGACATAGTTCTGGTAGATGCCAACATTGCTATTCGGCACTGATGTGTCAAAGAAGGCCACGGTCCCCACCGAGCCCGAGGGGCTGCTGGCGCCGCCGTTCGCGGTTGAGGTGGCGAAGCCGGTGTAGTTGGTTTGGCTTGCGTAGTAGACCGCGACGCGTCCGCCGCCGCCGCCACCGCCGTTCTGGTTAGTGTTTGTACCGCCATTCGCGGTGAAGATTCCGGAGCCAGCTAGCGTACCGGCGGTGACATAGAGGGACCCGCCCGATCCGGCCCCGACCAAACCTGTGATGGGAGCGCCGTTGGCGGAGATGACGCCGTTGTCGGTCAAAGTTCCGGTCACGATCAGCCGAATTGCGCCGCCACCGGTACCGGCTGTGCCCCCGTAGACTCCGCCGCCGGAGCCGAGATCGAAGGGCGCAGTCGCCGAGCCGTAGGTGGTGCTCACGGTCTGTCCGCCGCCGGCGCCTCCGTAGCTGCCACCTTGGGGAGTGCTAAAGCCATTGGCTACGCCGGCGCCCGGGCCAGCCAGACCTATGTACCCCTGTCCATCCGCGTTGAGCGAGCCGGTGGCGTCGATCTGTACGCTGGCGGCGGTTATGCTGACACCTTGTCCGAGCCAGCCACCGTTCACCTGCGCGGTGTTATTCAGCGATTGCGCGATGACCGTTCCGGTCACGTGCATGGCCTGTGCAATGGCGATCTGGGAGCCGCCGCCGATGGTCACGGTTGCGCCGGTGGCAACGGTCAGCGAGTTGTACAAGGCGGTCGTGCTTGGCGGAATCACATAGTTCTGGTAAACGCTGACATTGCTGTTCGTGACTGATGTGTCAAAGAAGGCCACCGTCCCCACCGAGCCGGAAGGTAAGCCACTTACAGCTACGGAGGTGGAGAAGCCGGTAAAGCTGGTCGGGCCGGCGTAGTAGATGGCAACCCGTCCGCCGCCGCCGCCTTGGCCGTTCTGATTAGTGTTTGGGCCGCCGTTGGCGGTGAACACACCCGATCCAGCGAGGGTAGCGGTGGTGACGTAAACCGAACCGCCCGATCCGCCGCCGCCTTCACCGGTGACCGGTGCGCCATTGGCGGAGATGATGCCGTTATTGGTCAAAGTGCCGGCTACGATCAGCCGAATTGCGCCGCCACCGACACCGGTGTAGACGTTGTAGACTCCGCCGCCGGAGCCGAGATCGGTCGGAGCTGACGCCGAGCCATACGTCAAGTTCGCTGTCTGGCCGCCGCCAAGTCCGCCATAACTGCCACCGATTGAATTCCCCTGCGGTCCGGCGCCGGGTCCATCCAGCGCCAGGTATCCTTGACCGTCGGCGTTGATCGAGCTGCCGGGATCAACCTCCACGGAACCGGCATTCAACGTGACGCCGGTGCCCTGCCATGTCCCGTTCACCTGCGCGGAGTTGTTGATCGACTGCAGGATGAGGTTGGAGTTGGCGGTGACGAGAATGCCAGCGGTGACGTTCACAGTCGAGCCGCCGCCGATGGTCATCACCGCGCCGTTGCGGATGGTGATGGAGTTGTAGGTGACGGTGGAATTAGCCGGGACAGTGAAATCCTGGTAGACGTCGAGGTTGTCGTTGACAGACGAAGTGTCAAAAAAGACTACGGTCCCCACCGAGCCCGAAGGCGTGCCACCTGCAGTCACGGAGGTGGTGAGACCGGTGAAGCTGGTGGGGCCGGCGTAGTAGACGGCAACTCGTCCGCCGCCGCCGCCTGCACCATACTGGTTGGTGTTGGTACCGCCGTTCGCGGTGAAGATTCCCGCGCCCGCAAGCGTGCCGGTGGTGACGTAAACCGAGCCGCCTGCGCCGCCGCCGCCTGAGCCTGTAACGGGTGCGCCATTCGCGGAGATGATGCCGTTATTGGTCAAGGCGCCGCTTACGATCAGCCGAACTGCGCCGCCACCGACGCCGGTGGAGACGTTGTAGACTCCTCCGCCGGAGCCGAGATCGGTGGGAGTTGACGCTGAGCCATAGGTCACGTTCGCGGACTGACCGCCGCCAAGTCCGCCGTAACTGCCACCGACTTCGTTTCCCTGCCCGCCGGCGCCCGGACCGGCCAGCGCCAGGTAGCCTTGGCCGTCGGCGTTGATGGAACTGCCGGCGTCAACCTGCACGGAACCGGCGTTCAGCGTGACGCCGGTGCCCTGCCAGGTTCCGTTCACCTGCGCGGCGTTGTTGATCGACTGCAGCACCATGGTGGAGCTGCCAGTCACCAGAATCGATCCGGCCACGGTTATGGTCGATCCGCCGCC
>CAZAXI010000158.1:0-9918 GCA_964489045.1 uncultured Granulicella sp. | reverse complement strand
ATGTCAACGGCAAGCTGACGATGGGCGAGAACATCGCCGATCTGGGTGGCCTCACCCTGGCGCTCGACGCTTATCACGCCTCGCTTCATGGAAAGCCAGCACCTGTGATCGACGGTTTGACCGGCGACCAACGGGTCTTCCTCGGCTGGGCCCAGGCATGGCGCACTAAGAGAACGGATGCCGCGCTCCATCAACTGGTGGTGAGCGATCCCCACTCGCCTCCTCAGTACCGGGTCGACGGGCCGGTCAGGAATATCGACGCCTGGTATGAATCGTTTGGGGTCAAGCCGGGGGACAAACTTTACCTGGCTCCCGAGGAGCGAGTACATATCTGGTAGGTGCGTCGCATCTCGCCTCCAGGGGTGATTGTGTGTGAGCAATTGCGCGACAATCCCGATACAACGTTATGCCGCCACCAGTTGGGCAGGTCAAATATCATCCACGCCAAAGGCGTGTCCTCAGTTGCTCAAAACCCCGTTTCTCAAGCGAAGCTGAATGTTGCTAAGCATCGGTTTCGAGCGCTACGAAGGATCGGATTAGGGTTTGAGTGGCACGATAATACGGAGAGAGGAAACGAGACGATGAAGCTGAACACGTATTTGAACTTTGGCGGCGGGAACTGTGAAGAGGCGTTCAAGTTTTATGAGAAGCATCTGGGTGCGAAGACTGCGAGTATCTTCCGTTGGAGCGAGATGCCCAATGCGGCGAAGCACACGCCGCCGGGGATGGAGAACAAAGTGCTGCACGGGCGAATCGAAATTGGAGGGACACAGTTGATGGGAGCCGATGTGCCCGGCGCCGAGCCCGTGCGTAGCGCGTACCTGACCCTCACCGTCGATAATTCCCAGGTGGCGGAGCGGATCTTTGGCGCGCTCTCGGAAGGCGGCCAGGTCACGATGAAGATGGAAGCGACGTTCTTCGCGCACCGGTTCGGGCAGGTGCGGGACAAGTTCGGGATTCTGTGGATGATCATCCATGAGAAACCAATGGGGTAAGGCAGGGCACAGAGAGCAGGAACAGGAAACAGGGAACAGGGGCCACCTGACTCGGGGGGCTGCTATCGGATTGCGATGAGGAGGCCTATGGTGACGCTTGCTGACTGGTCACGCTCGCCGAAGTTGTATCCGTAGCTGGGTTCGAGATACCAGCCGAAGCGGCGCTTCGGGGTGGGCCAAAACATGAAATCGAGCGCGCCTTCTATGGCGGCGGAATTGGAACTCCTGCCGCCGCTGATGGTGTGTGCCCATTCGGGTCCAGCGCCGACCATGAACTCCGCAGTTTTGGATAGGGTGTAGGGCTTCTTGAAGATGAGATCGGTGTCCCACTCGGTTTGGCCGCGGCTGAAGAAAGGTGTGACTCCTGCTTCAATCTCCAGCCACTCCTTGATGGGCGTGACTTCGACAGCGAGGTTGGGGCCATAGGCGGGGGCACCGTGGGTAAGCGCCCAGTCGCCGGCGCCGCCGATTTCGAGAATCGCGGCGGGCTCCTTTTCTTCGACCTGGCCGAGGGCTCTGCCGGCGACGAGCAGGATCGCCAGCAAAGAAGCCTTCGCAGCTTTCATACCAGCTTCTCCGTGTCTCTATTGTTGCAGAACGATTCTGCAACTGAGGCGCGAGGCATGGTTAATCTGCAGCGATGAGGTTTGGGGCGCGGCGCGCCTTGTGGACGTGGGCTGGGCACGCGTACAGTAAGGGCCACGCGGCGGGCTGGCTGCGTTGTGCTGGAAGGATGGGAGGAGCAATGCGACTGAGCCGGGGAATTTTGTGTGGGGCGGCAATTGTTGGTGCACTGGGCGTGGTCGGCGGGCTAGGTGTGCGATCGGTGGAGGCGCGGGACCGGACGGGGTTCTCGGCGGCACAGCAGCAGACGGCGGCGGCGCCGACGTTGAAGGTTTACTCGCGGGAGACGTTTGTGGATGTGACGGTGGTCGATGCGGAGGGCAGGCCGGTGCACGGGCTGACGCGGGACGACTTCACGGTGCTGGAAGACGGCGTGAAGATGGAGCCGAACAGCTTTGCGGAGCATCGGTCGGATACGCCGATTGCGGATGCGACGGAGCCAGTGAAGGAGAAGCTGCCGGCGAATACGTTCAGCAATGTCGATGCGAGCCGGTCGGACGGGCCGATCAATATTTTGCTATTCGACTCCAGCAACTTGCCGGCGATGACGCAGCATATTGTGCAGACGCAGATGCTGGATTTTGTGAGCAAGATGCGGCCGGGGACGCGCGCGGCGGTGGTACGGATGACTTACCATCTTTCGATTCTGCAGGGCATTACGACGGACAGGGATCTGGTGCGGGCGGCGATTGCGAGCGACAAGATTACGCCGGGCTCCTTCACGCTGGAGGATGCAGTTCAGGATCCGGCGAACACTGACATACCCAATCGGCCAAACCCAGGCACTCCTTTGGTCGGCGATATTGCGGAATATGGAGACAGTCCGCCCTCTGAGAGGGAGTTGTCCAGTACGTCGATGCGCGCGGAGTACTCACTAGTCGCCATGAAGCAACTGGCGCGCTTCCTCGAGGGCATGCCCGGTCGCAAGAATCTGATCTGGTTTACCGGCTTCGCGCCCAGGGGTTCCTTTAGTGGCGCGCTGGATTCCGAGGTCGATCTTCTCTCCCGTGCCCACGTTACCGTCTATCCCATCGATCCGCGCGGGCTTGAATCGAGGCCGACCCTTATTGAGCCTATGGAGCGCGCAACCATGGCTGGGGTGGCGGCACAGACTGGCGGGACTTTCTCCGGGCATAATGAGATGGCCGCGACCGTCGCCCGCATCATCGACGGCGCGTCCAACTATTACACGATGACGTATGTGCCGACGGAGAAGGCTGCGACCAGCGGCAACTTTCGGAATATTACGGTGAAGGTGAATCGGCCGGGTGTGCATTTGACGTACCGGCCTGGGTACTACGCCACTGATCCGGCGAAGAGCTTGACGGGAATGAAGCTGATCCCGCAGGCGACGGCGATGCAGACGGCGATGGAGCGGGGCGGACTGGAGCCGACGCAGATACTATTCCACGTGAAGGTGGATCCCGGGGCTACGGATAGCGCGATCTCCGCGGGGAACCGGGCTGAGCCGAAAGGAATGAAGCCGCCGTTCCGGCATCTTGCGGTGACGTACACGATTGACGTCGGCGGCATGACGTTCGAGCGCGGAGGCGATGGGAGATACCGCGCGAACTTTGAGTTTGGCGTGATGGTGTACGACGCGGACGGGAAGTTGGTGAACACGGCGAGCAAGCAGGTGCGGCCGGTGCTGACGGCGGCGGCTTACCAGTCGATGCTGAAGGATGGGGCGGTGGCGCATGAGGTGATCGATGTGCCGGCGCATGGGGAGTATTGGCTGCGGATTGGGGTGCATGATCTGGCGAACGACAAGGTGGGGGCGTTGGAGGTGGCTACATCGGGTATTGCGGATGCGAGTTCCACTCCTGCGCGGTGAGGCTGCGCATGCAACGGGGCACCGGGCGATTCGAAGATGACCTCAGCGGCTAAAGCCGGGTGCGTTGGTGGGCTGGTTACGGCACGGGTAAACCCGTGCCCTTAAACGAGGCGATCGGTCCTGGGCCGGGGGTGGGGAGGGTGACGTCGTAGAGATTGTGATCGCGGTAGGAGTTGTCGACGGTGCCGAGGAGGCGGAGGTGGGCGCCGTCGGCGGCGAGTTTGCGGAGAAGCCAGTCTTCGGGGTAGTCGTGGTCGGCGGCCAATAGATAGAAGTGGGGATGCCGGCGGATGAAGTCGGGGTAGGGTTCGGCGTGGCCGTGGAGGTGGAAGGCTTCGACGTCTTTGGCCATGCCTTCGAAGATGGTGGCGTTGGTGTAGTGGAGGGCGACCGGGCCGCCGGTGAGGTAGTAGGTGCGGTCGAGGAACTGCGGGGATTCGTGGTTGTTCATCTCCATGAAGACGATTCCGGAGTTGACGACGAGCGGAAGGTCGGCGGGGGCGAGCGGTTCAAGGTGGAAGGGAACGATGGTGGGCTCGGTGTGGCGGAAGATGCGGCCTTGGGAGACGAACATGTAGGTGTGCTGCATGCGGGAGCTGAAGAAGAGGAGGATGACGGCGGCGAGGACGGCGGCAGCGGGACGGTTGGCGGTCAAGCGGCAGAGGAGGACAGTGAAGAGGATGGCAGTGCCGAGCATGGCGGCGTCGCCGTAGCGGTAGAAGAATGCGCCGTGTCCCGGCGTGAGTCGAATGATGATGAGGACGGGAGTGAGGAGGAAGCAGGCGACCGCGACCCACTCCGGCCGGGTGAGCACGAAACGGGGAGCGGGGCGGAGCCAGGAGAGGCCGCCGACCGCGGCGATTACGAGGACGGTGAAAGCCAGGGCTTTGAGTTCGCGAACAGTGCGATCGGCAAAGTAGCCGAAGATGCTCGACAGGTGAGCCTGGAATTCGGGCGCGAACGAGGCGGCGGCGTGGAATCGGAAGATGGGGATATACGACAGTGTCGCGGCTAGCGGGAGCACGAGCGCGAGGATGCGGTCGGGATTGAGGCGGCGACGCTCGAAAGAACAGGTGGCTTCTGCGGCGACAACGGCTGCCCAGAGGAAGAGACCGAAGACGTGGGTGAGCAGTAGAGCGGTCGCGGCAAAAGCCATGAGGAGATTGCTGCGGAGTTGTGAGCCGCGGGCTGAGCGGTCCTGGGCGATGGTGGAGGATTGCCAGGCGAGGAGCATGAGCGCACCGAAGCCGAACATGAGGCCGTAAGGGCGGCCGTCGATCGCAGGCTCGGTGGTCTTGCCGGCGAAGAGGATGACGGCGGCGAGGATGGCAAAGGCGCTGCCGGCTCTGCGGCGGACGAAGAGAGAGATGCAGACGACGGCGAGCCAGAAGCCGGCCATCTCCGGCAGCCGGGTTTGCAGCGTGCCTACGCCGAAGAGATGGAAGGTAACTCGGGTGAGGAGGTAGGAGAGCGGAGGGTTGAGATCGATGGTGCGGGTGAGATGGAGCAGAGCGGGGAGGGACGGGGCCTGCGCGATGTACCAGGTGTAGATCTCGTCGTGCCAGAGAGGGATGCGGAGCGAATAGCCGAGGTGGGCGCAGAGGTAGATCGCGAAGAGAATGAGCAGGGAGGAGAGGTAGTGGGATTCGACCCAGTTGCCGACGCCGGAAAAAGGACCGGTAAAGCCACTCTGAACAGCAGGTTCTGGAGGCGAGACAGGCGCGATGGTGATGGTGGCGGACACGAAGATTGCAGCAAGTATAGAGTTCGCGCGGCGGGGCGCCGATAGCACGTTTGGGGCAGCGCCGAATCCCACATCTCAGGATCGAGATGGGGAATTCGGCTGGTGGAGAGCGGGGTTCAGGAGGCGACGGAGGCGGTGGCGTTGAAGTTGGGTGGGGCTGGGGACGCGAGGGACATTTTGCGGGGGCCGCGCTTGCGGGCGACGAGGATGCGGATGCGTTCGAGCATCTCGGCGGGGGAGCAGGCGCCTTTGGGCAGAAAGACGTCGGCGCGTCCGGCGCGGTCGAAGGCGGTGACGGTCCCGGAGACGATCATGGCGGGGAGGGTTGGGTGGAGCTGCTTGGCGCGGCGGACGAGTTCGTTGCCGTCCATGAGCGGCATGAGGAGGTCGCAGAGGAGCAGATCGATGGAGCCGGGGAGGGAGTGGGTGATGGTTTCGATGGCGTCGTGGGGATCGGTGAGGGCGATTACCCGATAGCCGCGGGTTTCGAGGAGGAAGGTTCGGACGGAAAGGAGTTGTTCATTGTCATCGACGCAGAGGATGATTTTCTTGGGACGCATGGCTACTCGGTTCTGCCGGGAGGCATCGCGGACCGGCTTCAGAACCAGTCGGGCGATGGGCCTGGCGGATTGGGCCCAAGTGCGGCGCGTTTGCTGGTTGGCTGGCGCGCCGGCGGGCGGCGTTATGTTCGACCCGCGGCCTGGGCCGGTGACGGCTCGGGCGGTATTGGGGGCTGCTCAAGAGAAGCGGACAGGGACGAACTTTGCCTGAAGCCACGCCCTCGGGGCGAAGCTCCCCTGTCTGCTCCGTAAGGAGGCAGTTCCCCGGCCGCCGACTAGAGCCTAAGCCCGGACGACAGACCGCGGGTGCGAGAGAGAGCCGGTAGCAATGCAGATTGCCACGCGGACTTCCGGGAACGCTCCGTCCGGATTCCTGGAAGGCGAGTGAGCCGGCTGGTCCGAAGGCGATGGGCCGCGAAGAGCGGTGCCCAAGGGCTGGATCAGGATGCATCAACCGGTTCGGCTGCGCCTGCAGTTGGGAGCGGTGCGTAGGGAAGCCCGAGTCTGCTAGCGGGTGGCTCCTCTCAAATCAAATTGCGTGTGAAACAGAATCGTTGCCTTTGTTGAGTTCGTATTTCTGAGGTTGCCTGGTTGCTTGAAATGTCCTAGTGGATCGAAGTTTGCATGGTGCAGAGAGGATTTTTCGTTCCTCAGCGCTTCCCCACAGTAAGGAGGGGAACCCAACTTGGCAACAGCGAACACAGTGCGAAAGTGGGGGCATATTTTTGATTGCAGATTCACCGAATCTTCAAAGACCGCTTGGTTGCTGGTCGTTTCGCATGGTGGGTCTGTTGAAATCAAGTGCATCACGGCAGGAAAAATCGTCCGGTTGCAATAGGAATGGTGCGACCACCGACGAATACTTCAGAGACCTGGTCGCCCTGGCGAGTTGCGCGGACGTAGATGCGGCTGGGACGGAGCATCTCGATTCCCTGTTCGAGCACGATGGATTGGCCGCTGGCGGCGAGCGAATGGCGGACGAGATAGGCGATGGTGCAGCCGGAGGCCGAGCCGGTGGCGGGATCTTCTCCGTTGTAGAACTGCATGCGGGCGTGCCAGTCGGCGGCGGAGGCGGCGGATGCGCGGGTGATGCAGTGGAAGAATTTTGCGTCGCTGCCGGCGAGATAGGCTTGCGCGAGCGGCTGGGGGATAGCGAGGCGCGCGGCGACCGCGAGTGAACGCAAGGGCACGATGCAGAACGGCAGGCCGGTGGAGACGGTCTGGATGGGGAGGGTTGGGTCGAGGTCATCGACGGAGAGGCCGAGAGCGGCGGCGATCGCGGCGGGCGGGTGGATGGCGCCGAAGGCGGGATCGTTCTGACGCATGGTGCCATAGACGCCGAGGCCCTCCTGCTGCGCGGAGAAACTCACGGGGATGGGGCCGACGCGGAGGTCGAGGGTGATGGTGGCGGAGCCACGAAAGACGGGGTGATTGAGATACAGCCAACTGGCGGTGCCAAGCGTGGGATGGCCGGCGAACGGGAGCTCCTCGCGCACGGTGAAGATACGAACGTGGACACCGCGCTCGCGTTCGATGGCGGCGGGGCGGGGCAGGATGAAGGTGGTCTCGCAGAGGTTGGTCTCGCGCGCGATGGACTGCATCTGTTCGGTGGTGAGGCCGCGGGCGTCGGTAAAGACGGCGAGCGCGTTGCCGGCAAGAGGCTGCTCGGCGAAGACGTCCATTACGGCGTAGTCGCAGGCCTGGTGGGCGAACGCAGGAGCGGAAGTTGTAGGTGCGGGATTTGACATGAGGGCTCCTAAGACGTATGTTTTCAATTAGACCGCAATGGGGCAAACTGCTCCAAGCCAGCCAAGCTGGCCGCGGCCAAAAAGATTAGCCATGACGATCACGCTGAAATCGAACCCCACGACTTGCTGCTGCTGTTGCTGTAGCCAGGTGTGGGTGTGCGCATAGGCGAATCGTAGCAAGTAACCTTTCGATTCGAGTAACGCGGAACCCACCAAGAGCCAACGAGCCGGGTGGGTTTTTCAGTGTGCGCCGGTAGAGTTCTCCCCATACATTTTGAAGAACACAAAAAGAGAGGATGAAAACATGTCGCTCCGGATAAACGATGTAGCGCCCGATTTCACGGCTGAGACAACGCAGGGGACGATCCACTTCCATGAATGGATCGGCGACAACTGGGCAGTGCTGTTTTCGCACCCGAAGGACTTTACGCCGGTCTGCACGACCGAACTGGGCGCGGTGGGTGCGCTGGAAAAGCAGTTTGCCGCGCGCGGGGCCAAGGTGATCGGCCTGAGCGTGGACCCGGTAGAGAACCACAGCAAGTGGGCGAAGGACATTGAAGAGGTAACCGGCTCGGCGGTGAACTACCCGGTGATTGGCGACACGGAGTTGAAGGTCGCCAAGCTGTACGACATGCTGCCGGGCGATGCGGGCGACAGTTGTGAAGGGCGGACGCCCGCGGAAAATGCCACGGTGCGCATGGTGTTTGTGATCGGGCCGGACAAGAAGATCAAGCTGACGCTGGCGTACCCGATGACCACGGGGCGCAACTTCGACGAGATCATTCGCGTGCTCGATTCGATGCAGTTGACGGCGAAGCACAAGGTGGCGACGCCGGCGAACTGGAAGCAGGGCGAGGATGTGATTATCACCGGCGCTATTTCCAACGACGATGCGGCGAAGATCTTTCCGGGCTACAAGACGGTGAAGCCGTATCTGCGGACGACCTCGCAGCCGCGCTAGGCGTCGCAAACAAGTTGCACCGCTGTCGCGATGAGCGCGCGCGGCGGCGGGAAGCACCGATGGCGAAGTGGCTAACGCGCTGGTCTGCAAAACCAGTATTCGTGGGTTCAATTCCCACTCGGTGCTCCAACAAAATAACAGACGTATCCCTGGCGATTCTGGCTCGGCGCCTGAGAACCCCGGAAGCTCGCGGGCTGCTGAACTCTCGTGGCCTCCCAATTTTCTACTGCACGATGAGAGTGACGGTGGTGGAATGGGAGAGAGCGCCAGAGGTTGCGGTCACGGTGACGGTGTAGGTTTGGGGCGGGGTACTGCTGCCGCCTCCACCGCAACCGGTCAGCACGCTCACTCCAGCCATACCCGCGAACACTATTGTGAGCAGCGCAAGCCGGCGCAGGCACTTCCGGGAACGTTTTACACCGCCCAGGAAGGGCAGGACCAGCAGTCCGAGCGCAATCAGGGGCACGCTTTGGCCAGGTTGTGCACGCTGTTGCAGCTTTGCCGTCAGTGGCACCTGGATGGTCAGGTTGACATTCGTAGCCGAGCTACCTGCGGCAATCGAAGTTGGACTAAATGTCGCGGTGTATCCCGTGGGCAAGCCGGTAGCCGCAAAGGTTACCGCCGCAGGGAAGGTAGTTCCTCCGGATGGGCTCATCGGCAGCGTGTAGATTGCCGTGCCGCCGGGCTGGACCGTCTGCGAGGAGCCGGTTCCGGCAATCGTCAGCGTGAAGTCTTCGACTATCTCACTAACGGCAGCGCTGGATGCAGCGTTGAAGTTGGCGTCGCCGCCATACACGGCCGTGATCGAGTGCGATCCAACCGCCAATGTCGAGACGCTCAACGTAGCGATCCCGGCGCTCAGAGTTGCAGTTCCGATCGCCGTTCCGCTGTCGGAGAAAACTACGGAACCCGTGGGCGTGCCGGCTGCAGAGCCAATTGTAGCTGTAAGAGTTACAGTATTCTGCACCAGAACCGGGTTTGGCGATGCGGTCAACCCTGCCGCGGGGACACCCTTGTTCACCGTGATGGAGTGGGTCACCTCAGAGGCGACGGCATAATTCGTGTTGCCGGATTGATCGGCAGCAACTACCACCGTTCCTACACCGGTGATGGTAAGGGTGCTTCCGCTAATCGATGCCGGCCCGGAGAGCACGCTGAACACCACCGTAAGTCCGGAGGTGCTGCTGGCCGAGAGGGTGATGGGAGCAACACCATAGGTGACTGGCGATGCGGGCGCGGCGAAGGTGATGGTCTGAGATTCGCTCGCGACCGTGAAGGTCGCGTTCTGCGATGCGGAAGCGTAGCTGCCCG
The DNA here is from genome assembly GCA_964489045.1 of uncultured Granulicella sp. Classification (GTDB taxonomy): domain Bacteria; phylum Acidobacteriota; class Terriglobia; order Terriglobales; family Acidobacteriaceae; genus Edaphobacter. The sequence goes on along the minus strand of CAZAXI010000158.1, from coordinate 141 downwards.
CGGCGGCCTGACTCGCCTGCAACACCACTACGCCTGCTCCGGTCAGCGTCACCAGGGAGCCTGAGATGGTTGCAGGACCGCTGATCACAGAGTAGGTAATCGCTCCGGATGAGTTCGAGGTCGCGGTTACCGTGAACGGCG
>CAZAXI010000157.1:0-10064 GCA_964489045.1 uncultured Granulicella sp. | reverse complement strand
CCATGCTCGCTTCCTCTCTCGTTCACTTCGGTTGATTTGTAACCCCATTTGAATCTTGTCTGCTCTTCCCTGCCTCTATCTCCAACAATAATCTCTGCGCGTCCTTGAACCCCGGTGCCGCCTCCAACGAGGCCAGCACGCTGTCCTCCGCTTTCGCTTTGTCGCCCGCGGCATAATACGCCTTCGCCAGATCGAACTCCGCTGACGCCATATCCAGCGGCTTCATGGCGAGCACAGCCTGATACTCCCTTACCGCACCTGCATAGTTGCCCTGCGCCAGCCACAGCCCACCTAGCTTGCGATGCAGGTCTTCATCCTCGGGATAGATGAAGTTGAGCTGATCAAGCGTAGCGGCTGCAGCCTCTGGATGCCCCAAATCGACCTCGAGCGACGCCAGTTTTTCCAGCGTCTTCGGGCTCTCGCCGCCGAGAAGCTCATACAACCTGAGCGCATCTGCCGCTAGCTGCTTGTTTCCTTTGATCAATTGCGCGTTGGCCACAATTTCGTACGCGTTCGCATCCTCTACATATTCCGGATAAAGTTTGATAACCGCCGCCGCAGCCGCGATTACACCATCATCGTCGTTCTTCTCCGACATCCCCACCAGCGCCTTCAGTTGCGCGCGCCACGCATCAAAGTTCGCGACCGTCGAGCCGATGTGCTTGTCCAGCCAAGCCGCATAGTCTTTGTCGAACTGCTCCGGTGACTCATGCAGGTTATCCCGGATCGCCTCCGGCGTCGTCTTCAGTGCGGCAAAGGAATGCACCATTCCCATCAGCGCGTCATTGCCCCACCGCTCGCTGATGTAGTCGCAGATTGTTCCTGCCTGCCAGTAACTCACCAGCACCTGCTCCGGATATTCCGGAAAGATGAAGCCCTGGTCCATCTGGGTTACGGATAGCAGCTTCTTGGCTTTAATCGCGGCTACTACATCCGGCGTCAACCGGTTCGCCCACTTAGGATCGGCCTGGCCTTCTTCGTGGACCGCAAGGCCCTCGGTAAACCAGCGAGGGACACGATAGTTTGTGGCCGAGAGAATGAAGACGTGGTTCATCTCGTGCCACAAGGTCGCACCCCAGTTGAACTCCCCTGGGACCCGCCCCGATGGCGAATCCATGGCGACTACATTGCCGAAGGTGACGCCGAGCGCGCCCAAACCCGGCATCCCCATGGTACGCACGGCAAAGTCCTCGTGGTTGGGATATACCTCCAACTGCATAGGCCCGCTTAGCTTCATCTTGTACTTCGCCGAGTAGGTCGCAATCGCTTTATGTAGCTGCTCCTCGAAATAAGGACGCAATAAATCCGCTTCTTTCTTATCTAGCCGGAGAATTGTAGAGTCGTCCTTAGTCGTGACAAAGTTTTTGTAACTGTCGAGTAGCTTCAGGCTGTTACTTGTGGCTGCATCGGTTTGCCCGTTGTTGTAGGCAAGCTCTAACTCCTGCCGCGGTTCATCTTCCTCACCGAGCCGCATCAGGTTGATCCCCAGTTCCGAGTGCGCGACCCATAGTGTCGGATCCGCTTCGATTGCCTTGCGATAATACGCAACTCCTTCCGGATAGCGCCGATTTAGTACCAGGTGGCGAGCTACACTCACGTAGCCCATGCCATATCCCAGATTCACCATCTTGATCTTGGCCATCCATGCTTCCGCATCGGCGTTCTTGTCCACCAGCAGGTCGGCCGCCGCCAGGGTCGCCATCGCATCCAGCGCGTCAGATCCTCCCTGATAAGGCGATAGCGCAATCGCCGCGTTCGCCTCCTTTACCGCCTCCTCCGGCTTTGCGTCCTCCAGCAACAGGTTGGCGGCAAGCTCGTGTGCCTCCACCAGCTTGGGGTCCAAAGCAACCGCCTTGGCAACGTATTCCTCAGCCTTCTCGTCGAACCCATCCGCACTGAGCGTCGCAAGGCCGAGATATGCCTGTGCGTTCGATGGGTCCTGGGCCAGCGCTTCGTTGAACAGATTTGCAGCCTCCGGGTTATTGAACCGCTCATGAAACAACATGCCGTAGCGCGCTTTCCAGAGCGCCGGGGCCTTTGGCTGCGCAATCGCAACCTCAAACTCCTTCTTCGCGTTTTCGTAATTTTGCAGCCCCCAGTAGCCTTCCGCCATCTGGTAGGCGTCGCCGCTGCGCGCCAATGTCTCAAAGCATTCCGTTGCCTCGGCCTTCTTCCCGTGCAAGCGCAGGGTGCGGCAGCCGTCGGGCGTTGCGGTCGCGGCTATGCACACGCCGGCCATATCAAGCATCCCCAGCAACAACGCGCCTTTGAGCCAGACCTTCACTTATCGAGCGCCTCCTGCACCTTTGCCAGTTCCAACAACGCCGCCGTTAGCTCTTTCTTGTATTCCCCCGGCTCCATCGCTGCTTTTTCGTACTTCAACTCATCGACCTTTTGTTCCAACTCTTCCTTCTTCGCCATCAGGTCGCGCTTTGCCGGATCGTTCATGGACGCCTGCGCCGCACCGATCCGCACCACGGTGAAAGTCGACATCAGCGCGCCCTCGCGTCCCGTGGCTGCCGCCAGCGAGCGCACGGCGTCGCCCTTGCCGGTGTCCTCGAACTCCGGGTGCTCCGTCGCCAGGCGTTTCTGCGACGTATAAAACTCCGCGGTCTTGCGGTCCGCGTATGCGAAGGCTTCCATGGCAGAGATCGAGTCGCTCTTGTCCGTGTCCGCCAGCGGGTCCTGCAGCGCCTCCACCCAGTAGCGGGCAAACACGGTAGCGTTTTTCTCTGTGCCCGATTTGGTCGCCACGATTACCGCGCGGCCCGGCCGCTCCAGTACTGGAACCGCGCCGCCGCTCGCGCTGGTCGTATCCACAATGAGTTGGCGTTTGGCCGAAACCTTGTCGCACAGCGCGGCCAGTTCCGCGGCGGAGACGTCCGGTCCCACGAGGTTGAACTTGTACTCGACGCCGTCGAAAGTTCCGTGGCCGATGAGCGTGAGGACGAAGTCGTCTTCGGGCTTGGCGTCGCGAGCCACTTCCGCCATCACCTCAGTGAGCTTTGCCTTGGTCGACTGCTTGCCGGTGAGGGTGTAAACGTGGGCGCCGGTTGCGGTCTTGAATATCTTGTCCAGGTCGGTTGCGTTGGCGGTGAAGCGCTGCTCGTAGTCCGGCTCGCCACCAAGTCCGGCCACCGTCACATAGAACGTCGCGGCGCGCGCTGAGACGCAGACAAGCCCGCAGGCCGCGGCCAGCAACGAACAACGGAGAACGAACCGCGAGCAACGCGCCCTCATACGACACCCCACTTCCGCCGCAGCAGCCAGTCGGCCGACATCAGCCCCAGCAGCGCCAGGAACACCGCGGGCATGTCCCAGAGCTCTTTGGTGTCGCGCACGGAAATCCCCGCCTCAGAATACGAAATCTCCTTCGGCAGCCGGTCCAACTGGCTTTGCTCCCAGTAGCGACCGCCGGTCTCGTCGGAGAGCTTCTCCAGTAGTTCCCGATTCTGTTCCGTGTGGAAGTTCTCCGCAACTCCATCCTCTCGCCGGAAGGAGACCACGTCTTTGCCAAGCTCGTCGTTGCCACGGCTCGCCGTCACCTCCGCCACATAGCTTCCCGGCTTTTCCGCGGTCCAGTCCATGGCGTAGGTTCCCGGAGTGTTCGGCACGGGTGTCAGGTCCACCATTGCGGACAAGTCGTCTGGTCCGATCACGTGCGCCGATATATGCGCATCTGCGGCCGGAGTGAACTCCTTGTCGCGCGCCACAACGGTCATCTGCACATGGCCTTCATCCATAAGCGTTTGCTGCGGCATGGTCGCAGTTACCTGCCCGGGCGAGTCCTTCGCCAGCCAGCGCAGGAGTTGCTGCCAAAAGAGATCGTGTGAAGGGTCATTCAACTGCGAGCTCATCTGCCAACGCCAGGTGCCCGAGGTCGCCAGCAGGGCGGTCTTTCCGCGGCCATAGCTCTGCGTAACGAGCAGGGGCATGGTGTGTCCGGCCATCATCTGCGCCAGCACCGTCGCTCCCGGCTTGGGCGCGCCCGGGTCCTGGTAGTCGTTGAGGTAGGGCAGCTTGCGCCAGCGATCGATATTTGCCGCGCGATCGTCCAGCAGCCGCGTGATGGGACTCTCGGCGCCTGCGGCCGTCAACTGCACGGTCGCCGACTCGCGGTGGAACGTGCCCTTCTGGTTGGGCAGGAATGTCGGGAACAGGTCGGCGAGGCTGGACGAGGCCCAGCCTCCGTCTCCCAGGGCGAAGCGGCCGCCGAGGAACAGCAGCCCGCCGCCGCGCTTGTCCACGAACTCGCGCAACAGTTCCTGCTGCACCGGCGTAAAGTAGTCAGCCTCCACGCTGCCGAGAATGATGGCCTGATACTTGAAGAGGTCCTCCGCCTTCGCGGGAAATCCTTCGGCCAATTCACTGGGATCGGCGATTCCCTGCCGATAGATCTTGTTCTCGGTGGTGCGCAGCATGGAGACGATCTGCACACCTTTGTCTTCCTCCTCCGCGCGCCGGATGAACTTGAACTCCCAGCGCGGCTCGCCCTCAACGTAGAGAATCCGCCGCGGCTCCGCGCTCACATCCACCAGCCTGGTCACCGCGTTGTTGGCCGTATTCTCTTCTCCCGGCAGCGGCTCCAGCACGAAGGCGACGCTCTTGACGCCGGCGTCACCTGCGTTGAAGAACACGGTTTCGCTCTGGTCCACGCCATCCCGATCCAGAGCCACTTCCCTGGTTGCAAGCAGCTTGTCGCCATCCTTCACATCGAGCGCCGCCTTCTGCCCGGCATAGCCATGCTGATGAAAGCTGACGGTCGCGCTCATGCGCGAGTCGGCCATTGCCTTGGCGGCGACCACTGCATCGTCGATCTCCAGATCGTGGGCGGCCTTCTCCTTGCCAAACCCGATGGTGTGCACCGGCAGCCTGCGATTGTGCAGCGCGTTGATTGTCTCCAGATCGATGCCGCCGGAGTTTTCGGCGCCATCGGTGAGCAGCACCACCGCGCCTACCGGGAGATCGCTGGTCTCTGCGACCAGTTGCCGCAAGCCCGCGTTGATGTGGGTTGCCGCCGCGTCGGCGTGCCACTGGTCCGGCTTCTCCAACCGCGTCAGGGTGCTGTCCAGGCGATAGGTGCGGGTCTGGAACTTCTTATCGAGTCCCGGAAGCACCTTACCCAGCGCCTGCACTGCGGCCGTCTCCCGCGCCGTGGCTCCGTCCGCGCCCGCGTCCGCGATGCTCATGCTGCGCGAGTCGTCCACCAGCACTGCGATGATGTTCTGCTGTGACTTCAACTCCGCCACCGTGATCGCCGGCTCCCACAACAAGAGCAGCAGCAGCGCAATCATCGCCGCTTCCAGTCCCCCAATGAGCCAGGCCCTCCAGTTCCGCAGCCGCGGCGCCGCCTGCGGGAGCTGCCGCCAGATGAGCCACGCCAACCCGGCCGCCGACAGGACCGCGAGCAGCACCAGCAGCCAACCGGGCCACGCGCCCAGCAGGATGAATTTGCCCTTGGTGAAGACCGGAATCGGATACTTGAAAAAGAATTCAAACATGCGAAGGAGGTTCGAGGTACTAGGTTCGAGGTTCGAGGTGGGTATCAGGTCCTGGGTTCAAGGTAAGAGTGTCATCCGCAAAATGTCTGTCACACTGAGCGCAGCGAAGAATCCCCGCATTGGCCTTTGCTTTTGCCCTCGCCCTCCCGCCTTGGATCGGTTCAATCGGTGCCGATCGGTGTTAAGCTTCGTCGCTTTTTCCCTCGAACCTCGAACCCAGTACCTCAAGCCTTGGTTAATGCGTCATGCTGTACATCACGTAATTCAGCCCCACGCGAAACGCCATCGATGCGAACTGCTCCGGGTAATCCGGATCGTCGGCCCACTCCCACGCATCGCCGAGGTGCATATTGTGGCAGATCGCGACCACCAGCCGCCCATGTTCGTCGCGGATGCCACGCCACTTGGCCACGTATCCATCCTTCTCATAGGTCCGCCCTGAGCGAATGTACTGCTCGCCCGGGACCTGAAAACGGTCGTCCATGTCGTACAGGACGTGGAATATCTCGTCCTTGTCGGTGAGGTCTTCGACTGGGTACTTGTTTGCGTCGGGAAAGATCTGGCGCATCCCGCGCATAAAATCCTCCCAGTCTTGGGTGCCGTGAAAGTCGTCAACCATAAGGAAGCCGCCCTTCAGCAGATACTCCCGCATGCGCTTGGCCTCGTCGTCGTTGAACGACCAGGTGTGCACCATGACCGCGTAAACGAAGGGATAGTTGAAGATGTCGTCGGTATCCGGGCTGACTACCTGCTCGGTGTTGCGCCCCTGGATGCGGGTGAGCCGGTTGAGCGCCATCAGGAACTGCCGGTCGGCCTTGGGATAATCACGCGACCAGGAGGCCCCCCAGCCGCGTCCATAACCGCCGCCGAAGCCTCCGTAGCCGCCATACCCGCCCGCGCCCATCGCGGTGGTATAGCTCAGGCGCGACCAGGAAAACTCCGCCTTCTGGTTGCCCTGACCGTTGATCTCGCCCCAATCGGCGATCCGTTGCGCGTACAGACCCAACGCAACCGCCAGCACCAGTATCGTCACCATTGCGGACTGCAGCAGGAGCTTCATCCAGCGGACCCTCCCTATTGCCGGAGGATGGGACCCGCGCCCCGCCTCCACCGCCCGGCCATGCCCGATCTCGTGCCTGTGTTCCGTACCTTATCAGGTTTTACTTGTTCCTATAGACGAACTCGGCCCCCAGTAGTTGCATTCTGCCCGCCAGATCCAGAGCCCTCCCAGTAAAAAACCCTTCATCCCAACCCTGGCCCTTCCAATCTCTTACGACCATTCGCGAAAACGTAGTAGGCCAACTTGGACCGAACGACTGAACCCACCGAAAACGCGACTTCACAGGCAGTTCGATTGCAAGCAGCGGAGCTTTGGAGAAACCACCGCGCGTGCAGGCCACATCAACCCCTTCTCTTGACCGGTGAACCCATCGGCCTATTATTGTGGCCATGTCAATCCGGGCCCTGTCTCTCGTTCTCCTTTTCGCCGCTTCCACCCTCTTCGTCCAGCAGCCTTCTGTGCTTAGCGGGGCGAAGAATACCGATACAGGCCACCCTGCGCAGTCGGTTCTAGCGACTTCGCCAGCGTGCCCGGCGATGAGCGCAGATGCTGCGAACCGCCAGTGGAAGATCGAGCCGATCGCTGTTACCTACAACAGCAAGAAGGGCGTGTTGAGTACGGCGAAGTCAGTAACGCTGCACGCAGCGGCCGTGCGAATGAATGGGATCGGAACGGTTCAGGACTTTCCCATGGCGCGGCAAGCGGATGGCACTTGGCTGGCCACGGTGACGTTGGTGGGAAAGGAGCTGGGTGAGGGCTATGTGATGTTCGATGTGGAGGACGAGAGCCACCACGTCGACCGCAACAGCGGCGCGTATTGGGATACGGAGCTATGCATGACCAATCGCAACATGCCGAACAGTCGTTTGCGCATGGGGACGAGCTTCAGTGCGAAGCTGAAGAGCTACGAGGGGCGTGTGGTGGCGCCCGGGTTTCAGCGGCCTCCGGATACGGCGAAGGCGCTTGCGATCGCGCGGGAGGACTTGGCGAAGTATCCGCAGGATTTCAGCGACCTATTCTGGATATGGACGTACGAGACCAAGGGTGGGATTGGCCGCGGCAGCGATGCCGATTGGGCACAGGTAAGTCACGAACTGGACGATGAAATTAGCAAGTACAGGACGACCAACGATTTCTTTCTTTCGATCATGGGGTTCGTTGGGCCAGCTCAGGCGCGGATCGATCCCGCGGTGATTGCGCGGTTGCGAGCGGCCATTGAAGCTATGCCCGAGACTATACAGCCTGCGTACTACCAACCGGACGGGACGTTGCGCCCGGTACAACGGACCAAGCAGTGGGACGATGGCATGAAAAGCGAGGTTATGTCGCTGCTGGCGGAGCTCGATCTGCCGGCGGCGGAGGGAGTGAAAGACCCTGAGGCACGCGGCACCGCGCTGGAGGCATTCACGAAGCAGTATGGGGATTGCGGGGTGAATTGCAGGGGGCTTGCAGAGGCATTCGGATTCGGTGTGCAGGCATACGGCAATGCGGGCGATCTGGACGGCGCGAAGCGGCTGGCTGAGGCGTGGATGGCGTGGGACCCGAAGAATCCCGATCCGCCGGCGGTCCTGGCAGAGACGTATCTAGCGGCGAGCAAGCGGCTTCCGGAAGCGCTGAAGCAGACGGACCGGTCAGCTGAACTGCTCGCTCCCATTCTGAATCAAGCGACACGAGATGCGGCCTTCGCCGCGATCCGCTCCCAGGCGTATTTTTCGGTCGAACCGTACCCACAGTACGCAGGCAGGCTCAACCTGCTGCGCGGGAAGATCGAGGCGGCGTTGGGAGACTGGGCAGCAGCGACGAAGGACCTGCAGGTGGCCTGGGATGGGCTGGCGAAGAACCCGAACAGGGTGATGCAAGTGATCGAGGCAGCGACCGCCCTAGGTGACGCCGACGAACATACGGGCGACCGGGAGGCGGCGCTGAAGGCGTATCTGAGCGCAGCCAGCGAGCCGTACCAGAAGGACGCGGAGGCGCACGACGCGTACGTGCGCCTTTTCTTGGCGGAAGGCAAAGGCACGCAACATCAGGCGGAGGATTCGGTGCTGGCCGCCGTGGAAAAGTCCCGCGCGAAAGAGGTGGGGAACTACGTCCCGGTGGAATTGCATCAGCCGATTCCGAAGCTGCAGCTGACACGCCTGGATGGAAAGGCGCTCAGCCTGGAGAATCGCCGGCGGCCGGTGGTGGTGGATGTGTGGGCCACCTGGTGCGGCGCGTGCGCGGTGGAACTGCCATCGCTGCTGGTGTTTCAGAAGGCGCATCCGGAGGTGGATGTGCTGGCCGTGAATGTGGCCGATAAGCCGGAAGCAGTGCGGCAGTTTCTGGCGAGCAAGCAGCTTACAGGGCTGCACGTTGCCTTGACCAAGGCGTTCCCAGAGGGCATGGCGCAGAACTATCCGACTACGTTTGTGATTAGCTCAAAGCACGAGATCGCTTTCCTGCACGCGAGCATGCCCAAGGATATTGGGGCGGAACTCGCGGCAGATCTGGCGGCTTTGAATCCTCAGTAGGCCGCGGCTCTACTTCCAGATCAAGTTGAAGCTGGGTGCATGGTTGAGGGGTTTGCGTTACTCTGACTTGCTCGAAAAACGGGGTGCATTCGATAGGTCGACGCAACACCATCTAGTAGAACCTTTCTATTGAAGGATGGTGTTTATGGGCGATTGGAAGCAGTCGAGACTATCTGCTGCGCAGCGAGCTGATGTGTGGAGGCGATGGAAGGCGGGGGAGTCGTTGCATGAGATTGGGCGCGCCTGTGGCAAGCCCCATGACTGCATTCGCTGTGTGTTGTTGCCTCGCGGAGGGATCGCTCCGGCAGCTCGCCGGCGCTCCGGCCTGGCGCTCAGCTTGGCCGAGAGAGAGGACATTTCGCGAGGAATTGCTTCCGGCTCCTCGATCCGTGCGATAGCCACCGGCCTCGGCCGGGCGGCGTCCACGGTGAGCCGGGAGGTCGCGCGCCACGGTGGCCGTTCGGCCTATCGCGCCCTCGATGCGGACAAGCAGGCCTGGAAATCCGGGTTGCGGGCGAAGCGGTGTCTTCTAGCCGGGAACCGCAAGTTGCGGGAGCTGGTTGCGGGTAAGCTGGTGTTGGACTGGTCGCCGGAGCAGATTTCCGGATGGCTGAAGACACAGTATCCCGACGACAAGAGCATGCGCGTGTCCCACGAGACCATTTACCGAAGCCTGTTCATCCAGGCGCGGGGAGTGCTGAAACAAGAGCTGATGGAGCACCTGCGGAGCAAGCGGCGCATGCGCCGCTCGCTCCATGCAAAGGTCAGCGGACAGTCCCGCGGCCAGATCGTCGACGCCGTCTCGATCCGTGAAAGGCCTGCGGAAGCAGAAGATCGAGCGGTTCCGGGGCACTGGGAAGGCGATCTGCTGAGCGGGGCAAAGAACAGTTACATCGCAACTTTAGTAGAGCGTCATTCGCGCTTTGCCATGCTGGTCAAGGTGCCGGGCAAAGACACCGAAGCTGTCGTTCGAGCCTTGAGCCGGCAGGTTCG
>CAZAXI010000156.1:0-10065 GCA_964489045.1 uncultured Granulicella sp. | reverse complement strand
GCCCGCGCCAGCGGCACCACCGACGTCATCGCCGTCTTTTGCTCCTCCGTCAGCACCGCCGTCATGGCCGTCTCGATATACCCCGGAGCCACCGCGTTCACCGTAATCGTCCGGCTCGCCAACTCCCGCGCCAGCGACTTGGTCAGCCCGATCAGCCCCGCCTTCGACGCCGCATAGTTTGACTGCCCCGCCTGCCCCGCCTCGCCCACCACCGACGTAATGTTGATCACCCGCCCCCACCGCCCCTTCAGCATCGATCCCATCACCGCCTGCGTCATCAGGAACGCACCCGTCAGGTTGGTCGCCAACACATCATCCCAATCCTTCTTCTTCATCCTCAAGGCCAGGATGTCCCGCGTGATCCCAGCATTGTTCACCAGGATATCGACCTTCCCCAGCCGCTCGATCACCGCCTTCGCGCAAGCCTTAATCGACGCCTCGCTCGCCAAATCCAGCGCAAACACGTGCGCCCTCGGCGCTACCACCCCGGACACCCCACCCGTGAGGACTTCGACGCCATGGGTGTTAATCGCAGTCGTCAGCTCATCGAGCTCTTCGCGTGAAGGTATCTCGCCGGAAATAACCCTGCCGGGTGCCCCATCCTTTGCAGTCTCATCGCAAAGGGTGGGATTCCGATTGATCTCCGCCGCCACCTCTGCCAGCTTCGCCTCATTCCGCGCGCACAGCGCCACCGTAGCGCCCGCCTCCGCCAGCGCCATCGCGCACGCCCGCCCAATCCCCTGCGACGCGCCCGTAACCAACGCAACTCTACCCTGCAGTCCGCTCACGCTCAATCTCCATTCCTGACGACCCCTGATTATACGAAAGCGATCGCATTCACCCTGGCCTTTCTCTGTGTTCTCCGCTTTCCTCTGTGTCCTCTGTGATTCGCTTTTCGCCTTTCAGACCAACCATGTATCGTGAACTGGCGATGCCCATCCCCATCAAGCGCACCGTAGAACGAATCCCCGGCGGCATGATGATCGTGCCCCTGACCATCGGCTCCGTCATCACCACCTTCGCTCCCCACACCGGAGCCTTCTTCGGTTCCTTCACCGCAGCGCTCTTCACCGGAGCCCTCCCCATCCTCGCCGTCTTCTACGTCTGCATCGGAGCCAAGATCTCCGTAAGCTCCCTGCCCCGTGTCCTCCGCAAGGGCGGAGCCCTGCTCGCCGCCAAGTTCGCTCTCGGCCTCGCCGCCGGGTTCACCCTCGGCCACCTCCTCGGCGTCGAACCCGTCCCCACCGGCTTCTTCGCCGGCATCTCCGCCCTCGCCGTCGTCGCCGCGGTCAACGACACCAACGGCGGCCTCTACATGTCTCTCATGGAGCAGTACGGCTCCTCCGAAGACTCCGCCGCCTACTCCGTCATGGGCCTCGAGTCCGGCCCCTTTCTCACCATGGTCTCGCTCGGCGCCGTCGGCCTCTCCGCCTTCCCCTGGCAAACCCTCGTCGGCGCCATCCTTCCTCTCGCCGTCGGCATGCTCCTCGGCAATCTCGACCCCGACCTGCGCGCCTTCCTCGGCGGCGGCACATCCATCCTCATCCCGTTCTTCGCCTTCGCCCTTGGTTGCACGCTCAACCTCCACCAAGTATGGGCCGCCGGTCTCCTCGGCCTCGCTCTCGGTGTCGTCGTCGTTCTCGTCTGCGGGACCTGCCTCATCCTCGTCGACCGTCTCATCGGAGGCAACGGCACCGCCGGCATCGCCGCCTCCACCACCGCAGGCAACGCCGCCGCCGTCCCCCTCCTCGTCGCCGCCGCCAATCCCCGCTACACGAACGCCGCCGCCCCCGCCACCGTCCTCGTCTCCGCCAGCGTCATCATCAGCAGCCTCCTAATCCCCCCACTCACCGCCTGGTGGAAGTCCCGCATCACCTCCCAACATCAAGGGCCGTCATCCTGAGCGGAGCCTCTCGCAGCCTTATCGCGAGAGGCGTAGTCGAAGGACCCGCCACACAGAATGTCAAAGCGAGACTCTAAGCATCGCCAAACCGCGCGGCTTCAGCCGCCGAGGTCCCCTTTTCCACCGGCGATTCCTTGACACCACCCGTATAATTAAAGAAGGAACCACAGGAGCGCGGCCTCGTGCCTGGCCCTGTCAATCCCAACTCCAATCCGGTCGGGTGAGCCATGAAAAAGTGTCCAGGAAGTCGATCCAATTGTGTATATACACGCCCACAACCACCTTTAGAATCAGCACTCATTTGTATATACAAAGTCCTAACCACTTTGTTCTCTAGACTTTGTCAAAAAAGTACGGTGGAGTGCACCCAACCCGTACGTCCGCACCAAGCGTGTTCGCACTTGGCCGGGTAACTCATTGATTGCAGGTATACTTACTTTCTAACCAACCCGGAATCAGGATTTTACAAAGTAGAGCCAGACCTAACTGCCGTGTTTCGAAGATTATAGGGTTCTTGATAGGGGAGGGGGGGTGCCTCCCAATCGACCCCGGAAAGGAGTCAGCCCGGTTATCCACGCCCGCCGTTCCCCGCGTGCCTTATCCTTGCTCACAACATGCCTGACACCAACTCAACCATCGCCGAAAATAAATCCGCCGCCGCGCCCGCCGAGAAATCCGCCAACCAGACCGACGTCTACGCCATCACTGGAGCCGATCCCGAAGTTCTCGCCTACGCCATGGCCAAGTACTCGCGCTCCTCGCTCTCCATGAAGGAGTCCCTCGCCGAAATCTCCTCCCAGCGCGCCGAGCAGTTCCTCAACACCTTCTACTTCCAATACGGCCACCGCTCCATCGCCGACCTCGCCCACATCCCCTTCGCCATCGAGCGCCTCTCTTTACTCGCCGCCATAGCCCTCGTCGACGAAACCCGCTGGGACGGCCAGGAGCGCTCCACCCGCTACCAGAACTTCCGCAAATCCGGCTGGTACACGCCACCTAGCAGTGCGACTTTCGATTCAGCCCAATCCGCCGCCTACACTGCCTCCGTCGAAGCCCTCTTCACCGCCTACGACAAGGTCAGCGCCGGCATGCTCGAAGCCCTCAAGTCCGCCATCCCCCAACCCGCCGAGATGAAGGAAGCCGACTACACGCGCACCCTCAAGGCCCGCGCCTTCGACGTCGCCCGCTACCTCCTGCCGCTCGCCACCAACACCTCGCTCGGCCAGATCGTAAGCGCCCGCACCCTCGAGAATCAGATCGCCCGCCTGCTCTCGAGCCCCTTCGCCGAAGTCCGCACTCTCGGCGAGCGCCTCAAGTCCGCCGCCGCCGAGCCCGCCTGGAACGTCACTCACGCCGCAGCAAACGTCCTGCTCGACGAAGCCGCCTCCTTCTCCATCCCCAACGCCCCCGGCCGCGAAGACTTTCACGCTCGCCTCGCCGACGCCCTCGTCCGTCCGGTCAAGACCGCGCCCACGCTGGTCAAGTACGCCTCCGCCAACCAATACGCCATCGCCTCCCGCGCCGGGCTCGGCAGTGCTGCCGCCGAGCTGATGGCTGGCCAGCCCATCGAACCCGCTCCCGTCGTCGACCTCGTCGAAGATTCCGGCCCGCTCGAAGTCGAACTCGCCACCAGTCTCCTCTACCCCGAGTGCCACTACTCCTGGCGCCAGCTCCAGCACACCGTTGCCGCGCTCCCCGCGCCGCGCATTGCCGAACTCATCGCTCTCGGCGCCAAACACCGCGGCCGCCACGACGAACTCCCCCGCACCTTCTCCGCCGGCCAAACCTTCAAGTTCGACATCCTCATGGACATCGGCGGCTTCCGCGACATGCACCGCCATCGCCGTTGCGTCCAGCTCCTCCAGCCCTACACCGACCTCCACGGCTTCGAAGAACCCATCTGCCCCGGCCAGCCCACCCTCGCCCAGGCCGGCCTCGCCGACACCTACGCCGCCGCCATGGACGCCGCCCACGCCGCCTACCGCACCCACCGCGACACTCCCACCAAGGATCACTCTTCTAGGTACCCCGAGGATTTATCCTCGGGTCTCTCAGGCCCTGCGAATGAAGGGGTTTTAACCCCTGGGGCACAGGCCGCCGCCTACCTCCTCCCCCTCGGAACCCGCATCCGCGCCATGTTCAAGATGGACTTCGCCGAAGCCCTCTACATCGCCGAGCTCCGCTCCGGCGTCGCCGGCCACTTCAGCTATCGCCGCGTCGCCTGGGAGATGTATCTCGCCGTCGCCAAACGCCATCCCGCCCTCGCCCCCTACTTCCGCATCGAAGACGTCAACCAACCCATCGATCTATTGAAGAGGTGACTTCTAGACTTCCAGCACTGTCTCGATCGCACGCTCCTCAGCGCGCAACTCCGGAACGCGCACCTCAGGAACCCGCAGACCGAGCGCGTGACTCAACCCCGCCAGCGCAATCAACCCCAGCGCCATCGAGCACACGCCATTCCACTTCCAGCGCTCCCACGCAATCGTGGACAGCGCCGACCCGCCCGCCGCACCCGCGAAGTACACCGTCATATACACGGTATTCAGCCGGCTCCGCGCCGACGGCACCAGCCCGAAGATGCGCGTCTGGTTGCCCACCTGAGTCAGTTGCGCGCCCACGTCCAGCAGAATTACGCCGGTCAGCAGGATGGCAATATGCACGCCGAAGGACAAGCCGGATTTCCCCCACTCGCCCGCCCACAGCACCGCATACGAGAATGCCAGCATCGAGATTCCCGCCGTCAGCACCCAGCGCGTGCCGCGTCTGTCCGCCAGCCTCCCCGCAAGCGGAGCCACCAGCGCGCCCGCCGCGCCCACCAGCCCGCAACTGCCCGCGAACCCCGCACCGAGCCGGTAGTGGCTGAAAAGCAGAAAGGCCAGCGTCGTCCAAAAGCAACTGAACGAGGCGAACACCAGCGCGCCAATCAGGCACGACTCCCGCAACAACGGCTGCGTCCGGAACAGCGTCCACAGCGAGCGCATCGCCTCGCTGTAGCGCATCTCCTGCTTCGGTGGCAGCTTCGGCATCACTCGCCCCAGCAGAACCAGAAACCCCGCATTCACCAGCGCCGCAATGATAAACACATAGCGCCAGCCGTCCGTCACCCAGAACGCGCCCTTGGGAAACAGGCTCGGCGCATGGACAAACAGCGCCGGAATCCTGCTCACCCAACCCGCGAACGTCCGCGCCAGCAGGATGCCCAGCAGCAGCCCCATCATCACCGTCCCAATCGCGCGCCCGCGCTCCTTGTCGGCAACCAGGTCCGGCGCAATCGGCAGCACGATATGCGTCACCGAAGCCACTCCGCCCAGCAGAACGCTGCCCGCAATCAGCCATGTCAGCGTCGGCGCCATCGACACCAGCAGCAGCGCCACAATCACCGCGGCATACATCCGCATCATCAGCGCGCGGCGCTCCAGCAAGTCGCCCAGTGGGACGAAAAGCAGCAGCCCCAGCGCATAGCCAACCTGCGTCGCTCCGGCCACAAACATCACCCGGCCGGCCGGCGCGCCGTAGGTCTTCCCCATCTCCACCAGCAATGGCTGGTTGAAGTAAATCGTCGACACGCCGATAGCACAAGCCAGCCCCAGAAGATTCAGCGGAGCGCGCGGCGTGCCGGACTTGGACCCAGGAGTCATTCTGCAGGAGATTTCCTGCCACTCAGTGTAAGTCCAATCTCCCGTATCTGTCCCGCATGTGGTCCGTCCACATCGGGAAATATTGTTAACTTTCAGTTTCCGTCGGCTAGAAAACCATTGGAATCGCTCAAGGCAGGCTCGAAATGGCCCCCAACCGGTCTGCCCACATCTGGCCGCGCCTTGGGCTCACACCTTGCCAAGTGTCAGCTTCGCAATCGTCGCCAACTGCATAAAGGACGTGCCCTCGTAGATCTTCCCGATCTTCGCGTCGCGGTACAGCTTCTCCACCGGGTAGTCCTTCACAAATCCCGAGCCGCCAAAAACCTCCACCGCCAAGCTGGCCACCCGCTCTGCTACCTGCGACGCGAAGTACTTCGCCATCGCAGCCTCTTTCACAAACTCCGCACCCTTATCCCGCAGCCGTGCAGCGTTGTAGACCATCAGCCGCGCCGCCTCCACCTCGGTCGCCATCTCCGCCAACTGGAACTGCATCGCCTGGAACTGCGCCAGCGGCTTGCCGAACTGCCTGCGCTCCTTCGCCCACCGCGCCGCATGTCCCCAGGCTCCATCCGCCAGCCCCACCATCTGCGCGCCAATCCCGATCCGCCCTTCGTTCAGCGTCTCAATCGCGACCTGGTAGCCCTTGCCCGGCTGGCCCAGCATCTGGCTCGCCGGCACGGCGCAGTCGCGGAAGATCAGCTCACACGTGCTCGAAGCCCGAATGCCCAGCTTGTCCTCCTTGCGCCCCACCTCGAAACCCGCCGTGCCCTTCTCCACCAGAAACGCCGTCACACCCTTGTACCCAGCCGCCGGATCGATGGTCGCAAACACAATAAACAGCCCCGCCTCCTTTGCATTCGTAATCCACAGCTTCTGCCCGTTCAGCACGTAGTCATCACCGCGCCTCATCGCCCGCGTCTCCAGCGCGAATGCGTCCGACCCCGATTTCGCCTCGCTCAGCGCGTACGCTCCCACCATCTCCGCCGCCAGCCGCGGCAGATACCGCCGCTTCTGCTCGCTCGTAGCCCAGCGCAGAATCGCATTCGCGCACAGCGTATTCTGCACATCCACCAGCACCCCCACCGCCGGGTCCACCGCCGACAGCGCCTCCACCGCCAGCACCGCGTCGAAGAAGCTCCCGCCTGCGCCGCTATACTCCTCCGGCACCACAACGCCCATCAGCCCCAGCCGGAACATCTCACGCACCAGCCCCGCGTCCATCTGCTGCGCCTCGTCCATCGTTCGCACCAATGGAGCAACCCGCTCCGCCGCAAACCGCCGCACCGAGTCCTGAAACATCCGCTCGTCTTCGCTCAACTCGCTCAACGCCGCCCGCACCCCATCGTCCACCACTTGCTTCACCTCACGCGAAGAGCGAGTGTAGCACCCAGCCGCCGCCCATCGCCCACACCAACCACAACGGCCTCGGAACGCCGCCCCGCCCGCAAGCCCTTTCAATTGGGGAAGTGTTTCCAAACATCCCTTCAGCGATGTATAACCCTTGGGTCTGTACTTCCCATTTTGCCCCAGCAGGAGTCCCTGAAAATGCGCAGTTCGCACGTCAACTGGAAGTCTGCGGCAACTGCCGCATTGCTGCTGCTCGCCGTCGCCTCGCTTGGCGCCCGGGCGCAGGAACTGCCCCGCATCGTCGAGGACCAAGGCCGCGCCACCCTCATGGTCGATGGCGCGCCCTGGTTCCTCCTCGGCGCGCAGGTCGACAACTCCTCTGGCTGGCCCGAGCGCCTCGACCTCGTCTGGCCCGCAGCCGAACTCCTCCGCCTCAACACCCTCGAAGTCCCCGTCTACTGGGAGCAGTTGGAGCCCTCCCGCGGCCACTTCGACTTCACCGTAGTCGACGCCATCCTAACCCAGGCCCGCGCCCACAAGATGCGCCTCGTCCTGCTCTGGTTCGGCACCTGGAAAAACGGCAAGATGCACTACGTCCCTGATTGGGTCAAGTCCGACACCACCGCGTACCCGCGTATGCTCTCCAGAGCCGGCGTCCCCATCGACGTGCTCAGCCCCAACGCGCCCGCCAACCTCGATGCCGACCGCACCGCCTTCACCGCGCTGATGCGGCATCTGAAGGAAAAAGATCCGCAGCACACCGTCCTGATGATGCAGGTCGAAAACGAATCCGGCTCGCTCGGCCTCGTCCGCGACTTCTCGCTCCTCGCTCAAAAGATCTTCGACGCGCTAGTCCCCGCCGACTTGCTCAAGGCCCTCAACAAGCAGCCCGGCGCGGGATCGCAGACTTGGTCCCAGGTCTTCGGCGACGACGCCGACGAGACCTTCGCCGCCTGGAGCGTCTCCCGCTACATCAACGCTGTCGCCGCCGCCGGCAAGCAGGAACTCCCGCTGCCGATGTACGCCAACAACTGGCTCAAGAGCCCGCGCGCCTTCCCCATCGCCACCATTCCCGGCGACGACTATCCCTCCGGAGGTCCCACCATCAACATGTTTCCTGTCTGGAAGGCGATGGCGCCCTCGCTCGATCTGCTCGCCCCCGACATCTACGTCCCCAACAGCGAGCGCTACCGCAGTGTAATGCGCGACTTTCACCAGCCCGGCAATCCACTGCTCATCCCGGAAAGCCTCGGCTTCGAGCCTTTCCCTGGAGCCACCGGCTACGCCCGCTATCTCTACTTCGCGCTCGGCGACGGCGCCGTCGGCTTCGCCAACTTCGGGCTGGACCGCCTGAACATAACTCAGCCGCTGAACCAGGAAATGCAGGCTGTCGTCAACGGCTTCGCCCTGCTCGGCTCCTTTACGCCGCAACTCGCCGCCCTCAAATTCGCCGGCAAACTCCAGACCGCCGTCGAGGAAGACGGCATCTCGCAGAAGGAACTGGCTTTCGCCATCGACGGCACGCCCGCTGCCTTTAACTCCGCCTCCTCCGCGCCTGCCGCACCGGCAAACGCCGCCTGGCGCGTCATCGTCTCGTTCCCGCCCGCCTACGACCCGCCCGCCGCGCCCATCTCCACCACCTCCGACACCACCGCCCTGCACGAGGGCCGCGCCGTGGTCGCCTCGCTCGGACCCAATGAATTCCTCGTCGCCGGCATCGACTGCCGCGTGCAGTTCGCCCTCCCGGCGCACTCCAACGGCAAGCAGCCGCAGATGCTCAAGGTGGAAGAGGGCCATTATGACGGCGCCACCTGGGTGCGCACCCGCCTCTGGAACGGCGACGAAACCGATTACGGACTAAACTTCGGCGGCAAAGGCTCTTTGCTGCGCGTAACCATGGGGAGCTACTGATGAAAAACCTATTTGCAACCAGATTTGATCGCAGAATCTTCGTCACCGCCGTATGTGTAACCGGATTGGTAGCATATGCGCTCATTTTGCCCGCCCAACCCTCCGCGCAGACCGCAACCGACTCCGGCGGCCATCCCTGGCAGAAGATCCAGATGCCCACCGCCGCCGAAGTCGCCGCCGCATGGAAGAATCCGCCGTCCGAATACGGCCCCGAGCCCTACTTCGGCATGAACGGCCCCGTCACCATTGAGTCGCTCGCCCACGATCTCGACACCATGAAGTCGCTCGGCTTCCACGCCGTCACCGCGCAGGCCGGCGGCGGCATGACCACCACCTACCTCACGCCCGAGTACTTCGCCTTCTTCAAGCAGTTCGCCCTCGAAGCCAAAAAGCGCGACATGAAGGTCTGGATCGTCGACGACATCGGCTATCCCTCGGGCTTCGCCGGCGGCCTCTTCGCCAAGGACAAGAACTACCTCCTCAGCATGCAGGCCCTCTCGCTTGGCCAGCGCATCCCGGTCAAGGCCGGCGGAACCGTAAACCCAAACGTCAACCCCAACGCCGTCGCCGCCATCGCAATCAGCGCCTCGGGAGAACGCATCGCCGTTCCCGTCAACAACGGCGTCATCGCATGGACCGCGCCCACTGGCTCCGACTACACATTCGCGGTCGTCGAGCAAGTCTTCCGCACCTCACCCACCCGCAGCGACGCCAACCCCACCCACGCCAAGGACTCCACCAACCCGCTCGAAGACTATCTCAATCCCGCAGCCACCGCCGCGTACCTCGAGGCCACCCACAACGGCTACTACAAGGCCATGCCCGAACTCTTCGGCTCGACCATCCTCGGCTTCCGCGGTGACGAGCCCGACTACTCCATCTCCGGCCTGCCCTGGACGCCTGCCTTCTTCGACACCTTCCAAAAGGTCAAGGGCTACGACATTCGTCCCTACCTCGGTGCCATCCTGCTCTCACAAGGCGGCGGTGGTCGTCCGCGTACGCCCACCGGCGCCGCCGCCCCCGGAGCGCCCATTTCCCCGCCGTCCGATCCGGCATTCATCCCCGCCGGCCCGCCCATGCCCCCGGTCAGACTCACCGACGCGGAACTCCGCGCCAAGGGCGACTACTACGACGTCTTCTCGCAGATGTTCCGCGACGGCTTCTTCAAGCCCCAGGGCATATGGTGCGCCGAACACGGCGTCTCCTATCAGGTCCACCTCAACCACGAAGAGATGGAGATGGACCTCACCCGCTCCGAAGGCG
>CAZAXI010000155.1:0-10796 GCA_964489045.1 uncultured Granulicella sp. | reverse complement strand
TCGACATCTCCCACATCCAGGGCGCGGAGACGGTCGCCTCCATGGTGGTCTGGGAAGACGGCGCGATGCGCAAGGCGGACTATCGCAAGTTCCAGGTGAAGTCGGTGAGCGGGGTGGACGACTTCGCCTCCATGCGCGAGGTCGTCGGCCGCCGTTACAAGCGCCTACTGGACGACAAGAACACGATGCCGTCACTCATCCTCATCGATGGCGGCCTGGGCCAGCTCAGCGCGGCGGCCGAGGCGCTGGCCGAGATCGGCATCCAGCCCGGAACGCCGGAGCAGCCCGCTCTGGCGTCGATTGCGAAACGCGAGGAGGTCATCTACGTCTATGGCCAGGAGTCGGATCCCATCGTGCTCGACCGCCGCTCGCCCGTGCTGCATCTGGTGCAAATGATCCGCGACGAGAGCCACCGCTTCGCCGTCACCTACCACCGCAAGCGCCGCGAGATGCGCGACCGCGACTCCGAGCTGGACCAAATCCCCGGCGTCGGCCCGCGCACCCGGCAACGCCTGCTGGAGCACTTCGGCAGCGTCCGCGGAATCCGCCAGGCCAGCGAATCCAATTCAGACGCGCTCACCGCAGTGGTCAGCGCCGCCGTGGCAGAAAAGATTCGCCGCTATTTCGAAGAAAACGACCGGGCCGCCACGCCGTCATTGCGCGTCCTCACCTGACAAGCCGCCCACCCGCAGGCGAACTATTGAGGCGGAGCAACCGGAGAATCCGAAGGAGCGTTCCCGGGTTTTGGAGCGGGCACAGGACTCTTGGGCGCGACGGGCTGCGCAGGCGGCTTGACGTACAGCTTTAAGTCCGGAAGCGTCATGGGCTCCTGCGGCAGCCGGACCGAGTGCTGTTCGCCGCTCATCCGAACCAAGTCGTTCAGCGACATCTTGCCGCTCATGTGGATCAGCGTGATCTCGCGCGGTTCGGCATCAAGGATCACCATCTCGTTGGTCTCATGGTCGGGGCCGGTCCGAGAGCATATGTCGGTCGAGCCGCTCTTGCTGCGGACGTGTACCGAGCAATTCCAGCTCCCGTCCGTGAGCTTGTTCGCGTAGGCGTCGAAGTCCTCCATGTTATACATCCCCGGCTTGTCATACCGGTAGCTGTGGATGACCATGAAGTTCAGCTTGCTGGAGAGTTGGCCAGTCGGCGAATCGCGCGTGAACATCCCGTGGCCGATCATGCTCATCGTGCTCGGATCCAGATTGATCTCGGTCACCTCAGACGCTCCCTGGGCAAACTTCTCCGCGCCGGCAAACAGGGTGTCCTTCACCTGGCCTACCCGCACAACGCTGCCGCCCGTCTGCAATTCCATGCCAAGCTCCAGCGGCTCCAACTCCGCCATCATCACAATTCGGTCGGCGGTCATTCTCGCTTCCCTCGTCGCGAACTCTGCCTGTCTCGCCTCCATAAGACCCTGCTCCGCGATCATCCTCGCTTCTGCCGCCTGCAGCCTCGCCGCCATTACCGCCTGGTCGGCAGCCAGTTTTTGGTCCAGCCCTGTCATGTCCTGTGCCATCACCACCGGACCGCAAACCGCTGCCACTGCCAAGACCATCCAACCTGCCTTTGTCATCGCTTTCTCCTTCTTCCTCTTGCGCGGGTTCGCCTTCGTTCCCGGAATCCTGTTAGTTGCCGCTGGTTATGCCCGCCTGTTGCAACTGCTGCTGCACGTGCGCCAGCGTGTCGCCGGTGATCTTCATCGCCAGATCAAATTGCCGTTGTGCCAGCTCTGCTTTTTCGCGCTCATGACGCAGATGCGTCTGCTCTCCAACAAATGCTCCGACCACCAACGCCGCCGCGATGGCTCCGCTCGCCCACACGCGTCGCGGCGCCATCGTCACCACTTTCCCTCGGATGGGCTTGGCAGTCCCGGCGTGCTCCATCACGCGGTCTGCGAATCCCACTGGCGGGTCGACCCGTCGCAGCGTCTCCGCCAGACGCTGCTCGAGTTCGGCAAACGACTCGTCACGCTGGTTCCAATCCTCGGGCTGGTTCAACTCTTCATGCTGATTCACGGACATACTCCTTCATGGTGACGGCCGCTTTGCGGCGCAAAAGCGTAAGACCCCGGTGCAAGTGGCTCTTGACGGATGCGACCGACTGGCCCAGCACCCGCGCAATCTCGTCCGGCAACATCTCCTCCTGGTAGCGCAGCACCACCGCGACCCGCATCGGCTCCGGCAGCGTGCGCAGCAGGTCATCCAGCCGGGCCTGCAGTCCGGCGCTGCTGACGGCTGTGTCGCCGACGTGCTGCTCCTCGACCCATTCCTCCGCGTCCGCCTCGGGCCGCTGGGCCTGGCGGCGCAGCGCGTCGATGGCGCGATGCGTGGCCACCCGGCGCAGCCAGTAGCGAATGTGGTCTTCGCCGGCCAGCCGTTCGCCGCTGCGGTGCAGTTCGAGAAAGACATCCTGGGCAACCTCTTCCGCGGTAGCGTAGTCGCAGGTAATGCGCAGCGCAATGGAGAACACCATGCGCTGGTGCGTTTCGATGAGTCTGCGGAACTCGTCGTTCGCAATCGCCATACCGCTCTCATCCTGCCTATACGCAGGAGGAACCGCAACAGGTTGCAAGAAATTTGGGGGGCGGTTTTTCCGGCAATCTCAAAGAAGATCGGTGTTGATCCCGGCAATAAACTTGATCCCGTCCACATGGAGATTCAGTAGCGCCTTGTCTCCCGTTAGAAAGAGATCAACCCCCGCCGCGGCCGCACACGACAAATGAATTGTGTCTGCTGCAGATTTTCGATATTTTGCCCTCAGCAAGCCGAAACGGCTACTAGCGGCCAGGTCAAACGGCAGTATCTTGACCCCCGACGCAACAATATCGTCTCGCACCTGCTCCGCCTCGGCCACCGTCCGATCTCGATACATCCCCGCCAGAATCTCGCCCAACGCTAGCGCACTGGTGCAAATCTCGTCGCCGCGCTCGAATGAACGAGCGCGTAATTGACTCACGCGCTCTCCAAACACGGGATCATCTTCCATCAAATAAATAAAGAGCATTGCATCCCAGAAGACGCGAGCCACTATGCCACCTTCTTCCCGTCGTCAACAGGCTCATCCTCTTTGTCTCGTCTCAGTTCGCGGAGAAAGGCGGCTGCCCCTTCCCGCATTGCGCCCTTCAGCACTCCCCGCAACCGCATCAGAGGGTCGCCCTCCAGCCTCGCTAGCCCATCCGTCCCGTTGTCAACGGACCGGAACCGATAATGAACCACTACCTTTGTGCCCAGGCCTGATTGGGGCCCATCAATCCCCACGATGTCTACGCCATTCCCATCCAGAAAATCTCTCGTCCGGATTGAGTTGCAGAATGCGGGCACGCGCCCAGCCGTCGAAACACCAGCCGCCTCAGCCTCCCGCATCAGACTCTTCACCGCAATTTGAAAAGTGCCCTTCGACGCTTGCTGCGCAGGCGACACGAACTTCAGCTTCGCAATTTCCCGAATCTCGTCGTGTAGACCCATGGTTTGCTCCTCCCGTTGAGAATAGTATTCTAACTAGTACTTACTGTCAATACCGTATTTATCAAGAACGCCCAAACTAGACGGGCCGGGGTCTAGAATCTCCCCATGACCGCAGCCACCGCTCCCGGCATAGCCACTCCGATACTCTTTGCCCCATTCTCCAACGAGCCCCCCCTCAACTTCGCCGATGCGGACGTGCGCTACCCCATGCTGGAGGCCCTAACCGGGGTTCGCTCCAGGCTCGGCCAGGAATACGACCTGGTCATCGGCGGCCGGCGCCTGCGCACCGAGGCCAACATCGTCTCGATCAACCCGGCCCGGCCGGCCGAGGTGGTCGGCGTCCACCAGCGCGCCGACGAGAGCCATGTGGAAGCCGCGATTGAGGCCGCGCAATCTGCCTTCGCCACCTGGTCGCGCGTGCCCGCAGCCGAACGCGCCGGTCTGCTCTTCCGCACCGCGGCCCTGGTGCGCGAGCGCAAGCTGGAAATGTGCGCCTGGCTGGTCTACGAGGTGGGCAAGAACTGGGCCGAGGCCGACGCCGATGTGGGCGAGACCATCGACTTCCTCGAGTTTTACGCTCGTGAGGCCTTGCGCCTTGACGCCGCCACCACGCCCATCCAGTACCCCGGAGAACGTAACCAACTGCGTTACATTCCGCTCGGAGTAGGCGCGGTTATTCCGCCGTGGAACTTCCCGCTGGCCATCATGGCGGGTATGACTTCCGCGGCCATCGTCTGCGGCAACACGGTCATCCTCAAACCCTCCGGCGACGCGTCCACCATCGCAGCAATCTTCTTCAGCCTGCTCGAAGAGGCCGGCCTGCCCGACGGCGTGGTGAACTTCTGCCCCGGCGCCGGCGCGAAGTTCGGCTCTGCCATCGTCGAACATCCCCAGACGCGCTTCATCGCGTTCACCGGATCAAAGGCCGTAGGCCTCGAAATCCACGAAAGCGCGGCCAGGACCCAGCCTGGGCAGCACTTTATCAAGCGCACCGTGCTGGAGATGGGCGGCAAGGACTCCATTGTCGTCGAGTCCGACTGCGACCTCGACGCCGCGGTCGAAGGCGTGGCTGTCAGCGCGTTCGGGTTCAACGGCCAGAAGTGCTCCGCCTGCTCACGCGCCATTGTGGACGCCGAAATCTACGATGCCTTTTGCGACCGGCTGCACGAACGCGTCGCCCAGATCCGGCAGGGCGACCCGGCGGAGAACTTCTACGCCGGCCCAGTCATCAACCAGGCCGCGTACCGGCAGATCCTCGACTATATCGAGATCGGCCGGTCTGAGGGCCGCGTGATCGCCGGCGGCCAAGCAGTCGAGACGCCCGAAGGCGGCTTCTACATTGCGCCCACCGTCATCGCGGACGTCGCTCCCACCGCGCGCATCTCCCTCGAGGAGATCTTCGGTCCGGTGCTGGCCGTGATCAAGTCAAACGGCTTCGACGATGCCCTCGCGATCGCGAACAATACCGAATACGGCCTGACCGGAGCGCTCTACTCAACATCCAGCGCCAAGCTCGACCGCGCGCGCGAGCAGTTCCACGTCGGCAATCTCTACTTCAACCGCAAGTGCACCGGCGCCATGGTTGGCGCGCACCCGTTTGGCGGATTCAACATGAGCGGGACCGATTCCAAGGCCGGCGGCCCGGACTACCTGCTGCTCTTCACCCAGGCAAAGTCCATCGCGGAAAAGCTCGGCGCCGTCACCGCTTAGGCCGGCGGCTACTTATAGCGATATAGTTTCACCTTCTGGATGGTCGGCCCATCCGCCGCGAATCGCAGCCCGCTGCCGGATTGGTTCGCAGCCGCTGCATCCGCGAGCTTGTAGTTCAGCAGAATGTCGTCCCCATTCAGCCAGCGTCCAGGAACCCACTGGCCGTCCACATAGTTGCCGGCCTGCACCTGCGCCAGCCCGGCAATGGGCGGTCCCGGCGCATTCGGAGAAAAAATAATCTCCGCATTGTTGGCGGCAATCACGTATTCATCCGGTCCGGTGGCGATCACCAGCGCGTAAGTCGGCACGGCCTCGGTGGTTGTGGAAGCGACCGCAGTCGACCGCCGGTTCTGCACCGCGCTCACCGTCAGGGTGTAGCTGCCAATCGAGACGGTCTGCTTCTGCTGCGCGCTGACCACCACCGCCCCGATCGTCCCCATACCCTGATGCTGCAGGATCAAGGGCGCAAGCTGCCCCAGGACCGCGTATCCCCTGGCCAGCGGCGTGTTCTCAGGGTCGGGCGGAGCAGCGCCAGCCGCAGCCAGGCGGCCCATGTTGTCGATGCCGAACGGAGAGTAGCCAATGCCGTCGTGCTGCCCAATCGCATAAAACGCATTGGCGACTCCCATCGCGTCGCCGCGCGACTCCGGCACAAACAGCGGATTGCCGTTCTGATGGAACTTGGCCACCCACTCCGCGAAGTTGGGCAGGTAAATGTCCGGAGCGTTGATGTCGATCTGCGGGCCACCGGCGCGCCAGATGTCCAGCACATGCGGCTCCGGGCACCCGCTCGGGTAGTCTCCCGGGCCGCGGTCCTGCGGCTGAACAATCCATGTATTCGTAAACACCGGCACCGGATACTCAGCCTTCCCGGCCTGCGTAATCCGGCCCATGTAACGCGAGTAGTTCCACGCCATGAACGCCTCGTCGGTCGCCGCCCCTTCGCCGAAGACTTCCGTCCACGTTCCGCTGGTCTTATCGCCCGCCGCGTCCCACAGTTTCTTCAACTCCGGTCGCAGCGTTGCCTGGTGCGCCTGCAGGTAGTCCATCAGTTCCTTCGGCACCGGCTTGGCAAAGGCCGCATCCGCCGCCGCGCTGCGGTCGCGCGAATCGCCCAGTACGCCAACCTCGTTCTCCATCTGGATCATGATGACGGTGTGCTTGCCGGAATCGACCTCGCGCAGATGATGCATAAAGGCCGTGTAAGCCTTGGAATCCGCCCGCAGATTCTCCCCGCTCAGCGTCGACAGCACTTCAATCGACTTGCCCGAGGCAATCTGGACGCGCGGAAAGCGTTCCTGGTCCGCCTTGACCCACGCGGGCGCGAAGCTAGAAATGCCGTTCTTCCAACTGCCGAACCAGATGAAGATGATCTTCAGATTTTGCTGCCGTGCCGCGGCCAGCAGGCCGTCGACCAGCGCGTAGTCATACTTCCCTTCCTCCGGCTCAAACTGCGCCCACGACATTCCGGTCAGCACGGTATTCAGGTGCATTTTGGCCAGCCGCGGCCACACCGGCTTCATGTACTCCTGGCTCGACGAAGCCGTGTTCGCCAGTTCTCCGCCCAACACCAGGTACGGCTTGCCATCCACAATTAACTGGGTCGTCGTGCCGTGCTTTTCCAAATGCGCAATCGTCTGCGCCCCCGCGGCCGCAGTCGCTACGCAGCACGCAAAACATGCCAAGATCAAACTCCGCGTCTTCATTCGCTTTCTCCCGCAGGGAGGATTCTCCCCCGGGCGAGAGTGTACACGGATGTTCTTTCGCGAGAAATACGTCGGGACTGACTCTGCTTGGCCTCAGGCGGACTTCGCCTGCAGCAGATCGCTGGCCCGCGCGGCAGCCTCGGCCAGCACGCGGTGGTGGATAGTGAACAGCGCCAGCTCCAGCCGGTCGGAGACGCCGGTCTTGTCGTAGATGCTGCGCAGGTAGTTCTTAATCACCTGTTCCTTGGTGTGGAGCTGTTCTGCAATCTGCCGGTTCTTGCAGCCCTGGGCGATCAGCGCCACGATCTGCATCTCTTTGGGTGTCAGCCAGTCGCGTACCCGCGCGCCTACCGTGTCCTGCGCCACGATGGAGGTCACATTGGAGCGCTGCACGCACCGTTGCCCCGCCCCCACCCGGCGAATGCAGTCAATCAGGTCGACCCCGGGGACGTTGCGGAAGAGCACGCCGTCCAGCGCCCGGGCCAAGTCTTCTCCGACTTCAGCGCCGTTCTCGGCGACCAGGATGGTGCGGGTGCTCGCCGCCTGGGCACGCGCGACCACGGTGCGCACGTCCAACTCCATGCTGGCAGACACCAGCAAGATGGCGTTTCGATAGGCGTCCAGCGCATGCGAGAGCCGGGTCAGGTCTTCGCACTGGGCCACGATCCGCATGTCGTCCTCCTGCGCCAGCACGCGGGCCGCGCCTGCCCGGAAGATCGCCTGGTTGTCGGCAAGGATGATCAGGTTCATCGGTACTGTCTCCTCCGGCATTTCAGAGCCGTCAATCTTCTCATCGGCGGCACTCGCGCGATGCAGGCTGGATGTCTACAATTCGTACAGCAGCCTCGGGAATCCGGTTCAGCCTCCAGGTTCCCAATAAGGCTAACGCGGCCGGGCCGGTTACGGGAAACCGGGCTTTCTGAACCCTCTCCGGTCGGCTGAGAATCGAATCAGAACGCTGTTTTCCGCGTGCCGAAGACGGGTCCCGGGAACGCAGCATCTCACGCACTATGCCCAAGCCGATACTTCTCGCCATCGACGACGACATCAGCGTACTCGAAGCTGTGGTGCAGGACCTGCGCCGTAACTACGGCCAGAACTACCGTGTTATCCGCGCCGCGTCCGGTCAGGCTGCTCTCGATATTTGCAGGCAGTTGCAGGAGCGCAAGGAGATCATCGCCCTCTTCCTCTCCGACCAGCGCATGCCCGGCATGACCGGCGTCGACTTCCTGCAGCAGGCTATGCCGCTATATCCGGAGGCAAAGCGCGTGCTGCTGACCGCGTACGCCGACACCGAAGCCGCCATCCGCGCCATCAACGCCGCCAAGATCCACTATTACCTGAACAAGCCCTGGGACCCGCCGGAGGAGAAGCTCTACCCCGTCCTCGACGACTTGCTGGAAGCCTGGAAGCAGGGCTACAAAGCGCCCTACGAGGGCATCCGCGTCATCGGCCTGCGCTGGTCGCCCACCGACCACGCCGTGCGCGACTTCCTCTCCCGCAACCGCATTGAATACAAGTGGATGGACCCGGAGAGCATGCCCGAAGCAGTCGATCTGCTAAAGGAAAAGGGCCTCGACGATGCCAAACTGCCGGTCGTCCTGTTCGGCGACGGCACCGCCATGGTTCAGCCATCGACCATGGAACTCGCCGGCCGCATCGGCCTGCGCACCCAGGCGCTCGAGGAGTTTTACGACGTCATTGTCGTGGGCGCGGGACCGGCGGGACTCGCCGCAGGTGTTTACGGCGCCTCCGAAGGCCTGCGCACCCTGCTCGTCGAGCCCGAAGCCGTCGGCGGCCAGGCCGGCTCCAGCTCGAAGATCGAGAACTATCTGGGCTTTCCCCAGGGACTCAGCGGCGACGAGCTCGCCAAGCGCGCCTTCCTGCAGGCCAACCGCCTGGGCGCGGAGTTTCTCACCCAGCGCGTGACCGGCATTCGCTCAGAGAACGGCTACCACATCGTGAAGATGCTCGATGGCCGCGAACTGTCCTGCCACGTCTGCCTCATCTCCACCGGGGTCTCGTACTGCAAGCTCAACGTGCCGGGCGCGGACCAGTTCGCCGGCGCCGGAGTCTACTACGGCGCCGCCAAGACCGAGGCCATGTCCTGCGCGGACGAGGAGGTTTACCTCGTCGGCGGTGCGAACTCTGCCGGCCAGGCGGCTATGCACTTCTCGCGCTACGCTGCCAGGGTGCACATGCTGGTGCGCGGAGAGTCGCTGAACAAGAGCATGTCCAAGTACCTGATCGACCAGATCGCGGCCACGTCTAACATCGTGGTCGAAACCCACACCGAGTTGGTCGCCATGTCCGGCAACGGCCGTCTGGAGTGCATCAACCTGAAGACCCCGCGCGGGCAGGAGACGCGCGCGGCAAACTCCCTCTTCATCTTCATCGGCGCGGCCCCCAAAACCGACTGGCTGCCCCAGGACATCGCCCTGGACGAGAAAGGCTTTATCCTCGCCGGGCCGGATCTGAAGGCGCGCGCGCCCGGCGCCTGGAAGCTGGAACGCGAGCCCTACCTGCTGGAAACCAGCACGCCGGGAATCTTCGTTGCCGGAGACGTCCGCTTCAACTCGGTCAAGCGCTGCGCCTCGGCCGTCGGCGAAGGGTCCATCGCGGTGCAGTTTATGCACCAGTACCTGGCTACGCTGTAGAGGGCCCTAACCCGTTTGGGGAGGCAAGGATGACGCCTTGGAAGCATTAGATTCAGAAGCTTTTCGGGATCGGGAGGAATCCAATAAGGCTGTGAGCGAGAACGTCCAGGCCGTGGAAGGCAGACAGGAGAGCATGAGCGATGCCATGGTGGCGCGTCTGCGTGCCGTCCCCATCCTCGCCACCGTCCCCGAGCAGGAGATCCGCTGCCTGGGCGATGCCCGCGAGCTACACCTTGCGGAAGGCGAGTTCGTCGCCCGGCAAGGCGAGGCCGCCACCCACTTCTGGATTCTTCTCTCCGGCGAGCTTCGCATCTACCACACTCTTCCCGATGGCCGCGAGCAGATCATCGGTGCCATCCCCGCCGGGACCGCGCTCGGCGAACTGCCTCTGCTGGCCAACATCCCCAACGCCGCCAATGTCCGCGCCACAGAATCCTGCGAACTCCTCCAGTTCGACGAGCAGCAGTTCTGGAACATCATGACCGCCTGCCCGGAGGTGCGCAAAGCCATCCTCGGCAACATGGCCCTGCGCTTCCAGAAGTTCCAGAGCATTGTCGTCCAGCAGGAAAAAATGGCCTCTCTGGGCACGCTCGCCGCCGGCCTGATGCACGAGCTGAACAATCCCGGCACCGCCGCCGTCCGCGCGGCTGCGCAGTTGCGCGCGAACCTGATGCGCATGCACCAGCTCACCGCCAAGTTCTCCAAGGCCGAACTGAATCACGAGCAGAAGCAATGCATGTTCGAACTGCAGGAGTACGCACTCGCCAAGGAAAAGCCGGTGCGCATGAACTCGCTGGAGCAGAGCGACGCCGAAGAAAAGCTCGCCGAGTGGATGGAAGCCGCCAACGTGGAAGACGCCTGGAAGCTGGCGCCCACCCTGGTGTCCATCGGCATCGATTCAACGGAACTCGAGTGCGCACGGTCCGAATTCCCCGGACCGTTTTTTTCGGACGCGCTGAGCTGGCTGGAAGCCCTGGTCTCCAGCATGCAACTGGTCTCGACCATCGAGGAGAGCATCGGGCGCGTCTCCAGCCTGGTCAAGGCGGTCAAATCGTACGCCTACGAAGGCAAGGGCCAGAAGCAATCGGTCGACATCAACGAGAGCATCCACGCAACCTTCATCATCCTGGCCCACAAGATCCGCGAAAAGCAGATCACCATCGAAAAGGACCTCGCCCAAAACCTTCCCGCCCTGCAATGCGAGTGCTCCGGCCTCAACCAGATCTGGACCAACATCCTCGACAACGCCATCG
>CAZAXI010000154.1:0-10808 GCA_964489045.1 uncultured Granulicella sp. | reverse complement strand
AGATCAAGGACGAGAACGGCAAGCTGCGCAAGTTCATCAACATTTACATCAACGATGAAGACATCCGCTTTCTCGGCGGCGACGCCTACGCCTTTCAGGATGGCGACGAGGTCATGCTGATCCCGTCCATCGCCGGCGGACACTAAAACCGGAAGGGAACTGCCGCATCGAGCAATTCAAGCCGTCCACCTGAAAACGTACACTGCGTCGCTGATTCTCAGAATCAGCGATTGAACAACACGACGATCAGCACAATCAGCAGGATCAATCCCAATCCGCCGCTCGGATAGTAGCCCCAGCCGCGGCTATACGGCCATCTTGGGTATGAGCCAAGCGCCAGCACCAGAAGAATAATCAACAGGATGATCATCGTTCCTCCTTAGGCAGCCGGTCTTGCTGGCAAGTTCGATAGATGCCATCGCGCGCCGCGGCGTTATCTCAACTTGAGCGTCGGAATTGTGGCGTACCCAAGCAACGCGATGCCGTGCCTTTCTCTCTCATTAAGAAGCAATCCTCGCGACCGGCGCGAGATTTCTTTGTAGAGTGAAAGCAGGGTGCCCATGTATCTGATACTTGCAATCGTTCTGGTTGTGATGTGGCTCGGCGGCTTCGTCATGTTCAAAACCGCGGGCCTGCTCATCCATCTGCTCCTGCTGCTCGCAGTCATCTCCCTCATCATGCACTTCGTTGCCGGTCGTCACGCCACCTAACCGACCGGTGCACCGCAGAAACAAGAGGCCAAACCCACGATTGGGCTTGGCCTCTGGTTTTGCGAATTTCGCGATTTATTGGTGGGCCACAGGCTGCGATGCCGGCAGGACCGGCGGCATCACCGCGGCCAGCGCCGGCGGCGTCTCCTCAGCCAGTTCCGGCAGCTTCTCTTCCAGCGCGATCTGCAGCACCTCGTCCATCTCTTCGACAAAGTACAGCTTCATCTCGGTCTTCAGCAGCTCCGGCATATCGGCCATGTCCTTGCGATTGTCCTCGGGCACGATCACCTCGAAGATGCCTGCGCGATGTGCCGCCAGCAGCTTCTCTTTCAGGCCGCCAATCGCCAGCACTTTGCCGCGCAGCGTAATCTCGCCGGTCATCGCGATATCGCGCCGCACCTTGATCTTGGTCAGCGCGCTCGCCAGGGCGGTTGCCAGCGTAATGCCCGCCGATGGCCCGTCCTTCGGAATCGCTCCCTCGGGCACGTGCACGTGGATGTCGACGTGCCGGTAGAACTCCTTGCCCAGTCCCAGGTGCTGCGCACGCGACCTTATGTAGCTCAGCGCGGCCTGCGCCGACTCCTGCATCACTTCGCCGAGTTGCCCGGTGGTGGTCAGCTTGCCCTTGCCGTCCAGCACCTGGACCTCGGTTTGCAGCAGCGTGCCGCCGACCTCCGTCCATGCCAGCCCTGTCACCAGGCCAATCTCGCTCTTCTCGTGCACCTGCGAGTCGCGGAACTTCGCCACGCCCAGCATTTCGCCCAGGTTGTCGCCGGTCAGCACTTCGCGATGCTCCGGTCCGCCCTGCACTACTTTGCGCGCCACCTTGCGGCATACATTGCCGATCTCGCGTTCCAGGTTGCGGACGCCCGCCTCGCGCGTATACCCGCGGATGATCGCCCGCAGCGCGTCGTCCTCAAAGACGATCTGTGCCTCGGTCAGCCCCGTAGCCTCGCGTTGCTTGCGAACCAGATACTGCTTCGCAATCTCCATCTTCTCCAGTTCGGTGTAGCCATGCAGCCGCAGAATCTCCATGCGGTCCTGCAGCGCACTCGGAATAGTGTGCAGCACATTCGCCGTGGTCACGAACAACACGTTTGACAGGTCGTACTCAACGTCCAGGTAGTGGTCCTGGAACGATCCGTTCTGCTCCGGGTCCAGCACCTCCAACAGCGCGCTAGCCGGATCGCCCCGGAAGTCCGAAGCCATTTTGTCGATCTCGTCCAGCATGAACACCGGGTTCTTGGTGCCCGCCTTTTTCATCGACTGGATAATCTGTCCCGGCAGCGCTCCAATGTAGGTTCTGCGGTGCCCGCGAATCTCCGCTTCATCGCGTACGCCGCCCAGCGACATGCGCACAAACTTCCGCCCCGTTGCCTTCGCAATCGACATGCCCAGCGAAGTCTTGCCCACCCCGGGAGGCCCGACAAAGCACAGAATCGAACCCTTGGGGTTCTTCACCAACTGGCGCACAGCCAGAAACTCCAGAATCCGCTCCTTGATCTTTTCCAGGCCATAGTGGTCGGTGTTCAGGATGGTCTCCGCGTGTTCGATCGAACGGATCTCCTTCGAGCGCTTCTTCCACGGCACCGCCAGCAGCCAGTCAAGATAGTTGCGCGAGACGGTCGATTCGGCCGACATCGGCGGCATCGCTTCCAGCTTCTTCAGCTCCTGCAGCGATTTCTCCAGCACGTCCTTCGGCATTCCCGCCGTTTCGATCTTCTTCTTCAGCTCATCGAACTCCGACTTCTCGCCCCGTCCAAGCTCCTTCTGGATCGCCTTGATCTTCTCGTTCAGGTAGTACTCTTTTTGCGCCTTCTCCATCTGCCGCTTCACCCGCGACTGGATGGTCCGGTCCATGTTCAGTTTCTCGATGGCCACATCCAGCACGTCGCCCACGCGCGCCAGCCGCGTCTCCGGGTCGAACACATCCAGAAGCTGCTGCTTCTCGTCGATCCCGAGCTGCAGGTTCGCCGCAATCGTGTCCGCCAGCTTGGCCGGTTCGTCCATGCGCACGCTCGCCGCCATGGTCTCGTGGTTCAGCGACTGCTGCAATTTCACATACTGCTCGAACAGCGTGTGCACGCGGTGCATCAACTGCTCCACCTGCGGCGTAACCTCAAGCTGCGTCTTGCCGGTGCGCACGGTCGCGACAAAGAAGCCGTCTTCGTCGTTCACCTCAATCGAGCGTGCTCGCTCCACTCCCTCCACCAGCACCTTGATGTTGCCGTCCGGCATGCGCACGCTCTGCACAATGTTGCCGATCGTGCCGGTGTCATAAATGTCGTCTGCGCTCGGTTCGTCGACCGA
Source organism: uncultured Granulicella sp. (assembly GCA_964489045.1). Lineage (GTDB taxonomy): Bacteria > Acidobacteriota > Terriglobia > Terriglobales > Acidobacteriaceae > Edaphobacter. The sequence goes on along the minus strand of CAZAXI010000154.1, from coordinate 7,788 downwards.
TGCGTCGTGCTGGGTCGCGAGGAAGATCTTCCGGTCGCCCGTCAACGCCTCTTCCAGCGCCCGCACGCTCGACTCCCGCCCCACCACAAACGGAGTCATCATATGGGGGAAGATGACCATGTCGCGGATCGGCATCATCGGCAGCTTCCGAACTTCGCCGGTCAAAACGGTCTTGGTTTGATTCGCCATGGTTCTCCCATTAGACGCACTAACCGCTGCCCAGGGTGCAACCCGGGATCAACGCTTCCAGTGATTGTAATGCCTCAGGCGAAAACCGCATCCCTAACTTTTGGGTGACGGCAAAGAATTACAGTGCGAGCACCGCGAATCGCACGGAGGTTTATGCGTAAGTACCCACATTTACGCAGCTACATTATCAATTTGGACAAGAGACTCGATTACCACCGTAACGCAGTGACTACCCGGCCTTCTCCAGCAGCATCGGCAGGGTCAGGGAGTGCTTCTTCACCATCTCCGCCGTAATCATCAGCTCGGTGATCTTCTTGTTGCCCGGCACGTAGTACATCAGGTCCAGCATCAGCTCTTCCAGGATCATGCGCAGCCCGCGCGCGCCCACCTTGCGCTGCAGCGCCTCGCGGGCAATCTCCTTGGCTGCGTCGTCGGAGAAGGTTACCTTCACGTTCTCGTAGTCGAACAGCTTCGCATACTGCTTCAGGATCGCGTTTCGCGGCTTGGTCAGTATCTCGATCAACGCCGCCTCATCCAATTCGTCCAATATTCCCATCACCGGCAGCCGGCCCACGAACTCCGGAATCAATCCATACTTCAGCAGGTCCTGCGGCTCCGCCTGGCGCAGCAGTTCGGCATCGCGCTGTGCCCGGATCGGCGTTACCTCGCCTTCCTTCGCGTCCGGATCCGCAATCGCGCGGAAGCCCAGCGCCTTCTTGCCGATGCGCCGCCCAATCACCTTCTCCAGCCCCACAAAGGCCCCGCCGCAGATAAACAGGATGTTGGTGGTATCCACCGCCGTAAACTCCTGGTGCGGATGTTTGCGCCCGCCTTGTGGCGGCACATTCGCCACCGTGCCTTCCAGGATCTTCAGCAGCGCCTGCTGCACGCCCTCGCCCGAAACGTCGCGGGTGATCGACGGATTCTCGTCCTTGCGTCCGATCTTGTCGATCTCGTCGATGTAGATGATGCCACTCTGCGCGCGCGTCACGTCGCCCTCGGCCGCCTGCAGCAGCTTCAGGATGATGTTCTCGACGTCCTCGCCCACATACCCGGCTTCGGTCAGCGTGGTCGCGTCCACGATTGCGAACGGCACATCCAGCATCTTCGCCAGCGTCTGCGCCAGCAGCGTCTTGCCCGAACCCGTGGGGCCCACCAGCAGAATATTGGACTTCGACAACTCCACATCGCTCGAGCGGGTTTTGTTCATCTGGATGCGCTTGTAGTGGTTGTAGACCGCGACCGCGAGCTTCTTCTTGGTCTGGTCCTGCCCAATCACATACTCGTCCAGAAACGCCTTGACCTCTTGCGGCTTGGGAAGCTGCGCTGGCGCTACGCCAGGCACCACCTCGCTGCGGTCATCCTCGAGGATTGAGTTGCACACCCCAACGCACTCGTCGCAGATGTAAGCCCTGGGATAGTCGGATGGCGAGGAGATCAGCTTTGCAACCGCATCCTGCGACTTGTGACAAAACGAGCAGCGAAGCGATTCGTCTGAACCGCGGGATGTTTTCATGGTTGCGGCAACTCCTGGGGTCGACCGGTGGTGCTGGGATCTTCTTAAGTCTACACCCGAACCCGCCCCCGTCCGGCTACACGGAAGTCACCGGAATACGTCTTTTCGGTTACTCCCGAACCTCGCCGTGCACTTAACGAAATAAGTAACAAACCCCGGCGCCGAGGCCGGGGTCTGAGGAGGGAACCGTCTGCGAGCTCAGGTCCGCGGCCGGTCGATGATGTCGTCGATGATGCCGTACTCCTTCGACTGCTCCGCCGTCATAATGAAGTCGCGCTCCACGTCCCGCTCGATCCGGTCCAGCGATTGCCCGGTCGACTTGCTCATCAGCTTGTTGGTGATCTCGCGAATACGCAGAATCTCCCGCGCGTGGATGTCGATGTCGGTCGCCTGTCCGCTCAGTCCGCCCATGGACGGCTGATGGATCAGGATGCGCGCATTCGGCAGCGCGAACCGCTTGCCCTTCTTGCCCGCCATCAGCAGAAACGCGCCCATCGACGCCGCCTGCCCGATGCAGAACGTCACCACGTCGTTCTTGATGTACTGCATGGTGTCGTAGATGGCCAGCCCCGCCGTGATCGAACCTCCGGGCGAGTTGATGTAAAGCTGGATGTCCTTCTCCGGGTCCTCGCCGCTCAGGAACAGCATCTGCGCGATGATCACGTTCGCAATGTTGTCATCGATCGGCGTCCCCAGAAAAATGATGTTGTCGCGCAGCAGACGGCTGTAAATGTCGTAGGCGCGTTCGCCCCGGCTCGTCTGCTCGATCACCATCGGTACCAAACCCATGTCGCTCTCCCTCTTGCTTGCTAACTCGCTGACTTGCTAACCCGCTGACTCGCTGTTCTTCTAGCTCGCCAGCTTCTCATACAGCACGCTGCTTGTCTTCTCCCGTCGCATCTCCTCGCGCAGCCGGGCCATTCCGCCGTCTTTCAAAAGCCGATCGCGCAGCGAATCGTACGGCTCGCGCGTCTGGATCGACAGCATCAACACCTCATCGTCCAACTCCTTGTCGGTCACCGTCACCTTCTCGGCATCTGCGATCCGGTCCACCACCAGCGATGCGCGCACCTCGCGCTCCGCCTCGTCGCGCTGCGCCGCACGCAGGCGCCCGAAGTCCAGCTTGCGCATGTCGTCCGCCCTCATGCCCTGCTGCGCCAGCGCCCGCAATCCGCGCTCCAGCCGCGCATCCACGCGCTGTTGCACAAACGACTCAGGGACCGGGAAGTGGTATCGCCCGATCAGTTCGTCCAGCATCTTGTTCTTCGCGCCGGATTCGAGCGCTTCCTTCTTCCGCCGGCCCGCGCGCTCCCGCAACTGGGTCTCGAACTCCTCCCACGTCTCACTACCGCCAAGCTGCTTCGCCAGCTCCGCGTCGCGCTCCGGATAGGTCTTGCGCTTGATCGCCTTCACGGTCACGTCGTAGCTCACCGTCTGTCCCGCCAGCCTGCGGTCGCCGAAGTCCGCGGGATACACCACCTCGAACGTCAACTCCTGTCCCACCTTGGTCCCGCGCAGCGCATCGTTGAACGCCGGCAGCGTGTTCTTGCCGCCAATCTCGATCAGCACGTCTTCGCCGGTCAAGGGCTCCGAGGCCGGCTCCTTCGCGGTCACACCCTCTTCCGTTACGGTCTGCGCCAGCGGCTGAATCTGCCCCTTGAACTGGATCTCCGCCCAGTCGCCTTCCACCAGCGCCCGCTCCTCTTCCACCGGTTCCACGGTTGCCTGGCTGTCCAGCATGCGGTCCAGTTCCGCTTCAAACTCTTCCTCAGTCAGCTCAACCTTCGGCTTCTCCACGCGCACCGTGTCGTAGTCCGCCACATCGAACTCCGGCAGCACCTCGAACGCCGCCTTGAACCGCAGGGGCGCGCCTTCAGCCAGTTGCAGGTCCAGCAACTGCGGCTCCGACACCGGCTGCAGCTTCCGCTCCACGATTGCCGTCCGGAAGCGCTCCGAAACCAGCGACTCCAGCACCTCCTGGCGCAGTTCTTTCGCAAACTTCGACCGCACCAGCGACTCCGGCACCTTGCCCGCGCGGAAGCCCGGAATGCGCGCCAGCTTCTGGTAACGCTTGATCACGGTCTTGTAGGCCTTTGAGACCTCGTCGGCTGGAACCTCCACCTCGATCTCGCGCGTCAACTGCGGATTCAGCGTCGGACCATGCTGATGTTCATGATCGTGGTCGTGCTCGCCGTGATCGTGATCATGCTCATGGTCGTGTTCGTGGTGCTCGGCGGCTGCGTTCAGCTCCTGGTCCGCAGTCTCGCTCGTCGCTATCTCGTTTGTTTCCGTCATTTCACTCGGGTTCAAATCAATGCCTTCCAGGGTCGCCTGTAAATGGACCGCGCTGCTCCGCACCTTGGCGTCGAGCGCGGCCGACGCCTCTCTTCCACTCTACGAGTCTTGCTTGGGAAGGGTCAAACCCGCGCAACCCGCGGACGCGCGTCTTGCCACTACATTGGCGGCTCTCCGCTGGCCAGCGAGAATAGTTCGAGCCGCACCTTCCACTGCGTCGACTGGCCCGGCTGCAGCACCACCATCCCCGTGTCAGTCTCCTTCTCCCACTCGCGCCCGAATGGGTCGGGGTAGTTGAACTGTGGTTCGATCGACACAAAGCCCGCATCCGCCGGGGCAACCACGCGTATTGCCTTGATGGTCGGGCTCAGCGCGGTCAGCCGCAGCCCGTAATTGCTGACGGGATCGCTCAGCTCTGCGATCGGCCCGTCGTCCAGAAGATTCTGTTCGAGCGCAACGAAGCACTCGTCCAGGTCCATCGTCCCCAGCGTGGCCCCACTATGCGCTGTGAAGTCATAGGCTGTGCCCGCCACCTTAAGCAGCGCTCCGGTGGGCACATCCTTGTCCCGATTGCGCACCTCCGCCCGCATCTCGCCTGGGATTCGCAGGCGCAACTGGCGCCGGTTGCCGTCGAGAATCGCAAACCGCGGCTCCCATCCCAGCCCGATCGGTTCAGGCGCATCGCCTATGTTGTGTGCCGCTATAGTCAGGTCGATCGAACGGCTGCCCAGCAACACCGTAATGGTGAAGTCCGTCTTCGACGGCCACAGCCCGCCAAAATCCCCGGCATGGAAGATCGCCTCTGCCTCCCCGCCGTCGGGCAAGGCTGACGTCCGCACAGAATCCGATGGCTCCGCGAGCATTAGCCCATCCCGGGCAACGGCGCTCGCACTGCCGCTCTCGGCCGACGGCAGAGTGATCGTTTGCCCCTGCCAGGCCGCAGCAGTGTGGCCGCCTTCGGTCGGCGTTCCCCAGATGCGGCCCGCCCACGGCGCTTCGAAGGCGCCTCCCATGGTCACGCTTGCGTGCCCGTCTGCGTCCTCGCCTTTGCCGGTCATCGCCTTGGCCGCGCCCTCGACCGCCGGCGACGCCATCAGGTTCACCTCGCCCTTGCCCGGAATATAAGCCGCAATCTGCAGCACATTCATCCCCCGGCCGGGCAACATCGTCACCGAGAGGAACTCCGGCGTCGAGTCGCCCATTAAGCGCGTCCGCATCAACGAGATCGCCTCCTGGCCTCCGGGCCGCGGTACCGGAGCGTCCTCCCGCCCATCCGCCATCTTCTCCTTCAACTTGTGGAAATTGCCGCGCATGTGTTCGCGATACCCCATGGTCAGCCCCACCAGCGCGCACCCCAGTAGAAAGCCCGTCACCAGACCGGACCGCACCACGATCCCTCGCCAAACCCGGTGGTACAGCGCGGAGAACCACTCCTTCACAATCGCGAGATACATCCTGCTGATCCGTGGATCTTCCAAGTTGCCCGTCCGTCCTTCTCTTAAGCTCGCATGTATTCTATCTACATGGCGGTCGTCCGGGTTTTCCATCGCGCACCCGCCATTCCTCTCCGGTGAAATCGACCCGTCGCAACGCGCCCAGCCCGCCGCTCCCGCTTCGGGTCGCTCAGCCCAGGTCTCTCCGTCGGCTTCCGGCCCCGGCTCCCGAGCAGGACCGCGTCCGCAACGCGATCATCGCCTGCGAGCTCTGTCCCCGCCTGCGCGAATACTGCGCCCGCATCGGCGAGACCCGCCGCCGCGCCTACCAGGACCACGATTACTGGGCGCGCCCCGTCCCCGGCTTCGGCGATCCCCGCGCCCGCGTCCTCATCCTCGGCCTCGCTCCCGGCGCCCACGGAGCCAACCGCACCGGCCGCCCCTTTACCGGCGATGGCTCCGGCGGCTTCATGTACCCGGTCCTCCACCAGCTCGGCTTCGCCTCCCAGCCCCGCGCCATCTCCCGCGACGACGGCCTCCGCCTTCGCGACGCCTGGATCGGTTCCGTCGTCCGCTGCGCCCCGCCCGGCGACAAGCCCACGCCCCAGGAGATTCGCAACTGCAGTGTCCACCTGACGGCCGAGATCAACGCGCTGCCACGCGTCCGCGTCGTCGTCTGCCTCGGCAAGATCGCCTGGGACGGCTTCCTCGCCCACCTGTTGCAGGCCGGCGTCATCGCCCGCCGCTCCGATTACCGCTTTGCCCACGCCGCCGAGTACACCCTGCCCACCAGCCTCCACCTGCTTGGCAGCTACCACCCCTCGCTGCGCAACACCAACACCGGACGCCTGGACCGCGCGATGTTCGCCCGCGTCTTCGTCCGTGCCAGGGAACTCGCAGGCCTCGGCGGCGATCCCTTCGCGCAAACTTAACACAACCAATCCCGGCCTCGGGCAGTCTAATCACCAGGCGACACATCTAGCTCGCAAGGGAGACCGTATGAGTGCAAAGAACGTTTGGATCGCTTTTGGCTTGGGCGTAACGGCGGGAGCTGCCGTCGCTCTCCTCTACGCTCCCCAGCCTGGCGCAAAAACGCGCCGCCAGATCAAGAAGAACATCAACGATGGCGTCGACTACCTTGAAGACGCCGCAGGCTATCTCCGCGAGCAAGCCGAGTACCTCAGCCGCGAAGCGCAGAAGACCATCAAGCGCACCAAGGGTCAGGTGGAAGACGTCGTCGACAAAGCCACCGGCGCCGTTTCCGACGCGGTAAAGAGCGTCCAGTCCCTGATGTGATCCGCCCCGGTCTTTCCGTTTTCAACTGAGAACTAACAACTGGCAACCAGCAGCTACTCCGGCGGTCCCACCGTCACCACAAAGTACGCGATCTCGCCATCGCTCTTGTTTGCAATCCAGTGTTCGTCGCCCGCGTAGCACAGTCCCACATCACCTGCGTTCATCGTGTATTCGGTCCCGTTCAGGTAGAGCGTCGCCGTCCCGCGCTGCATCAGCCATATCTCGCTGTGCTTGTGTGTCCCAACCGCCTCATGCGGCGCCCCCGGCGCCTGCACGCTCTCATGCATCTCCAGGCGAATCGTGCCACCCGCCAGCATCCCCGCCAGGAACTGGTGCGACTCATGCCCGCCCACCATCCCCCGTCCCGGCTGCGGCTTGAAGACTCCCGACTTCAACTCCGGCAACTGCCGCGGCGCCGCTGCCGCACCCGCCGCCGCTGGAGCAGCAGTCTGACCCTCGGCCTTCGTACTCGCCAACGCCGCAGTTCCCAGCAGCGCCGCCACCATCCCCGCAAAATCCCTGCGATTAACTTCCTCCATCTTGTCTCCTCCGACTGTCTGCCAAATAGCACAACGCCCCGGCGCTTTTCACCGAGGCGTTGAGTCTATCGTTTTTGCCCTTCAACTGACCACTGACCACTTACCACTGCTCTTATACCGTCGTCAGCGCCAGTCCAGCCACCTTGTCGTCGCCGTCTCCCGAGCCGTCCGCGGAGATCGGCCGGTAGAACAGTTGGTTGTTTTCCATGTAAACCTCCAGGAACGCCGGCCGCTGCGCGATTCCGCCTGAGATCAGTGCCTCCGACAGCGGGTCTTCGACGAACCGCTGCAGCGCGCGCCGCAAAGGCCGCGCCCCGTAGTTGCGCTCCGAAGAGGTCTTCTCCAGAATCCACTGCTTCGCGTCGTCGGTCACACTCAGCGTGATCGCCTTGTGCACCAGGTTGGTGTTCAGTTGCTGCACCAGCAGCTCCATGATCTGCATCAGGTCCGAGTTCGAGAGCGACGTGAAGATAATGATCTCGTCCACGCGATTCAGGAACTCCGGATTGAAGGTGCGCTT
>CAZAXI010000153.1:0-10876 GCA_964489045.1 uncultured Granulicella sp. | reverse complement strand
GGCAGAAGGGCATGGGGCTGATCATGCTGATCCTGGTGGGCACGGTGCCGACGGCCTACGCGCTGAACCATGCGATGGGCGCCAACCAGGTGCAGACGTTCGCGGCGGTGTCGACGCGAGTGGCGGGCGTGCTGGACCACTATGTGGACGCGAAGACAGCTCCACAGGACGCTGGGCCTGAGCTGGAGAAGTTCATCACGACCAAGCAGTATGAGCCCGGCGTAATGGTGGCGCTGCGGGATATGGTCACCGACATTCGCGACGAGGCAGTTGGGTACGGAACGCTGGCCAGCGTGCCGCAGGGCATGCACGCGAACGTCCGCAACCAGATGTACCTTACCAGCGAGACGCTGCAGTTGATGGCGAAGAGCGGCGGACCGGCGATGCCGGCGGCGGACGTTGCCGTGCTGACGAACTACCAGGGCTTCCTGAACAAGTCGACCAAGTTCATTCCCATGTGGGTGAAGGTCGCGGTGGCGCTGGCGCTGGGTATGGGCACGATGATCGGGTGGAAGCGGATCGTGGTGACGGTGGGCGAGCGGATCGGCAAGTCGCGCATGACGTATGCGCAGGGAGCTTCGGCGGAACTGGTGGCGATGACCACGATCCTGGTGGCGGGCACCTACGGGTTGCCGGTGTCGACGACCCATGTGGTGAGCTCCAGTGTGGCGGGGACGATGGCGGCGAACCGGAGCGGGGTGCAACACGCGACGGTTCGGAATATCGGAATGGCTTGGGTGTTCACGCTGCCGGCGGCGGCGCTGCTGTCGGGCGGGCTGTATTGGGTGTTCAGCTTGATCGCGAGGTAGGTTTTCAGGTTCGAGGTTCGAGGTTCGAGGTTCGAGTGCGGGACGGCTACGGCTGCCCTTTCTTGTTGCCGCGACGCACAGGCTGCCGGGTTGATAGACTTAGCACTGACATTTATGAGCCTGAAAGCAAAGATTGAAGCTGTTATTTATGCGTCGGAAGAGCCGGTGACGCTGACCCAACTGGTGGGCCTGCTGGGCGAAGAGGCGCAGGCGGAACTGGACCGCGAGGCCGCGGACCAGCGGGCGCTGCTCAACGAAGAGGAACTGGAAGCGGCGGAGGAAGAACCGACGCTGGGCGAGGACTTCGACTCGGTGGGCGGCGATGGGGAAGGCGAAGTCATCCTGGCGGAAGAGGCGGTCCAACCTGCTCCTGACGATGAAGCTGCCGTGGATGAGGCACCTGATTCTGTGGCCGACCATGCGGCGGCAGCGACGCGGGCGGAGAAGGCGCGGGCGGCGAAGCTGCGGACGTACTTCCGCGCGGTGCTGGATGAGCTGGTGGCGGAGTATTCGTCGGCGGAGCGCGGGCTGGAGATTCGCGAGGTTGCGGGCGGGTTCCGGTTTGGGACCAAGCCGGAGTATCACGATGCGGTGCGCGGGTTTGTGAAGTCGCTGAAGCCGCCGCTGAAGCTGACGCTGCAGTCGCTGGAGACGCTGGCGGTGGTGGCCTACAAGCAGCCGGTGACGGCGCCGGAGATATCGGAGATTCGCGGGGTGGATTCGAGCGGCGTGCTGGGTTCGCTGCTGGCTCGGAAGCTGATTACGACGGCGGGACGGAAGCATGTGATCGGGCGTCCGATTTTGTACAAGACCACGCGCGAGTTTCTGCTGAAGTTCGGATTGAAGGACGTGGCCGAGCTGCCCAGCATCGAAGAGTTCGAGAAGATGGCCGGGCAGTTGGCAGAGCAGGAGGAGATTCCGATGGAGAGCGAGGATCGGGAATCGCCGCAGGAAATCGAGGAACGGCTGGAGTCGGAGGGCGAGGCCGAGGCGCCGGAGCCGGTGGCGGACGAGGTGATTGTGGATGGGCGGTTGTCGGGGCTGCCGCCGAAGTATGACGATGACGCGGATGATCCGTCGGCGGTAGAAGCGGAGATTCAGGAGAGCGAGTAGCGAGGTTCAAGGTTCGAGGTGGGGTGCGAGGTTCGAGTGTGACGGACGAGGAGATGCTGGAGGTCGCGCTGGCTGAAGCGCGCGCGGGGTTGGCGGAGGGTGGGATTCCGATTGGCGCGGCGGTGTTCGACGCGGACGGGCGGCTGCTGGGCGCGGGCCACAACCGGCGGGTGCAGCAGGACGATCCCAGCGCGCATGGCGAGACCGATGCGTTCCGGCGGGCTGGGCGGAGGCGCAGCTATCGCGCGATGACCATGGTGACGACGCTGGCGCCGTGCTGGTACTGCTCAGGGCTGGTACGGCAGTTCGGGTTCAAGCGGCTGATTGTGGGCGAGAGCGAGACCTTTCAGGGTGGATTGGCCTGGCTGCGCGAGAACGGGGTCGAGGTTGTCGACCTGCGGTCAGATGCGTGCCGCGAATTGCTGGCCGGGTATATCGCTGAGCATCCCGAGGTATGGAACGAGGATATTGGGGAATAGGTTCGAGGTTCTCGGTTTGAGGTTCGGGTTGGGGTGCGAGGGGCAAGCTGTCAGTGCTTCGCGGTACGTGTTGCGTTGAAGCGGCGGCGCAGAGGGTGAGCTCGGGGGCCGGAGGAGGAAGGCATGCCCCAGGGGCTGAAGCCCCTGCACTCTCCTTAGTTGAGAAGGCCAAGCCTGAAGGCTTGGCGTACCTAGAAGCATTGTCCTCGGGCGGGGTGGGAACTGCGATGGGCTCGGGGGATGCGGTGGTCTCGGGCGGTTCCGGCTTGGCGGTGAGAGACTCGAAGAATTCGGACTCTTCGGGGGCTTCGACGAAATCGTCGACCTCGCAGGTGCGACCGGGCGGGGCGATGTCGCAGTTGCCTTCGGGGATGCTTGACCAACTCTCCTTGTAGAGGTCGCGGACGACTTGGGCGGGATGGCGCACGTTGCGCAGGCGACGAGCGTTGGCGGAGGCGAGATAGAGGCCCTGGAAGAGGGCGTAGGCGCGCTTCTCAGTGATGCATTCGGTGGCGAGGGCGTTGACGACGCTGGATATGGCGATCTGGATTGACTCGGCGTCCTCGAGTTCGGAGAGATGGATGTACATGCCGCTCTCCACGCGGTGTGGATAGAGGTAGGTCTTGTCGCGATAGGGGTCCTGGCTGCGGTGCAGGCGATTGTGGAAATAGCAGAAAACCCCTCCGGAGAGGGCGACTGCGTGGCACTGGAGGCCGTTGGTTTTGATGTGGCGGCAGAGGTCGACTTGCATGGGTGCTCCTTGGGTGCCCCCCGGGGGGGGGGTGCGGCTAAGTGGTTTGTTTTCTTATATGGTTTGGTAAATATAAGAAAATGGGTTGGTTGCGGGCGGCGAATAAGAAAACAGGCGGGTTAAGTGCGAAAGGCCCAGCCGCGGGGCTGAGCCTTTCTGTTTACTGCTTACTTGTTAAGTATAGCACGTTGACCATAACTCATCTGCATCGATTTTTACGTTTGGAATGAGGGAGATGGGTGGTTTGGGGGCTTGACAGTGTTTTTTGGGGTGGGGGAGCGACCCCCTCAACTGAAACAGAGCAGGAAAGCGCAGTTTTCATGGGAATGGAGGCGTTTGGATGCGGCCATGCTGAGACGCGGCTATGGGCGCCGGGGTGAGGGCCGGCCTATGTGGGGTGGGTGATGCAGGGAGGAAGACTAGAGCGGCTCTGTGCTTGACAACTCAGGCACTTAGGCTAAGAATCTCTGTACTCCGGGGCTCCAACAAGAAAAATGAGGTCGAGCGGGCCACCTATTCCTGACTTGATGGAGGTTTTGTGCGCATCACTTCCTCTTGCCTTTTTTCTTTCTCTCTGGCCTGCTCGCTTTGCCTGGTTCTCAGCGGTTGCTCGTTGAGCGCGCCCAGTGCGCCGACGCCGGCGGCTGGACTCGCGATACAAGGCACGGTCCACGGCGGGCAGAACCCAATTGTGGGTGCTCAGGTGTACCTGTTCGCGGCGGGTTCCGGGGTCTTCACGCCCAATGCCAGCGGTTATGGGAATGCGTCGGTATCGCTGCTGAACAGCAGCGGGTTGAACACGGCGGAAGATACGACCCCGAGCGACGCTACCTTTGACGACTATTACGTGTCCTCGGGCGCGGGCGGCACGTTCAGCATCTCAGGCGATTACACCTGCACGGGCGGACAGCAGGTGTACCTGTACGCGGTGGGCGGGAATACGGGGTCGGGTCCGAACTCGGCGGCCGGGCTACTGGCGGCGCTGGGCACCTGTCCGGGGACTGCGGGCTCGCTGGGCAATACGTTTGCGTCGGGACTTTTCGTCACTATGAACGAGGTGTCGACGGTCGCAGCTGCGTATGCGCTCGCCGGTTTTGCGACGGACGCGGTGCATGTATCCAGCTCGGGAACAGCACTGGCGCAGACGGGACTTGCGAACGCATTCTTGAATGCAGGGAACATGGAAGCGCTTTTGACCGGGGTGGCGCTGACGACGACGCCTGCGGGCAACGGAACCGTGCCCCAGGCCACCCTCTATACGCTGGCGAACATTCTGGCGAGTTGCGTGAATTCGACGGGGTCGACTTCCACTGCCTGCACCACGCTGCTGAATGACGCAAAGTCGGGCGGCAGCGCAGGCGCCGTTCCGACGGACACGGCGACCGCGGCGATCAACATCGCGCACAACCCGGGGGCCAACATCATGGCGCTCTATGCGCTGGGATTGCCGTCGCCGCCCTTCTCTCCTGCTCTCACCGTTCAGCCCAACGACTTCACCATCGCTATCTCCTACAGCGGCGGCGGCTTGAATTCACCCGTTCCCATTGCTATCGACGGCACCGGCAACGTGTGGGTAGGCAATACAGCAACCGGCGCTAACACTGTCAGCGAGTTCAGCCCCGTCGGCGGGCCCGTCACCGGCTCGCCCTTTTCCGGCGGCGGAATCGTCGACCCCTACAGCATCGCCATCGACAAATCCGGCAATGTCTGGACCGCGAACGTAACTCCAGACAGCCTCAGCGAACTGCATTCCAACGGGATGCCGATCTCCACCTCTGCCGGTTACACCCTCGGGGGCCTGAACGCCCCTTACGACATCGCCTTTGATCAGCTTGGCAACGTCTGGGTGGTGAACAACGTTGGCACCAGCCTTAGCGAGTTCAGCTCCACCGGCTCGCCCCTTACCACTTCCACCGGCGATACCGGCGGCGGGCTCTTCAATCCTATTTCCCTTGCCATCGACGCGGCGGGCGATATCTGGGTAACCAATAGCATCACTCTGGGCTCTCTGAGCGAATTCCACTCCGCCGGCGTGTCTCCCGGTTCGCCGATTTCCACTTCGAACGGCGATACCGGCGGCGGTCTGAATGATCCGTGGGGCCTGGCCATCGATGGCTCAGGCAACGTCTGGGCTGTCAACAGTGGAACGGGCGCGAACAGCATTAGCCTGTTTGGCGCCTCCGGTTCGCCCACCACCACGTCCACGGGATACACGGGCGGCGGCCTGAACGTCCCCGAGGGGATCGCTATCGATGGCGCCGGCAACGTCTGGGTGGCGAACCGCGGCGGCACAGGCACCTCTCCGCCCTACCCGCCCAGCACCATCAGCGAGTTCAACTCCTCCGGTACCGCGATCTCGCCCTCGACCGGCTACCAGGCCGGCTTGAGCCTCTCCCTTTGCATCGCTGTCGATGGCTCCGGAAATGTCTGGGTACCGAATGCCGCGCTCAACACCGTTACCGAGTTCGTCGGGGGGGGCGCGCCGGTGGTTACGCCCATGGTCGCCAACCTCTTAAGTCCTTACGGCTTGCACGCCGTCAATAGACCCTGATTTGGCGGCGGGAGGTGAGCAGGGAGATGGTTAGGCCGAGGGCGAGGTAGGCGAGGTAGAGGTAGGGGAGGATGTTGTAGGGCGGCGGGATGGGCTCGCCGGTATAGAGGGTCCCGGCCATGGCCAGCAGCATGGCGACGGCAGCGGCGGCGGCCAGAATGAGCGCGGCAGGGGTGAGCTGGGCGCGGCGGCGGAGGTAGATGGGCAGCGCGGCGGCGACCAGGAAGTAGACGGTGATGAATCCGTAGACCGAGAGCGAGCCCATATAGCCGTAGATGTCCATGCCGCTGACTCGGCGGGCGGTGAGGGCGAGGGAGAGCATGAGGACGACCAGGGCGACGGCGAGGACGGCGATGTGCGGCGTCTCGTGGGTGCGGTGGGCGCGGCCGAGGGGTGCGGGCGCGAGGCCGTCGTGGGCCATCTTGAGCAGGACGCGGGCGGCGGCGGTGATGCAGGCGAGGACGCAGGCGAACATGCTGACGAAGGCGCCAACGTCGATAAGCCGCCCGAAGATGGGGATGTGGGCGAGGGTGCTGAGCGCTCGGAAGGGAGCTTGCGAGGTGCCGAGGTCCTGATGGATCTGGCGGAAGCCGAGGACTTCGGTGTAGCAGCAGGTGAGGAAAAGGAAGCCGCAGAGGATGGCGGACTGGATGACCGCTCGGGGGATGGTGCGGAGAGGATTGCGGGCTTCGTGGCCGAGGGTGGTGGCGGATTCGAAGCCGACGAAGCTGAAGAGAGCGAGGATGACGCCGAGACGGACTCCGGAGGGAGTGACGGCGCGGAGCGTGGCCTGGGGGACGTCGAGCTTGAGGCCGGTCTGGAAGATGAGAGCGAGGATGACCAGGGCGATCATGGAGACGGAGGTGGCTTCGATCCAGAGCATGAGGCGGGCGGAGGCCTGGACGTCTCGATAGGCGAACCAGGTGGCGGCGGCGGTGGGAACGATGGCGAGTAGCGGAGCGGGGACGGCGCGGATGGCGGGGATGATGACTTCAGCGTAGTTGATGAAGCCTCCGACACAGGAGACGGCACCGGCGGTGTAGGCGAGCAGGAGCGCCCAGCCGGCGGTGCGTCCGCCGAGAGCGGGGAGCGAGTCGGTGGCGTACTTGTAGAGCGAGCCGGGAGAGGCGGAGGTGCGGGCGAAGCGGGCGATGCAGAGAGCCATTAGGAGTGTGGCTCCGCAGGCGAGCGAGTAGGCTAGCCAGGTTCCGTTGCCGGCGAGCGCGAAGACCAGCGGGACGGTGAGCGCGGGCGAGGTGGTGGGCGCGATGGCGGAGACGGACTGCGAGAGAGTTTCGAGCGGGGAGAGGATGTTGTGGCGGAGGCCGGAGTCGCGGGGAGAGGCTTCGTCGGGGGTGAGAAGCTCGAGCGGCATGGGCGGCTCCGGTGGTGATGAGGTGGGTTATTCGTAGGGTATCGCAAGATCGGGCAAAGCGAATCACAGAGGACGCGGAGGAAGTGAGAGAGCACAGAGAGGATGAGAGGTGAATCAGTGTTAGGCGCCTCGCGTGGCCTCGATTCGGGGTAGACTCTTCGGAAGCCTTGAAAATGGCAGAGGACGACTCCATCCCGGTTGGGTCCGGTGAGCCGGAGACTGCGGCGGCTGCCGAAGACTCGGCGGCTGAACCTGTGGACGCTGCGGCGGTGCGGGCAGAGACGGCGGAGGTTGGCGAGGACGGCAACGAGGAGACGCCTGTGATTGATGTGCATGCGGCGCACGGTGGGATTCATACGTGGAGGGATTTCTGGATTCACCTGGGGACGATCACGCTCGGGCTGCTGATTGCGATCGGGTTGGAGCAGAGCGTGGAGTGGGTGCATCACCTGCACCAGCGGCATGATCTGGAGGCGTCGCTGCTAGCGGAGTGCAAGGTCAATAAGGACAGGGCGGAGGCCGACTTCTCCGGCTACGACGACCTGATGATGTGGTTGCTGGGACTGCACCGGGATATCGGGAAGATGCTGGCGACCGGGGGCAAGGCGAACCTGCCATACCGGGAGCTACGCTATCGCCCGCGGCTGCAAGAAGGAGTAGTCACGACGGGCGGTCCAGGGTCCCTTGTGACCGCTGTGTGGGACACCGCCAATGCAGACAACCGGCTGGCTCTTTTGCCGGAGGATGAGGCGCACGCTTACTCCTTGCTGTATCACGTGCAGGCAGCGCACTATGAAGATCTCGTTATCCGGGCGGGTGACGCGCACACGCGGCAGACGGCGTTCGAAGCGCAGTTTGCGGATACAGGAACGCCGACTACGCCGGTGCTGGGAAGGATGAGCGCTGCGGAGCTGAAGGAATACGATGCACTGGTGATGCAGACCTTTGCGGCGATGCGAGGTGCGAAGGGAGGGCTCCGGCTGGTGTACGGAACCAACGATGCGGTGATTCAGGGGCTGTACGATGCAGCTTCGAGACTACGCACGGCACATGCAGCTAGAGGTGTAACTGCGGATGACTTCACCAAGATGGAGCAGGAGATCGATGCGGAGGACGCGGCGCGGGACAAGGCCGGAGCGAAGGTGGCGAGGCCTGGTGGGAGCGGCAAATGATGGGGCAATGAAGGGTGCGGATCGGTACACTGGATATGGGGCTGAGAGGTTCGGATCGCGGTCGTGAGTTGAGCGAACCGCAGTTTCTTCGACTGCGCCTCTCGCGATGCGAGAGGCTTCGCTCAGGATGACAGTTTTGTGGGGGTCAATTTAGACCATTAACGACAACATCGACCGCGATGAGCTTATCCGCGGTCAGAGGGATAAGGCAGGATGACGAAGGCAATTGAGGGTGGGGCGGGGGAGAGGCAGAAGCAGATTCCCTTTGGGAATGACAAAGCACTTCGTGCGGTTCTCGACGCTTCGCGTAAAGGGCAAGGGGACGGTGGGACGGAGGCGGAGGCGAAGCTGGAGCGGCTGCAGAAGATATTGGCGGCGGCGGGAGTGGCGAGCCGGCGGAAGGCGGAGGAGATCATCCTGGCCGGGCGGGTGCAGGTGAACGGCACCACGATCGCTGAGTTGGGGACGAAGCATGATGCGGAACGCGACCATATCCGGGTGGATGGGAAGCTGCTGAAAGGGCCGGAGCGGCAACGGTACTACATGCTGAACAAGCCGCGGGGGTATGTGACCACGCTGGACGATCCGCAGAAGCGGGCTACGGTGATGGACTTGATGATGAAGCCCAAGGCCGGGCCACATGGGGACCGGGTAAGGCTGTATCCGGTGGGTCGGCTGGATTACTTGTCCGAAGGCTTGCTGCTGATGACGAATGATGGGGAGTTGGCGAACTCGCTGTCGAAGGCGGCGGCGGGGGTGGAGAAGACGTACCTGGTGAAGGTGAGCGGGGTTCCTCCCGATGCGGGGCTGGACCAGATCCGGCGGGGGATCGTGATCGACCGGGGAAGGCTGGATGAGGTGCGGGCGGGGCGGAGGGACCGGATTGTGACCGCCCCGGCGAAGGTGGAGATGGTGCGGGGTGGGGACAATCCCTGGTACGAAGTGACGCTGACCGAGGGGCGGAACCGGCAGTTGCGGAAGATGTTCGAGGAGATTGGGCACCATGTGGAAAAGATCCGGCGGATTGGGTACGGGGCGCTGCGGCTGGATGTTCCGCCGGGCGAGTTTCGCGAACTGACCATGGGTGAGGTGATGGCTCTGGAACGGGCGGCCAAGGGAAAGAAGGTGGTTCCGAAGAAGAAGTTGCCGGAGTTTGCGCAGTTGAAGGCGCCGGGGAAGAAGGCAAAGAGAGGTTCGAGGTGGGAGTTGGGTCGGGTGGGTGGCAGAGCGGGGTGACTTTGTGGTGAATCACCCGAAATGGGGTTTGACGAAGGTAGGCTAATGAGCCTAGAAATACCTGCGGCCTGAATTACCGCGGGATTTTAATGCGGCTGTGCAAGACGAAATCGGGTCTGATGCATCCAAATAGAATGAGCAGCCGACAAGAGATTTCGGGTGCGAATCCAGGAAGCATCTGGAACTGGAGGCGTACGGTTCTTTGGCGGGAGTGAAAGTGCAACTGTAGAACCCCTTTGGGCGTCAGAGAGAAGGGCGAAACGGGAACGGCGAACACGATGCAACGGACAGCAAAGGAGCAACACACAGTGGCAATTGAAAAGGCAACATTTGGAGCTGGATGTTTTTGGGGCGTAGAAGCCCGATTTGCAGAGCTGCCGGGAGTACTGGACACGGCGGTCGGATATGAAGGCGGAGACCTCGAGCATCCGACATACAAGGAGGTTTGCACCGACCGAACTGGCCATGTGGAGGTAGTGGACGTAACCTTCGATCCGTCTCGAGTGAGCTATGACGCGCTGCTGGATGCGTTTTTCGCGCTGCACGATCCG
Source organism: uncultured Granulicella sp. (assembly GCA_964489045.1). Lineage (GTDB taxonomy): Bacteria > Acidobacteriota > Terriglobia > Terriglobales > Acidobacteriaceae > Edaphobacter. Next base: position 839 of record CAZAXI010000153.1, on the reverse strand, counting down.
ACGCAGGTGAACCGGCAGGGACCCGACTGGGGCTCGCAGTACCGGAGCGTGATCTTTGCGCGATCGGACGAGCAGATGCAGCAGGCGAAGGCGAAGATCGATGAGTTGAATGCGTCAGGCGCGTTTCGCAAGCCGATTGCGACCAAGGTGGAAGCGGCGGCGACCTTCTGGAAGGCAGAAGAGTACCACCAGCGGTATCTGGAGAAGCGCGGGATGGTGCACTGCCATATCTAGGTTCGAGGTTCTAGGTTCGAGGTTCGAGGGGCGGCGGCCGCATTGGATGCGGCCGCCGTTGCTGCGTTTTTTGGGTTCAATTCCCGGCGGAGCGCGGCGCTGACAGTGGGGGCGCGGCTAGACTTTGCGGATGGGGCCGGGGTATTTTGCGACCTGGCGGTCGGTGGTGAGGAGGGTGATGCCTTCGACGGTGGCCTGGGCGATGAGGATGCGGTCGAAGGGGTCTTTGTGGAGGGGCGGCAGGGACTGCGTGGCGACGGCGTGCTCGCTGGTGATGGGGAGTTCGAGGTAGCCGTTCTGAAGCAGTGCCCGGCGGAAGGTGAGGGGTTCGACGCGGAGGGTAGGGTTAGTGCGCGAAGTTTTGATGGCGACTTCCCAGATGCTGGCGGCGCTCACGTACAGCTCGTTTGCAGGGTCGGTGAGTAGTGCTGAAGCAGCCTTCGGTAGCCGATGCGGATGGTCGTAGGCCCAAAGCAAGAGGTGAGTGTCGATCAGTAGTTTCACTCGTCGTCACCGCTCCCATAGAACATCTCCTCAATCTCCTTCTGCATCATGGTGTCGAAGTCGTCGGGGATTTTGGAGGTTCCGTCTCCGAAGCCGATGCG
>CAZAXI010000152.1:0-11208 GCA_964489045.1 uncultured Granulicella sp. | reverse complement strand
ATGATGAGGACGGAGATGCCGGCGAGGCCAAGCGCGTACCAGAGGAGGTGCTTGGCAAGATTACGGGAGGTGCGGGGGCGGGCGAGGGGGGTGGTTGCAGTAGACATGGGCTCTGATCCTTGGAGTGGATTCTGTTTAGAGCGGGCCCGGATGCTGCGGTGTGGAGAGAGTGTACTCGAAAAAGCAGCGGACAGGGAACAGGAAAGAGCAGGGAGCAGGGACGAGAGACAGGCGGTTCAGGCGTTGTAGGGCTTGATGGCTTTGCCCTTGGGGGAGAGGTATTTGTCGAGCGGGTGGTGGGGCAGTGCGCGCAGGCCGGAGACGACACACTCGGCGTTGAGTTGGGCTCCGGCGAGGGTGGTATGGGTGTGGGGGTCGCCGAACAGAGGATCGACGGCGGCGGGGCCAAGCGCGTCGTAGCGGCGGGCGATGATCTCGTTGAGGTCGACGAAGCCGACGTGCTGCTGCTCGGCTACCTGTTGGGCCCAGCCGCGGTAGGTGTCGGTCTGGCGGCGGATGTGGCCGTCAACCCAAATTTTGCGGGGGACGAGGGAGCAGAGGATGGGGGTGGCGCCCTTGGCGCGGACGTCTGCGATGTACTTGCGAAGGTACCAGCCGTAAGTGTGCACGGTCTCGACCTTGCCGGTGCGCGGGTTGGTTACGTCCAGGGTCTCTTCGCCGATGCCGGGGAGGCTGCCGCCGACGTTAGGGCCGCGCGGAGGCGTGCCTGCGGGCGGAGTGGGCGGTGCGGCTCCGGGGGCGAGGCCGGCGTCTGGAATGGGCGTGGCGCCGGGAAGGTTGATGCCACCGTCGTTGTGACCCCACTGGATGAGGACGTAGTCGCCCGGCTTGATGATTTCGAGGGCGAGGTCCCAGTGGCCGCCAGAGATGTAGCTGTGGCTGGAGAGGCCTCCGATGGCGCGGTTGACGACGTTGATCCTGGCGGGGTCGAACAGGTCGGCGATGGGAGCGCCCCAACCCCACAGGCCGTCGGAGCCGGTGCCGTGACCGTTGCGGACGGTGGAATCGCCGATGAGGATCAAGCTGGGGAGCGCGGGGTTGGCGGGGTCGGTGAGGCCGAGGCCTTTTTCCTGGGTGCGTGCGTCCGGAGGAGTGCGGACAGCAGGAGGAGCGGCGGGAGTGGCTGGTGCGGTTTGTTGCGCGGCGAGAGCAAGCAGGGGGACGAGGCAGATGGCGGCCGCTGCGAGGAAGGCGTACTGGGTGAGCGAAGACTTTCGCGGCATGGTCCCTGCTTTCGTTTCCGGCGGGCTTCAGGTTTCTCCGGCCGGCGTCGTCCAGCGTAAGCGAGCGGCACCAACTTGGTCTACTGGCACTTGGTCTACTGGGGCGCAGGATTGGATTGCGGCGCAATTTGATTTTCCACAGGTGCGAGCGCCGGCGTTAGACTGTGCGCATGGGAAACAAAGATAAAGGCAAACGCGAGAAGAAAAAGCAACCGAAACCCAAAATGGCTGCACCCAAACGCGAGGAGTTCAGTCACCCCGCTGTGCACATCGTGAGGGACGGAATCGAGAAGACGTAGGCTTCCGGCTCCCCAACTATCTTTGTCCTGTTGCTCGGGCGCGGCGAGTGATAGATTGGGGGCGCATCGCACAGCCGTTTCCTGGTTGTTCGCTGCCGGATGGAGCTTTGCTGCAATTTAGTGCAGCGGCCCTTTGCCGCCGATGAAGACCCAAGAGACCCTCCAAGGGCAACCGCAGAGCAAGCACTGGAGTTTCTCTTGATCCTGTCTGCTTCACCTCAGTTCGGTCGTTGATTGCTCTGCTTCCGCCTGCTGCATCGCTTGATGCGGCGCGGCACGGGGCACGCGGATGAACGGTGCAGCAGCAGGTTGTCGGGGACGGCGAATGGTGAGGCAGTTTGCGCGCTGGGCTGCGTGCTGCTGGTTGTGTCTGCCGGGTGCGATGGGTGGGATCGCGCAGGAGACCGATGGTGGGGTTTCGGCGGGGGACGCGGCGGTTTTCGTCAAAGCGGACGCGGCCCATACTCTGCGGGCGCGGCGGTTTCTTGCGGGGCGGGTGCTGGCGGGCGGAGCCTCAGCAGCGGCGGCCATGGACGCGGCGCGGCGGGAGTATCTGGGGCTGGCGCAGGCGCAGGCAGGGATGACTGATGTGCGGACGCGGGCGGCGGGTGCGGGGATTGCGCAGCCGCGGACGAATCCGCTGAATGCGGCGTGGCAGGCGGTGGGCCCGGCTCAGGTGGCGAGCCAGAGCTTCGGCGATGTGACCGGCCGGGTGACCTCGGTGGCGATCGATCCGGCAGACGCCACGGGGAATACGGTGTATTTGGGGACGACAGGCGGCGGAGTGTGGAAGTCAGTGAATGCCGCCGGACCGGCGGGGAGTGTCACGTTTGCGCCGCTGACCGATGTGCTGCCGGTATTCAGCGGGGGGACGGCGGCGATTCCGTCGCTGAGCATTGGGGCCGTAAGCGTGAGCGACGGCGTGGTGCTGGCGGGAACGGGCGATCCGAACGATGCGTCGGACTCCTACTACGGCGAGGGGATTCTGCGATCGGCGGACGGTGGCGTGACCTGGACGCTGGCGCAGGAGTCGCACGACGGCGTGGCGGGCAACCACTCGTTGGCGGGGTTGGGAGTGGCGGAGTTCGCGTGGAGCAGCACGACGACGGGGCTGGTGGTGGCGGCGATTTCGCAGGCCGCGGAGGGCGTGCTGGTGAACGCGCCGGACGCGACCTACAGCGTGATGGGACTCTACTACTCGCTGGACGCGGGCGCGACGTGGCAGATGGCGACCATCGAAGACGGCAGCCAGGTGGTGCAACGGCCGGAGCCGGGGGGCGCGCCGGGAAACGCGGTGACGGCGGTGATGTGGATCCCGGGGCGGCAGATGTTCTATGCGGCGGTGCGGTTCCACGGGTATTACCAGTCGGCGGACGGAGTGACCTGGACACGGCTGGCGCACCAGCCGGGGACGGGGCTGACAGCGGCCGCGTGCCCGACGAATCCGGGAACGACCGGGAACACGGGGTGCCCGATCTTTCGCGGGGCGCTGGCGGTGCAGGCGTCAACGGGTGACACGTTTGCGCTGACCGTGGACGCGAACAATGTAGACCAGGGGTTGTGGCAGGATGTGTGCGCGGCGGCAGGCAGCGGGGGAAGCTGCGCGGCGAACCCAATTGCTTTTGGGACGAAGTTGAATTCTGCCCCGATGGAGGTTGGTGGCGGCAGTACGGCGATTGCGCAGGCGGATTACGATCTTTCGCTGGCGGCGGTGGCTGCGGGTTCCGATACGGTGCTGTTTGCGGGGACCGTGGATTTGTATCGCTGCTCGATTGCCGCTGGATGTGTGCTGCGGAATACGACGAATGCGGAAAATGGCTGTGCGGCGCCGGCAAAGGTGTCCCCGGCGCAGCATGGGATTGCGACGCTGGCAGGAGCGGGGACCGCCGGTCTGCCGCTGGTGTATGTGGGGAATGATGGCGGGTTATGGCGGTCGCTGGACGGAGTCAACCAGCAGCAGCCGCCCTGTTCGCCGGACGACGCGACCCACTTTCAGGATTTGAACGGAGGGTTGGGGTCGCTGGCCGAGGTGGCGAGCTTCGCCCAGGACCCGGTGAATCCGCAGACGTTGCTGGCGGGACTGGGGGCCAACGGGACGGCAGCGTCAGCGACGACGGCGGCAGGCGCGTGGCCACAGATTTCGGCGGGCGAGGGTGGGATGGTGGCGATCGATCCCGCGAATTCGCGGAACTGGTACGTGTCGACAGCCGCGGGCGTGAGCGTGCGTTATTGCGACCTGGGAAACGCTTGCGCGGCGGCGAACTTCGCGGGCTCGCCGACGATCGGGTATGCGCAGGTGGAGGACGATGCTTCGCTGATTGCTCCACCCATGCTGCTGGATCCGGCGCTGACGACGAATATGGTGATCGGCACGTGCAGGGTGTGGCGCGGGCCGGCGCAGAGTGGGATTGCGTGGCCGGGAGCGAACGCGATCAGCACGGACCTGGGCGGAGCGGTAAGCGGGGTGTGCGGTGGGTCGAATGCGACCGTACGTGCGCTTGCGGCGGGCGGGCCGGCGAGCGGCGCGGTAGCGGCGCAGGACGCGGGATCGACCGTTCTGTATGCAGGCATGGCGGGGACGCTGGACGGCGGCGGGACCTTCGGCGGGCATGTGTTTGCGAACGCCACGGCAGGGAGCGCGGGTGCGAACACGGTGTGGACCGACGTGGCCAAGTCTACGGTGACGAACGATGGGGCGGATGCGGGCGTGTTCAATCCGGGCGGGTTCGATATCTCGTCGCTGGCGGCGGACCCGCATGACGCAACCGGGAAGACGGTGTATGCGACGGTGATGGGATTCGCCGGGAATGGGATGAACGCGCCGCATGTGTACCGGTCGGTGGATAGTGGGGCTCATTGGACGAATATATCGAGCAATCTACCGAATGCTCCCGCGAATGGAGTGCTGGTCGATCCGAATGACGCAAACACGCTGTATGTGGCGATGGATACAGGCGTCTACGGCACCACTCAGGTGGCAACGTGTACGTCGGCGAACTGCTGGAGCGTGTATGGGGTGGGACTGCCGAATGCGCCGGTGGTCGCGTTGGCAGCAGGGGCGGAGCTTGCAACCGGCGACGGACGGAACGGCGAGTTGCGTGCGGCGACCTATGGGCGCGGCATTTGGGAGATTCCGCTACTGACGGCAGCTAGTCCAGCCGCGCCGGCGATGACCCTGAATCCTTTGAGCTTGACGTTTGCGACGCAGGCGGTGGGGACGGCGAGCGCGGTGCAGACCATAACGGTTACAAATTCAGGCAATGCGGCGCTGACGGTGACACAGATTGTAACCTCGAACGATTTTATGGAGACGGACAACTGCGTGGGTGTTACCGCGGTGGGGGCGGCGTGCGCGGTCCAGATAAGGTTTTTGCCGACACAGACTGGCGCTGTGAACGGTACGGTTACAATTTACGGCAATGTTGCGGGCGGACAGGGCACGGCGGCGCTGACGGGGATTGGCGCACCGGCGGCAATCGTATTGAGTCCGATTGTGGTTACATATTCGGGTACGAATGTGGGGGCGGTGAGCGCGGCACAGAATATCGCGATTTCGAACACGGGCGGCGTGACGGCAACGCTGCAGGCGGCGGTGGTGACGGGGGATTTCCTAATCACACAGAACACCTGTGGGCCGACCCTGGCCGCCGGTGTGGGATGCACCGTGTCGGTCGCGTTTGTGCCGACGGCTTCCGGGACGAGGAACGGAGCATTCAGCGTGACGGACAGCGTGGGGACACAGACTGCCTCACTGAGCGGCGTAGGCTTGCTGCCGGCTACGGACGCGCTGGCTCCGCTGGCGCTCACCTTTGCGGTGCAACAGTTGAATACCGCGAGTGCAACGCAACAGGTGCTGCTGACCAACGCAGGCGACGCAGCGCTGACCGGGATTGCGGCGCAGATCGCCAGCGGCGACTTTACGGGGGTGAATGGCTGCGGGAATTCGCTGAATGGGCACTCGTCGTGCGCGCTGCTGGTGGCATTTGTGCCGAAGAGCGTGGGTGCGGGGACGGGTGCGCTGACGGTGACGGATGAGTATCGCAGCCAGACCGTGACGTTGAGCGGGACGGGGGTTGCGCCGCCGGGGGTGTCGTTGTCGCCGGTGGCAGGGATGGCGTTTGCCGCGAGCGGTGTGGGCCAGAGCGCGGCTGCGCAGACGGTAACGCTGACCAACAATGGCGGCATGCCGTTGCTGATACAGAGCATGGGGGTGACGGGAGACTTTGCGATTGTTGCGGGAAGCAACACCTGCGCGGCGAGCCTGGCGGTGGGCGCGCAATGCACGGCGCAGATTGCTTTTGTACCGACTGCCGCGGGAACGCAGGCGGGAAGCCTGACGGTGGTGGATAATGCCGGATCGTCACCGCAGAGTTTGCCGTTGACGGGGATGGGCGTTGACTTTCAACTGAGTGCAAACGGCAACTCCTCGGCGACGATTGCGGCAGGGTCGCAGGCGGTGTACCCGCTGCTGCTGACGTCGGTCGCGGGTGTGCCGGGGACGGTGGCGTTTGCCTGCAGTGGGGTACCGACCAACGCAACCTGCACGGTTACGCCCGCGGCGCCGGCGTTGGGAGGAACGACGACGGTGAGCGTGACGATTGCGACCAGCGTAGCGGGTGCGGCCCTGCGCTGGCCGGTGATGCCGGGGGCTCCGCGGATGGCGTGGCTTGCAGGTCTGCTGCCGCTGGGTCTGGCTGGGTTGCGCCGGAAGCGATTGCGGCGGCTGAGCGCGATCGCGACACTAGGCTGCATGTTTGTGCTGGCGGGGTGCGCGGCGGACCGAATGATTCCGGTGACGAGCCCGGGCGGTGGGTCGACGACGCCGACGCCAAGCGGGACTTACAACTTGGTGGTCACAGGGACGAGCACCGGGTTGACGCGGAGCGTTGGGCTGACACTGGTGGTGCAATGAGGGGCGGAAACCCGGGGGCTAAAGCCCTGCCGATTTGTGTGCAGCTTACCGCTGGAAACCCAAGGCTGAAGCCTTGGGCTACCAGCCCGCTGCTACTCCGCTACGCGGATTGGCCGGCGGCGGCGCCTGAGGCCCAGGCCCACTGGAAGTTATAGCCGCCGAGCCAGCCGGTGACGTCGACAACTTCGCCGATGAAGTAGAGGCCGGGGACGATGCGGCTCTGCATGGTGTGGGCGTCGAGCGAGTTGGTGTCGACGCCGCCGGCAGTGGCCTCGGCCTTGGCGTAGCCTTCGGTGCCGGCGGGGACGATGCGCCAAGCGTGGAGTTGGCGCTCCATCTCAGCGAGGGCGGCGTTGGATAGCGCGCGGGACTGGGCGTCGGCGGGATGGGCGCGGGCATGGAGGGAACGCCATCGATCGGCGAAGCGGCCGGGAACGATGGAGCGGAGGGCCTGCGCGGTGGCGGCGAGGTCGCGGCGGGCGTTGGGCTGAAGCAGCGGAGCGAAGATGCCGAGCGCTGCCGGATCGGCGGGGAGTTTGAAGCCTGGGGCAAGGTTGAGTGAGATGGGTTCGCCGGGTCGCCAGTAGGAAGAGATCTGCAGGATGGCGGGCCCGCTGAGGCCGCGATGGGTGATGAGCATCTTCTCGCGAAACGCGGGGGTCGCAGCTTTGCTCTTTCGAGTTGGTTGCGCGGCGGTCGACGCAACCACTTCGGCGGAGATGCCGGCGAGATCGCACCAGTCAGATTGGTCCTGCGCGTTGAAGACGAGAGGGACGAGGCCGGGCCTGGTTTCGACGATGGGGTGGTTGAACTGACGAGCGAGGTCGTAACCGAAGGAGGTTGCACCCATTTGGGGGATGGAAAGGCCGCCGGTGGCGACGACCAGCGAGGCAGCGGTGATGAGGCCTGCGGAGGTTTCGACGCGGAAGCGAAAAGCGGATCCCTCCGCTGCGCTGCGGGATGACAAATTGGCGTGGGTGACGGAGATGGTGCGGGTGGCGAGCTGGATTTGAACCTTGGCGGCGGCGCACTCCGCAAGCAGCATATTGAGGATGTCGTGGGCGGAGCGGTCGCAAAAGAGCTGGCCGAGGGTTTTTTCGTGCCAGGGGATGCGGTGCTTTTCGACCAGGGCGAGGAAGTCCTGCGGGGTGAAGCGGGCGAGCGCGGATTTGGCGAAGTGAGGGTTGGCGGAGAGGAAGTTGTCCGGGGCGGCGTGGATGTTGGTGAAGTTGCAGCGGCCTCCGCCGGAGATGAGGATCTTCTTGCCGGGACGGTCGGCGAGCTCGAGGACGAGGGTGCGGCGGCCACGGCGCCCGGCCTCGATGGCGCACATAAGGCCGGCCGCGCCGGCTCCAAGGATAAGGACGTCGACTTCGGTCATACGGTCTATTGTCGGCGAAGAGAGCGCTGGATCGTACAACGCGAATGAAGGGGTGCGCATATTATGGCTACCAGCAGCGAGTCAGCGAGGGGAGAACGATGAAGATCGATACCAAGGATTTTCTGGTAAAGCCTGGGAAGAAGGTCCGGCTGAAGGACTGGCCGACCAACGTGAAACCTTGTTGTGGCTCGAAGGAGGAGTACAAGGAGGTGCTGGAGCAGCATGTGAAGAAACTGAGTTCGATCCAGCAGCTTCTTTATGGGTCGAACAAATATGCGTTACTCCTGATCTTTCAGGGGATGGACGCCGCGGGCAAGGACGGCGCGATCCGGCATGTGATGTCGGGGGTGAACCCGCAGGGCTGCGAGGTGTCGAGCTTCAAACAGCCAAGCGCGGAGGAACTGGAGCATGATTTTCTGTGGCGCGCGGAGCAGAAGCTGCCCGGACGCGGGCGCATTGGGATCTTCAACCGCTCGTACTACGAGGAGGTGCTGGTGGTGCGGGTGCATCCGGAGATCCTTGCGGGTGAAGGCGTGGCCGATGCGCCGCGCGGCACAAAAGACGTCTGGGACCAGCGGTATCGCTCGATTTTGGATATGGAGAAACATCTGCATCGCAACGGGACGAGGATCGTAAAGATCTTTCTTCACCTGTCGAACGAGGAGCAAAGAAGGCGGTTCCTGGCGCGGATCGATGAACCGGACAAGAACTGGAAGTTCAGCATGGCGGATATTTACGAGCGGAAGTACTGGAAGAGTTATGTGGAGGCGTTTGAGGACTGCCTGCAGGCGACCAGCACCAGCCACGCCCCGTGGTATGCGGTACCCGCGGATGACAAGGAGAATGCGCGGCTGATCGTGTCGCAGATTGTTCTGGATGCGCTGGGCGGGCTGAAGATGTCGTATCCCAAGACGACCGCCAAGCGACGGAAGGAATTGCTGGAAATTCGCAAGGCGCTGGTGAAGTAAAGACTGAGAACCGGCAATGCTCCAGGAGGGGCACCAGAGGTTGCGTGTCTGTTACTTGTGCGAGGCGCCGTTGTGAGCCTTGCCGATGGTCTTCTTCTTGATGCGCTTGAGCATCTGTGCCAGGGTGGTCTCGTTCATGGCGAGAACCCCTTCGGCGCGTACCCGTTTGAGCAGGCCCGCAATGGTCGGGTCATCCAGTTCGAGCCAGTCGTCTTCGGTGGCCACATAGACGTCGCCGAGGCCAATCTGCTTGGCCGGCAGCTTGAGCTTAGCTCCGCCGTGAGGTCCCTTGCGCTGCTCAATCAGGCCCTTTTTGTGTAACAGGAGGAAACAGCGGCGAACCATTACTGCGCTCTCGGTGAGCTGTTCTGCAATCTCCGCTGAGGTGTGCATCGTGCCAGGTTCTGAAGCCAACACTGTCAGGATTCTGAGACTTAGTCCAAAACGACCGCTTTGTGCCATGCAGAGCAAACTACCACACCGAGGGTTAATCCGACTACCACGAAAATATAGAGAATTAACCCTCCGGAGTTTGCTGGATGAAAGTGGTTTCCCGCGACACCGTCCGGCGAAATGCTATAGCCTTCTGGAGTGAATATTCTCTTTGTTGGAGACGTGTTTGGGCACGCAGGCCGGCGGATCGTTCGGGAACATCTTGGGCACGTGATGGAGACCAACGCGGTCGATCTGCTGATCATTAATGGCGAGAACGCGGCCGGCGGTTTCGGGCTTACGCCTTCGATCGCTGAGGAATTATTCGACCTGGGGGCCCACGTAATCACGACCGGCAACCATGTCTGGGACAAGAAGGAGATCTTCGAGTACATGACGGTGCCCGTGGAGTCGCACGGACGCGGGCGCAGGGTGCTGCGGCCGGCGAACTACGCGGTGGGGACGCCGGGCTATGGCGTTTACGAGGGCGAGTTGCCGACCGGGCAGGCGTATGCGGTGATCGACCTGCAGGGACGGGTGTTCATGTCGAGTTGCGACGATCCGTTCAGGAAGGCCGATGACCTGCTGGCAAAGATTGCCGCCAAGGTGATCCTGGTGGACATCCACGGCGAGGCGACCAGCGAGAAGATGGCGCTGGGATGGTATCTGGATGGGCGGGTGACGGCGGTGCTGGGGACGCACACGCACGTGCCTACGGCGGATGAGCGGCTGCTGGGCAAAGGTACCGCATATCAGACGGATGTTGGCATGAGCGGACCGTTCGACTCGGTAATCGGGGTCGAGACGGAAATGGTGGTGCACCGCTTTCTGACTGGCATGCCGGGGAAGTTCGAGGCGGCGAAGGGGAACCCGAAGATGTGCGCGACGCTGATTGAATGCGATGGCGGGACCGGGCGCGCGACGGGCATCCGGCGGATCATGCTCGGGGAGTGAAGACAATCCCCGCCTGGGATTAACCCAGACCCGGATAAGAGCGGGTATGATTCGTGCATGAAAAAGTACGGTTTCATTGGGCATGCGTGTTTGGGCGGCGTTGGTCTGGCGGCGTTGTTGGTTGCGAGTCAAAGTGCTGCGCAGGGACCGGCGGGTGCGGCGCCGATGCCGCGAGTGGTTGAGAAAGATGGGCGTTGGGCATTCATGGTGGATGGCGCACCCTACCTGATGCTGAACGACCAGGTGAATAATTCCAGCGGCTGGCCGGCCATGTTGCCCAAGGTGTGGCCGGCGATTGACCGCCTGCACGCCAACACGGTGGAGATTCCGGTGTACTGGGAACAGTTGGAGCCGGTCGAGGGGAAGTTCGACTTCAGCGTCGTCGACGCGCTGCTGGCGGGGGCGCGCCAGCACAAGGTGCACTTGGTGCTGCTGTGGTTCGGGACGTGGAAGAACGGCAAAATGCACTACACCCCGGAGTGGGTGAAGCGCGATCCGGTAAAGTATCCGCGGCTTAAGGGCCAGAACGGCGCGCCGGATGACACCATGTCGCCCTTTGGACAGGCGACGCTGGAGGCGGACAAGACCGCGTTTGTCGCGCTGATGAAGCACTTGAAGGCGACCGATCCACGCCACACCGTGCTGATGCTGCAGGTGGAGAACGAGATCAACGCCTATGGCAGCCGGCGGGACTACTCGCCCGAGGCGACCAAGCTGTTTGAAGGGCAGGTGCCGCCGGACTTTGCGGCGGCAATGCATGTAAAGCCGGGAAGGTGGACCGAGGCTTTCGGCGCGGAGGCGGAGAATACCTTTCAAACGTGGGCGATTGCGCGCTACATCGAGCAGATTGCGAAGGCCGGCAAAGCGGCTTACGGGTTGCCGCTGTATCTGAACCACTCGCTGGAGAACCCGCTGGCGACGCCGCGCGAAGGACGGCTGGAGTGGTCGGCGATGACCGATCATGTGCTGGATATCTGGAAGGCGACCGCGCCGTCGCTGGACCTGGTTGCGCCGGATA
>CAZAXI010000151.1:0-11283 GCA_964489045.1 uncultured Granulicella sp. | reverse complement strand
CCAGCGTCTCGATCATCTCGATCAGCACCACATTCTTGTTGATCGTGTTCCTGTATCCGCCCGGAACATTCCCCCACATCTCCGGTTCGAACGCCTGCCCACCTCCCAGGCTCCGCTTGCCCAGCGGCGGATACATCGTCCAGTCGCGCGCCGCCACGCCCTCCGCCGTCGACCGCACCGTCGGAATCACAATCACCAGCGCGCCCGCATCCATCGCATGCTGAATCTCGCGCTCGTCCGTGTACGCCACCCGCACCCCCGGCACCGCCTTCGCATGCGGACACGCCTTCCACATCCGCGCCACCGCGTCCCAGTCGCGCGTGTTGTGCTGCATCTCCATCCAGGTAAAGTCGTACCCCGCATTCGCCATCGCGCAGTACGTCTCCGGCGTGTCGGTGGAGAAGACCGTGCCTCCGGTCACCTTCTCGCCCTTCATCATCTTCACCATCACCGGATTCCAGATCGGCACATCGCCCTTCACGTCGTAGCCCGGCCCATACTTCCAGGTCTTCGCATCGTACGGTCCCTGGTTCACCGCTCCCGCCGGGGCCTTCTCGCGCTCGCCCGAATCTTTCCCCGCCGGCGCCGCCTGCGAAAGGTTCGCCTGCCCCGGCGTCGGATTACTGGCATACGGGTCCGAGTTCGACGACTGCCCCCGCACCACCCTCACCCCCACCACCGCCGACAATCCCACCACCGCCGTCACAACCGCCGCAACCACCACCACCCTCGCCCGAATCAAAGTTCGCCGCATCCGCACCCTCCCCGTGTCCAGAGATGAACCCCTACGCTATATCACATCCCACCCACCCCCCGCATTCCACGAGTGGTCGCAGGAAGCTTTCCAGTGGCTGCTGATGACGCGATGGTTTCGTTAAGGGCACGGGTTCACCCGTGCCGTAAACGCCCCATAATCAGAGGGCTTTAGCCCCTGAGGTCACTGGGCCTGCGTCGACTTCCAGCACCCTTTACCAACCCTAATTCTCTGAAGGCATCTCGACATGGTCGACAACTAAAGTCTCGACCGGGCCTTTGGCGGGTTGGAGTTTCAGACCAAGCTGTTCTTCGAGCGCGGTGAACACGGATGGGCCGTCGGAGTCCGACCACTGAAGTTTGATGTCGTATTTGCCGGTAAGTCCGGTGCTGTCCACCACCGTCCGCTGCAAACTCTGCGCCAACATGCTCGACAGAAAGGACGCATCACAGGGGTGGCATGCGATAAGGCCTGGGCCCGACGAAGAACCACCCGGGCCGGGCTGTGCGTCCCGGAGTTTGCCGGGCTTCACGACGACGAGTTCATACACCGGAAGCTGCTTCATCTCCGTATGCGCCGTTAGCTTGAAGCGACCCGCCAGAATGGATCGAAGCATCAGCTCCTTCTGCTTCTGCCATAGCCTGTGAAATTCCTCCATATCCGAGCCTGCAACCTTAGCTTGGATATCGTATTGCGCTGACTCGGCCCACTTCGGCAATCCCGAGATCAGGTCCTGCCTGATTCCATACGCCTCGCCGATGAATTGCCTGAGGGGGATGACGATGGAAAATCCGTTGGACATGCCAGTCGAATGGGAAATCACCCCGTCAGGTTTGTGTACCTTGATCGAAACGGCGTCCCATTCCAACAACTTGCCGGGGGCGGACGCGGCCGTCTGGGCGCGGGCCGCCGGCAAAGCAAGGGACACACCAGCGATGGCAAGCAGAAATCCGGAACGGAGATTCACGCCACCAAACACCAACGAGGTCTTCATGCGGAGAATCTTACGCTACAAAAAATGAACTGGCCTCTTCTCTGACTGATCGGCTCTCCGCGCGATGCCGCTTCGCGTTCACCGCTCCGCAGCACTCGCGACCCGCACCTGCGTCGCCGCCGGCAGATGCAGCACCAGTTTTCTCTCCGCATTCAGCTTCCGCGTCGCGTCGCGATCCACCGCGCTCAGCGCGACCCGCATGTTTCTCTCATCCGGATCGACATAGTGCAGCGCATCGCCTTCCGCCACCACGGTAGTCGCATTCAGGGTCTCGCCATCCTTCAGCACAATGCCAAAGCTCTGCGCCTCGCCCTCGGACGCCGGCTCCCGCTTATAGTCAATCACCACGGGATGCACTTCACGCGGCGGCGCTTCAACAACCGGCTCCGGCGGCAGAACCAGCAGCATCGGCTGCGGTGCATACGCGTAGACACTGCCTTCTGCATAAGGCGAGTACCCATACCCGTATCCACCATAGCCGTATCCATAGGGGATCGCGTACCCTCTGTTCCCTATTCCCTGTTCCCTGAATCCTGTCCCGCCACCCCGGCCAACACCAGCGCCCATCCCACCCCGCCGCTGGGCGCTCGCACCCATCACGAGTATCGCAAACAGACTCAGCAACACCATCCGCCGCATGGCCGAACCTCGTGAGCAAAAGTGTAGCACTAGCCCCACCGGATCCACATCGCGCCAGGCAACCGACGCAGAATGCACCTCTCTCCACACGCCATTTCCACAGCGAACGCAAAACCGCCAAAATGCCACAGCCATTACTCAAACCCACTGCATCGGGTCCTACTGGACGGGAACCTATCCAACCGCGGGCGCACAATCAACCTCACCATCCCTAACTGCAGGATGTCTCCGGCGCCGCCGTCGGCAGCCCAATCGCCTCAGTTGTCCAGACTCGCCTCAAACACTTCCGTGCGACACGTCGAACAATACCCGCGCGCGGTGCCGTCCGAGTGCACGGCCGCCTGCGGGATGTCGATCGTCCGCCCGCAATGCGGGCAGTTCGCGTGGAGTTCATGAATGAGGTGGGGGAATGAGGCTGAGGAGTGGGCTGCGGGTTCCGTGTGCAAGGCTGCACCTCCAGGATTGCTGCTGCCCGGATTTATACGCCCCCACATTTGTTGCGTCAATGTTACTGCACCAAAAATGAGCATCCCTGAGCCGGAAATGTACCGGAAAACCTGTGGGAAACCTCCCCGCCTGTTCCCTGTCCCCTGTTCCCTGTCCCTAGAGCTCCGACACGACCACGCACACCCGCCCCACAATATAGTCCGCCGCCGTCTCCTCGGGCCCCGGAGTCACCACCTGCACCGGGAACGCCAGCGCCAGCGGACGCAGCACCAGGTTGTCCCCATCCAGCTCCACATGCCGCAGCGCCAGCCCCGCCGCCACGCCGGATCCTGTCCGCACCGCGTACAGCGTCCGCTGCTGCGGGCGGTACGCCGCCAGCGATCGGTAATGCCGGTCCAGCACCACCACCGCGCCCGGCGCAATCATCGACGCCATCGCCGCCGCCTGTTGCGCGTCCGCCCGCACCGCCACGTACCGCTGCCAGCGCACATACTTCTCCGGCGCCCACCAGCGATTGCTCCTCAGCGCCGCCGCCCCCACCCGCACCATCTCGATCACCGCCCCCGGCCGTATCTCCGGCTCGTCCATCGCGGTCGCCGCCGTCACCACCGGGATCGCCGCCGTCTCCGCCACCCCGCCTGCACTCCCCGATTCGCCCTCCGCCGCGCTCAACTCCACCGGCATCAACTGGTCCACCGTTAGCCCCTGCGCCGCCAGCACCCGGTCCAGACCCTCCAGCGAGAGCGCCCGCTTGCCATTCAGAAAAT
This sequence comes from uncultured Granulicella sp., assembly GCA_964489045.1. Taxonomy (GTDB): domain Bacteria; phylum Acidobacteriota; class Terriglobia; order Terriglobales; family Acidobacteriaceae; genus Edaphobacter. Next base: position 7,682 of record CAZAXI010000151.1, on the reverse strand, counting down.
TCGAGATGTGCGCCTGCTTGAAGTCCGACTGTCGCGCCAGAGCCGTGCCCGTCAAGCTCCCGCTCTCAATGCGGCCCAACAGTTCCATGCGCAGAAGTTCATGCAGATCTTGGAAGTTCATCTATATTCGTCCGTCCCGTTTGTCGACCATATCACTTTGCGCAAATCAATACAAAACTAAATATTCTCTTTTAGCAACCAAAATAATGGGAATCACCCATAAGTGGTATATCATATGTTGCACTGAGCTATATATAAAGATCGCCATCGAGAGATTAGTTTGTCTTAAGCTATAACACTGACACCACCCGCCTGTCCGCCCCTCCCTACGCTGGGCGTCGCCGGATGAAGCGGAGAGAATGCAGTGGACTTTCCTGGGTCACGAAAGGCAAATCGAACTGCCGCAAACAGGTGCCTGGCACTCGCGAGTGGGTCCAAAGAAGCCCCCGCAAGCAACCCCTCACCTCCCGACTACCTGAGCGAGCCCCTCCGACCGCTGAAAAATCCTGAGGCTCGCCAGGGGAAAGTACGCCTTGGAGAACACTGAAAATGAAGTACTTGCGCGTGGAAGTGAAAATTTGCGAGGGCTGCGGAACGCTTTGGCTCCGCAACGTAGTCAGCGACGGCGTCTACTGCAGCGAATGTGTGGTCCGGTTGGCGGCCTTTCCCCCAGCCACCGGCAAGCGACCGGGTGGACGGCCCTCCACCGGACGTCCCCGCCGCCGTCTGCGCCTGCTTGGCTGCTGCGCTGGTCACCGTCACACCGGAGGTGCCGCATGAGCGCCGCCGCTGTCATCGGAGTCCCCGGCGATCTCCGATCGTTGGGGCGGTTCGTTCTTCCCTGCGTCTGGGCTTTCTCCGTAGGGCCGACTCTGCCCGAAGCGCCCGCTCCCAGGCCGCCCGAGCCCAACCTGGCTTTCTACCGCAAGTACACCGTGGCCCTGCTCGCCCGCTATGTGCGTACATCAATGGAGGCCGGCAAGGTGCGTTCGCCGCTGGGCAGGGAGATGCTGCGCGGCAAAGCCGACTGCATCCAGCTCGAGAGCTTCGAGGATGCCGTTATTTTTCTGCATGATATCGACCACTGCCTGGAAAAGCTCACACCCGATCAGGAGCACCTGGTCACCCGCATCACTCTCCAGCAGTTCACCGTCGGCGAAGTCTCGGCGGCGCTTGGCGTCGACCCCCGCACCCTTATCCGCCGGCACACCCGCGCGCTCGACCGCCTCACCCGCATCTTCCTCGACGTCAAAATCCTGACACCCCCAAAACACTGTCAAGGGGGTAAATCGTAGGAAAACTCGCCAAGTCGCTCCGTTTGTGCAACTTGATCGAGAAAAATAGATGGCAGATGAGTTATGGTCAATCTGCTATGATGGTAATGTAAGCTAAAGAAAGAGCGGGAGAGGCGCCCACCGGTGCCCCTCCCGTTTCCCTTTAACCTGCCTGTGCGAAGCCCGGCGAACCTGCCGGGCTTCGTCCTTTTAACGGCTTCAACCGACAGGCCTGGGGCCCTTCAAAGCCCCCGTTCTGCTTAAGGGCACGGGTTCACCCGTGCCATTAAACGCCACAAAATAAACGGGGCTTTAGCCCCTGAGGTCATTTTCCCAACCAACTATAGGAGGTGGCATGGACTACGCAACAGATCTGCACTGGCGAAACGCCGGCCGGGCCCGCGCGCGCGAAATCGCAACCAGCATCCGGACGCGCCCGACCGCCGCACTGGCCATGCGCGCCATGGCAGTCGAGTTTCCCCAGGTCCACGGCCATCCCAACCGGCTGCCCTTCGAGGGCGTCCTGACCCTGGTCGACGTCGCCAGCGACCGGGCCCCCTCCGGCGCGCGCGGCCACCGCGTCGTGCTCACCCGCGCCGCCGCCGAGGCTGCACTGCCCAGCCTGCTCGGCATGGCCGTCGACTACAAATCGCCCCGCCCCGGTGACCCCGGTTCCCCCGGCTGGGACGGCCACGACGCCCGCCAGAAGTGCGGCATCATCACCTCGGCCGAGCTGGACGGCCGCCGCCTCACCGTCGCCGGCTTCGTCTTCTCCCGCGACTTCCCCGAGATCGAGCAGCGCCTCTCGCTCGCCGGGGGCTCCAGTCTGGACGGAACCATGGGCATGAGCTACGAGCTCGCCGACGCCCACGTAGCCGACATGTCCGCCAACGTCTGGACCCTCACCCGCGCCACCTTCACCGGCGCCGCCATCCTGCTCCGCGACAAAGCCGCCTACCGCGACACCACCTTCCGACTGCAGCAAGTCAGCAGGTCAGCGAGTCAGCAAGTCAGCGCCACCGCATCGCGCTCATCGGTTTAGAAAGGAAAACGCCACAAAAAGAACCGTCGATACCGCCCAGGCAATCGCCGTCCACCAAGCGATTGTCATCCAGTTCGTTGTTCCCTGCCGCCAGCGAAACCAAGCGAGGCCAACAGCAAAAAAAACTACTGCGGTGACGAATAGCTGAACAAGAAACGGAGGCTGATGCACTGTCATGTCAGCCATCCTCCTCGCGTCTCCACCACGCTGCAGTGCGCACCATCACACCCCTTCGCCGTGCGCTGACTCGCCTTTACCTGGCACCTAGCCCCTCACCTCGAACCTCGAACCTAGTACCTCGAACCTTGGAGAAAAAATGACATTCACCGGAATACTCACCGCAATCGGCAAAGATTTCGAAAAAGGCCTCACCTGGGCCGTAAAATACGCCGTCCCCGTGGAGAAGCTGGTCGCCCTCATCTTCCCGCTCGCGGCCCCCACAGCCACCACCCTCGCCGACGCCACCACCCTCATCCAGAACGCGGTGCTCGAAGTCGAGCAGAAGTACGCCGCCTCCGGCATCCAGAGCGGCACCGGCACGCAGAAGCTCGCCGAAGTGATGACCCTCGCCGGCTCGGCCGTCACCACGCTGCTCACCCAGGCCAACGTCGAGTCCAGCCCCGCATACGTGCAGAGTCTCATCTCCGCCGTAGTCGCCATCCTCAACGTCCAGGCCATGCCCGCCACCGCCAGCGCATAGATCCGAATACCTCAAACCTCGAGCCTAGTACCTCGAACCTTTGATCGGAGATCAACATGGAAATGGAAATGAACGACGACCTCGGCGTAACCATCGACCGCCTCGCCGCAGCCACTTCGCTGCTGGAACAAACCGTGGAGCGCCTGGAAGAAAAAATCGCCGCTACCGAACAGAAGCTCATCGCGCTCGAAGCCCGCGCCGCCGCTCCCGCGCCCGCTGCGATCCCCGCCGGCTCCGGCCGCAAAACCCTGCCCACCGCGATGACCACCCTCCTCGCCAAGCAGGGCGTCACCCTCGACTCGCTCGAACCCGGATCGCTCCAGGCCGGCTCGCTCGACGCCGCACTCTCCTCGCTCAGCCTGGAGCAGCGCATCGCCGTCAAAGCCCAACTCCTCCGCGCCGGCCTGCTTGGCTAGAAGCCAGGAAACTTGTCGGCACCTGTGATTGAGATCCGCCGCCGCAACGCACGGTAGATCGTCCACGTGAGAAAGCCCAACCAGGCGACTCTCACGAGAACCTGCCACGGCGTAAATTGCTCGGTCACTGCGATGTAGACCGCAAAGCAGTCCAGCGCGAGAAACACGAGCAGACAGAAGGACAGCAGGCCGATCCACACCTTGTTGCCCACCGTCCTCTTGCTTCGCTCTGCTTCCGCCGCGTCTTCGAGCATACCCTCTCCGAATGAAGCAAGTGTAACGCCGGGTGCCCCATTCATGCGGCTTCATCGCATGAGTGGGGTCTGACTCGCCGAGCCACCTCGAACCTCGAACCTAGTACCTCGAACCTTAAGGAGCCCCAAATGAACGCAAAATTCACGCAGATCCACGCCGCCGCCGACTACCTCGGACCGGGCGCAATCGAAGTCCCTCTCTACCAGTCCGAGATCATGGACATCGTTCGCCGCCGCGGCATCTTCGGCCAGCGCATCAAGCAGGTCCCCGCCACCGGCCACCCGTCGCGCTTCTTTGAGGAGACCGCCATCCCGTCGCCTTCCGCGACCTCCGGCTTCGTCGATCCGCGCAACATCATCGCGCCGTTGGTCACACCCACGCGCGTCGAGATGTCCGTCCCGCTGAAGGCCCTGGTCGCGCAGATCAACTACAACCTCTTCGACATGGAGTTGGGCCAGCAGCAGTCGCAGTTCGCCTATCTCCAGGCGAAGGATTTGGCAGACACGGTCGACGGCGTTCTCCGCACCCACGATGTAGCTCTCTGGAACGGCACCGACACCTCGCTCTCGTCGCCCGTCACACCCGAGTACTTCGGCGCGGCTGCGCAGATCGTCTCCGGCGGCAACACCATGACCATCGGCACCACCCAGTCCATCGTCGACGGCCTCAAGTCCACCGTCGCGCAGATGGTCGCCAACACCTCCTTCGGCGTGCGTCCCACCGCGATCTACGCCAACCCCGTCCTGCTCGACCTCATCGATCGCGAGATGAAGTCCGAGTTCAACGTCGTGCTCGGCACCAAGGAGATCACCAGCGGCTTCACCGTCAAGATGCTCTCCACCCAGGCCGGCGACATCCCGCTCATCCCCGAGTGGACGCTGCCGTACACCGGCACGCCCGGCTCCGGCTCCGCGGTCCTGCCGGCGTACATCGTCACCGAGGACCTGATCGAGTGCCACTGGCTCTCGGACCCCAACCCGCGCATCTTCCAGCTCGGCGTCCCCGGCTCGCTCGCCTCGCAATACGTCGTCGTCAAATTCGGCGGCGTCGTCGTCAAGGGCTCTGGCTACGCCCACTACCAGGTCCTCGTCGACCGCTAAAGAACAGAACTGGTTACAAATCGTGACCGGTTGCACATCGGGTGCCCCATGATCGCCGGCGGACGCAAGTCCGACGGTTATCGTGGGGTTTCTCTCCCGTCCCACGCACCGGGTGCCCCATCTTCGGCGCGCCTTCATCGCGCCTAAGGTGGGGTTCTCCACTGACAACTGAGAACTGAGAACTGACAACTTCCTTCTGTAACCACTTTGGAGACAAACTATGGGCTACCTAGATCCCACGGAATACATCGCCTACGGCCTTGCCGCCGAAACCCCGGACGACTGGATAGGTCTCGCGTCCGCGCTCATTGAAGCGCACTGCCGCCGTCCCAGCCTGCTGGTCACCCAGTATGTCGAACGCATGCGCCTCACTGCCGGCTCGCAGGCTGTGCGCCTCAGCTATCTTCCGCTCGCGCCGCTGGCCCCGGCTGCGTCCCCGCTGGTCGGCATCAACGTCCGCTACGGCCGCCCGCGCCGCGGAGAACTGGCTGACCCCATGCTCGCGCAGGTCGCCTGGGCTTTTTCCGTCCCCGGCAGTTGGAGCGCGCTCCCGCTCATTAATGTCGACCTCAATCAAGTAACCGGAGAGGTTACATTCCCCATGAATCTGCTCGGCCTCAACTACAACGAGGTCGAAATCACCTACACCGCCGGCCTTAGCGTCGTGCCGCCCGCCGTCAAGTTCGCCTGCGCCCAGGTCGTCCGCAACGCCCAGGCCACGCCCGCCCTCAACGTCAAAAGCAGCAAGCTGGACACGCTCCAGATGCAGTACTTCTCCGCCTCGCTCATCGACGCCAACGTCCAGAGCATGCTCGCGCCCTACGTCGCCCAAAGGATCGGCTAACCCCATGAGCTATCAAGCCAGCCAGACAGCCCGCGCCGCCGACGTTCTCCTCCGCGCCCTGGGCGGTCGCACCGTAACGCTCCGCATGCCCGCGCCCGCCGTCCCCGCCGACCCCACCGAGCAGCTCGGCATCGCCACGCCGCTCTTTCAGGATCTCCCGCTCGCGCCCGTCGTCTATCGCAAGGCCCGCGCCACCGCTACTGTGGGTGCCCCGTCCAAGCTCGGCTTGGGCGGGAGTATCAGGTCCGAAATGCTCGTCTCCGCCACCGCCATCCAGCGCCTCGTCGGCTCGCTCGCCTACGCCTCCGCCAGCATCCTCTTCGCCAACGCCGTCGGCATCCTCGCCGGCCCCGCCACCGATTCCGGCGACGCCTCTGATCCCGACCTCCTCGAAATCGTCTCCGCCTCCACCGAGGAGGCCTACGGCCAACCCTACGTCTACCGCCTCATCCTCCGCGCCCCGCAAGCGCAAATCGTCTAGCCCACGCGTCGGGTGCCCCACATCTCGCAAGAGATGTGGGCTTGGAGTAGCAGCGGGCTTTAGCCCGCGGTACCGAGCTTGCACACCTTGGGGCTTTAGCCCCGGGCTTCGAAAGGAACCAATGCAGAACGCGAAAGACACCTTCTACCTCACCCTCCAAAGCCGCCTGGCCGCACTCAATCCATCGCGCACCATCGTGCTCCGCGGCCAAGTCCGCCCGGCCACGCTGGTCGACGAGAACGAGTTGCCCACCGCATCCATCCCCACCGGCGCCTTCCGCCTGCAATGGACCAAGCTCCAGGTCACCAGCGCCTCGCCGCTGCCCTGGGTCGCGCTCGAATGCACCATCCACTACGCGACCGACGGCTCGCCCGCCAACGGCGGCATGGACCGCGGCCGCGTGCTCGCCGCCATGGACGCCGAACTCGCCTCCGCCCTCACCACCCCACCGCACTCCGTCGCCAAAATGAACTACGCCACCACGCCGCCTGTCATCATGCAGACCAACATCTTCTGGGCCGACCCCGTCTTCGCAGCGGTTACCCAGACCGACACCCGTCTCTCCCGCGCCGCAACCGTGCAGGTCTTCGCCTACCAGGAAGCAGGGGAATTATGAGCACAACCCCATCCGTAGCACCCGTCACCAGCCGCGTCCGCGCCTACTTCGCTCCCGTCAACCGCGCCGCCGGAACGCCCACGCTCTTCGATCCCGCACAATTAGGCCGCTTTCCGTTACATACTCCGCCCGTCCCCTGGATCGACCTCGGCTGGATCTCCAAATTTGTGCGTAAATCCGGCACAAAAGTCGACACCCTCCGCGCCGGCGCGCCCGCGATCACGGTCGCCCAGGTCCGCACCGAGATCGATGCCACCGTCGCCCTCGAATTTGAAACCTGGGGCAAGCTCCAGGCCGCGCTCGCCTCCGGCTCCCAGCAGACCAATCTGCTGCTCACCGCCCCGGGCGCAGCGCCCAACGGCAGCGGCGGCCTCGCCGCGGCGCCGGTCCCGCTCATCGGTACGGCCTCTACCGCGACCGCTCTTAATGTCGGTGTCACCGCAGCAGCCGCGTTCAGCCCGGGCAGCCTGGTCGCCGTCGACGTCGACTCGACCGGCCAGACCGGCTACATCGGTGCCGGGATCAGTGCCGCCTACCTGCAGTCTCCAAACAGCGACATCAACTACATCCGCCGCGTCACTCTCAACGTCGGCGTCGTCGCCGCCATCGCCGGCGGCGTCCTTTCGCTTGCCTCGCCGCTGCCCGCGGGCGCGCCCACGCCGGGCATGCAGGTCTGCCAGCTCGCCGGCTTTTGCGACCGCGAAGGCGCCAGCTTCTTTCAGGAGTGGTCCGCCCTCTTCATCCTGCCCGGCACGCAGGGCGACCGCATCCTCTATCACTACCCGCGTCTGCAGGCGATGCAGCCCTCCGCCGAAACTGCCGACCCCCTGGCATCCCCGCTGCAAACTGTCCGCCTCGCCGCCGCCTTCCGCGCTCTCCCCGTCCGCGACGCCAACGACGGCGAAACCGTCCTCTGCTTCCGCAGCTATCTGCCCGCGCCCCTGCGCGAAATCT
>CAZAXI010000150.1:0-11319 GCA_964489045.1 uncultured Granulicella sp. | reverse complement strand
TCCACGCCGGCGGCAAGATCGGCGTGCTGGTGGAGCTGAACTGCGAGTCGGACTTTGTGGCGCGCACCGACGATTTCCAGGAGCTGCTGCGCGACATCGCCATGCATATTGCTGCAACCGATCCGCGCTTCGTCAGCCGCGAAGATGTGACCGAGGCGGATCTGGAGCGCGAGAAGGACATCTACCGCGCGCAGGCCGCCGCGACCGGCAAGCCGGCGAATATCATCGAGAAGATGCTCGAGGGCAAGCTGGGCAAGTTCTACGAGGAGTTCTGCCTGCTGGACCAGCCGTTCATCAAGGACCAGTCGCAGACCATCGCGCAGATCATCGCTACCAAGGTGGCGAAGCTCGGCGAGAACATTACGGTTCGCCGGTTTGCACGCTTCAAGGTTGGCGCGGCGGATTGGACGGTAGCGCAAACCAAGGCTGCCGAGGGGCACCAGGCGTAGGCAGCTTCGGTTTTCAGGGAAGTTGAGGGCCCGGACAACACGTCCGGGCCTTTTTTCGTCTTATGATCCAAGGTTAGAACCGATTTTCATGGCCAGGCGGCAGGCTGGGGCACAATACCGGTGAAGCTGCGCGTATCTATCGACTGGATAGAGCCTTGGTGTTCATGCTACCTTGTGCTGGTTGGCGATCTCTCCGGGTAAGCGGAAAGGTTTCCGTAAATGTTTGACGATGTCTCGCTGATGCCGCACGCGGTTTGCTGGGCTGCGGCCCCGCATTTGATATGGACCATGGTGATTGCAAATGCGGTCACCTTTTTGAGCTACGTCAGCATTTGTGTGACGTTGCTGGTGCTGCTCAGGCGAACGCGGCTGATCGTGGCCCGCGACTGGGCCTACTTTCTGATTGGATTCGCGCTCTTCATCGTGGCCTGCGGCTCGACCCACTTGATGGAGGTGGTCACCACCTGGATCCCGGTCTTCTGGATCGACGCGTGCACCAATATCGTCACCGCCGTGCTGTCCGGCTACGTTGCGATCATGCTGATCCGGAGGTCTTCGGCGATCAGCTTTGGCCTGAATGATTATGCCGCCAGGCTAGCGAGCACGGAGCAGGAGCGGGGGCAGATGCGGGAGAGTCTGCTGGCCGCGCAGAAGCTGGAAGACTGGAGCCGCATGTCGACGGTGCTTGCACATGAGATCAACAGTCCGCTGGAGACGATCCGTAACGCGCTCTACCTGATCCGCACGTCGGATGCAGCGACGCCCGAGGTGGTGACTCTGGCCAAGGCGGCGGCGGAAGAGGCGAACCGTGTAATCGACCTTTCGCGGTCTACCCTGTCGTTTTTCCGCCAGGGCGGCGAGCCGGAACCCGTGAATCTGGCGAGCTTGGTGGAATCTGTGCGGTTTCTGCTGGCCCCGCTGATCCAGAAGCAGAGGGTCACGCTGGAAACTGACAGTTCCGGCGATGCGACGATTGAAGGGTTTCCCGGAGAGGTCCGTCAGGTGCTGCTGAACCTGGTCCGCAACGCATGCGAGGCGTCGGCAGGGACCACTGGGCAGGTAAGGGTTACCCTCACCGGCAGACCGGCCGGGGTGGAGATTGTAGTTGCGGACCGGGGTTGCGGGATCGACGCCGCCGTGATGCCAACGCTGTTTCAATTTGGGGCCAGTACCAAGGGCATGCGCGGGAATGGCATGGGGCTTTGGACGGTGAAGCATATCGTGACCAAGCATGGCGGTAGCATCGGGGTGGAATCAAAGCTCGGCGAAGGAACGCGGTTCACGCTTTGGTGGCCGCGGCAGTATGCTTCCGGCCGCGAAGCAACCCAATCCAGGTTCGATGCGGTGAGCGAACCGGCCTAGTCCTTTGTTATCCTCCAGCGAAATGCTGAGACCGCCGGCCGCTCATTCTGCCTGGGCATTCGGTCCTGGTATTGAGCTGGGGCATCTGAGTTAGTGCTGGAAAAACGGCGCTCATCGAGAGGAAAACCATGGAACTTGGCATGATTGGGCTGGGCAGAATGGGAGCGAGCATGGTGCTGCGGCTCGAAAAGGCCGGGCACCATTGCGTGGTGTACGACATGTCTGCGGCGGCGGTCGCGGCATCGGTTGCACAGGGCGCGACCGGTGCGGGCTCGCTCGACGAACTGGTCAAGACGTTGCAGAAGCCGCGGGCGGTGTGGCTGATGGTTCCCGCGGGCGTCGTGGATGAGACGCTGGCCAAACTGGTTCCGTTGCTGGAGCCGGACGACGTTATCATCGATGGCGGCAATTCGTACTACCACGACGACATTCGGCGCGCAGGGGAGTTGAAGGCCGATGGCATTCACTATGTGGACGCCGGGACCAGCGGCGGCGTGTGGGGCGCGGACCGGGGCTACTGCCTGATGATCGGCGGCGAGGATGCCGTGGTCCAGCGGCTTGATCCGATCTTCAAGAGCCTGGCGCCGGGGATTGGGGACACTCCGCGCACTCCAGGACGTGAGCAGATGGGCGGCACCGCCGAACAGGGCTATCTGCACTGCGGGCCGAGCGGCGCGGGCCACATGGTGAAGATGGTGCACAACGGAATTGAGTATGGGATGATGGCGGCGTACGCGGAGGGACTGAACATTTTGCGCAACGCCAACGCCGGCAAGGAGAAGGAGGCGGTGGATGCGGAGACGACGCCGCTGCGCTGCCCGGAGTATTACCAGTACGACCTGAACCTGGCCGACATTACCGAGGTGTGGCGGCGCGGCAGCGTGGTGGCCTCGTGGCTGCTGGACCTGGCAGCGCGGGCGCTGATCGACAGCCCGGACCTGAAGGACTTCGGCGGACATGTGTCGGATTCGGGCGAGGGACGCTGGACCATCCGCGCGGCTATCGACGAGAGCGTGCCGGCGCCGGTGCTGAGCGCGGCGCTGTATGAGCGCTTCAGCTCGCGTGGCGAGGATGAGTTCGCCGACAAGCTGCTGTCCGCACTGCGTTACCAGTTTGGCGGGCACAAGGAAAAAACTGCACCGGAAAAGGGGAATGCCTGATGGCTGTGCCGCGTTCGGACGCGCTGGTGGTGTTTGGCTGCACCGGTGATCTTGCCCATAAGCAAATCTTCCCGGCGCTGTATGCGATGGTGAAGCGCGGGGAACTAACGGTACCGGTGATCGGCGTCGCCTTCCCGAAGTGGAGCCTGGAGCGCCTGCAGCGGCGCGCAACGGACAGCGTGAAGCGAGCGGGCGGGATCGACAACAAGGGCGCGCTGAAGAAGCTGCTGTCGTTGTTGCGCTATGTCAGCGGCGACTACAAAGACCCGGCGACGTTTGCGGCAATCAAGCAAGCGCTGGGTCGTGCGAAGCGGCCTGCGTACTACCTGGCGATTCCGCCTTCGTTGTTTGAGACGGTGATTGAGAACCTGGGCAAGACCGGGCTGGCAAAGGACGCGCGGGTGATCGTGGAGAAGCCGTTTGGGCGCGATCTGGCTTCGGCGAAGGAACTGAACCGCGTGGCGCATGCGGTGTTTCCGGAGGATTCCATCTTTCGCATCGATCACTTCCTGGGCAAGGAAGCGATCATGAACATCCTTTACTTCCGGTTCGCCAACTCGTTTCTGGAGCCCATCTGGAACCGCAACTACGTGGCCAGCGTGCAGATCACCATGGCCGAGAACTTCGGCATCAAGGGCCGGGGAGGGTTCTACGAGACTGCGGGCTGCCTGCGGGACGTGATCGAGAACCACCTGTTCCAGATGGTCGCGCTGCTGGCGATGGAGCCGCCGGCGACGCGGGACTACGGTGCGGTGCAGGTCGAGAAGGCGAAAATCTTCGAGGCGATGCGGCCGTTGAAACCGGTCGATGTGGTGCGCGGCCAGTACGCGGGCTATCGGCAGGAGCCGGATGTGGCGAAGAACTCCGACGTGGAGACCTTCTGCGCGGTGCGGCTCTTCATCGACTCGTGGCGCTGGGACGGTGTGCCGTTCTATCTGCGCTCGGGGAAGTATCTGCCCGATACCGTAACCGAGGTTATGGTGGAGTTGAAGCCGCCGCCGCAGCGGCTGTTCGAGGATTCGGCTCCGAAGAATGGCCTCACCAATTATTTGCGCTTCCGGCAGTCGCCCAGCGCGGCGATCGCGCTCGCCACGCGCGTCAAGATTCCGGGGAAGGAATATATCGGGGAGCAGCGGGAGCTTTTCCTGTGCGAGGAACTGACCGGGCAGGAAGCTCCGTACGAACGGCTGCTGGGCGATGCAATGGCCGGCAATGGGGCGCTCTTTACCCGCGAGGATGCGGTGGAGGCGGCGTGGGCGGTGGTCAACCCGGTGCTGAAGAAACACGATCGGGTCAAGGTCTACAAGCGCGGCACCTGGGGACCGAAACAAGCCGACGCGATCCTTGGGCCGGGTGAGAGTTGGCATAATCCGGCGGTGAATCCGACAGATGCGTGAGCGGCGCGCCCTAGCACCAGGAAGAGCGCATTGAGATTTAGAGCCGCAATCAGATGGCTGCGCCTCTGTAGCGCGCTGCGCGCTTGATATCGTTGATGCGGGTGAAGTGGTACTGGAAGTATAAGACGTTGAAGAAGAAGGTCATAATACCGCTGAGCTTGAGGCCGATTGGTTCCGGGCCGTTGAAGTGCTCTTCCATCGAACTGCGCATGTTGAAGATGGCCATGAGGAAAAGGACGAAGCTAGCGAGCGCGCACACGACGAACAGCGCTGCGATGCTATTGGAGGGAGTTCCATTTCCGCCTGACATCGACATCACCATGGCGACGATCGCCCCGATCATGACCAAGTTCACAATGAGTCCGGCGATGTAGTAGGAGAGGGCTTTGCTGCGCTGGTCGACCTTGCGCATCCACGCCGCCTGAACAATCATCCATACGATAGTGAACACCCCACAAAAAAAGCCAATCAGCAATACCAGCGCCCAGTGGAGATCCGGCGGATCAGGATACTGCGCTGCCGCAGCAGGATACGCGGGCGCTCCGCCCGCATAGGCGGTGACCGGAGCAGGGCTGGCTGGCATGGACGCGCCCAGCACCTGCGAGACGGGGACCCATTCCGGCATTTCGTCGCTCTTGGCGAGGTCGGTTGCCAGCACATTGCCGCTGGCGACGTAGCGCTGGAGATCTTCCAGCGTGTAGGGGCCGTAGTTCTGTCCGTTGCGTGAGACGTGGTACAGCATGGGCTTGCTCCTTGCGGCCTTCGCGGGCCGACACATCACGAATCGTTATTTCATGAACAGGACGATGAGAACACGAGGACGCCGCGGGCACAACTGTTTTCGCGCGGCGCCGAATGCGGCTCTACCCGGCTTGCACCAGGCGACCGGCGCGGCTGACGATGGAGAGCCGTTCTGTGCTCAGGATCTTTTTCGCCTGTGCCTTGGCGTGATTCGCCCAGGGGCCGACGGGGTCCAGCCGCACGTAGTTCAGCCAGTGGGTCAGCGCGCGGCGGCGGTGCCCCTGGCGCTCGTACGCCAGCGCAAGGTTGTAGTGCGCGTCGGCGTATTGCGGCACCAGGGCGATGGCGCGCTGGTAGGCAGCAATGGCGTCGGACAGCCGCTTGAGTTCGTCGAGCACATTGCCCAGGTCGAAGAACGCGAGCGCATACTCGGGGTCGGCCTCGGTGGCGCGGCGGTAAAGCTGCTCGGCCATTGCGAACTCGCGCAGGTTGTAGTGGATGGTGCCCAGGTTGATGGCTGCCGCTGCATAGCCAGGCCGCAGCGCCAGAATCTTGCGATACATCTCCGCCGCATCGGGCAGGGTCGCGGGGTCTTCCTCCAATTGCACCGCGCGTTGGAACATCTCCTGTATGTCCGCGCGATGGCCGTGCGCGGCCCCCACGATACACAGCGGGCGCTCCGGTGCGGCGTCGAAGTCGAAGGCTAGCTGCTGGGTCAGCGGCTCGACCAGCGCCCCGCTGTGGCGGAAGGCCAGCCGCGAGCCATGGCCGACCGCGCTGGCCTCGATCAGCGGATTGCCCATGCCGGCGGCCTTGCGCATGGCTTCGACCGACTCGCGTATGCTCTTCGCGGTGATGCGCGTGGCTCGCAGCGCGCGCAGGGTGCGCAACTGGGCGAGATCTTCAAAGGAATAGTTTTCGTTGGCGGGAATCAGTCCCGCCTGCTCCCACGCGGTCAACTGACGCGCTCGCAGATGCAGGATTCTCAGAACGTCTTGACGGCTATATCGGGTCACGTATTGGTCTCGACAGGAACCGTGCGAATGCTCGTCCGGGACTTCTACTGCGAGTATGCGTCGCGTGCGCCTGTCAGGCAAGGGGGTTCGGCCACTCTTCATCAGAAACTCGTGGATATCCCGTACCAAATGTGGTTCCCGCGCAGTTTGGCAGCGGTATTCTGTGGGAAATGCGCCGCTGGCTCAGGGTGCGGGATGGGAGGGTGAGTCAGCCATGAAAGCAGCTGTGGTGGAGAGCTTCGACAGGCCGCCTCGCTACACGACCTTCCGCGAGCCGGTCGCGGGTGCGGGCGAGGTTTTAGTCAAGGTTCGGGCGGCGGCGCTGAGCAACCTGGTGAAAGGACAGGCCAGCGGCAAACACTACAGCAGCGGCAGCGAGCTGCCGTTCGTGCCGGGCTTCGACGGCGTGGGCACGCTGCCCGATGGACGGCGGGTGTACTTCTTCGGGCCCCCCGCGCCGTTTGGCGCGATGGCTGAGTGGAGTGTGGCAGCAGCGACCCGGACCATCCTGCTACCGGAGGCGGACGACGACGTCACGGTGGCCGCGCTGGGCAATCCTGGGCTGGCGTCGTGGGGAGCACTGATGGGGCGGGCGCGGTTGCAGGCGGGCGAGTCAGTGCTGGTGAATGGCGCTACCGGCGTTGCTGGGCAGCAGGCCATCCAGGTGGCGAAGATCCTGGGCGCGCGCAAGGTGATTGCGACCGGGCGCGAGCCGGACGCGCTGGAGAAGCTGCGGGTGTTGGGCGCGGACGAGACCATCTGGCTGCGGCAATCGGATGAGGCGCTGGCGGCGGCGTTCCGCGCCGCACTGGCAGACGTCGATGTGGTGCTGGATTACCTGTGGGGGGCGTCGGCAGAGTTGATTCTGGCGGCAGCGAAGGGGCACGGCGCTCCTCAGGGTGAGCACAGAATTCGCTACGTCCAGATCGGATCGATCAGCGGAGAAGCGATCTCCCTGCAAGGGGACTGGCTGCGCAGTTCCGGCGTGGAACTGATGGGCAGCGGACTGGGCAGCCTTTCGGCGGCGGCAATTGTGGAGGCACTGACGGCGATGTGCGCGGCGGCCGCATCCACGGGGCTGAAGATCGACACGGAGCCGGTGGCGCTCGCCGATGTGGAGGCGGCGTGGGGACGAGCCAAAAGCGGGCGGCGGATGGTGTTTGTGGTCTGAGTCCAGCTAAGGGAGGCGGGTGCCGGTGGATACGGCGACTTCAGAGCCTTCGGCGAGGAGAACACTCGCAGGCTTCTGTTGATTGAGCGGTGCGAAGGCCGGCCCGAAGAATTCGGCGAAATCGACTTCGATCCCGAACTTGTGAAGCGGATAGACGGTCCAACGCGGATGTTGGACTCCGTATTCTGAGGTGGGCCCGCGGCTTCGCTTTGTATAACCCCAATAGTGCTCGGTGACGAACTCCTCTTCGCTTCCAGGCTCAATCAGCTGCGGATTAGGCAAGGCCTCCACCGTGAGGCGCTGCCAGTTGCTGCGATGGCCCCAGCGATAGCTCACGAACAGGCCATGCGGCATGGCGTGAATGCTGTGGCTCATGGGCACCGTCAAGTAGGGCTCCTCGTAGAGCAGGTTGGCGATGAAGGTGATGGCGCCGTGAGGGACAAACTCGCGAATGAAGACCACGCCGCGCCTGCGTGTCCCGTCCGGCATTGTGCGGGCGACATAGAAACGGAGGTTCACCTCTTCGAAGCTGTTGTGGAAGGGAATGGAGACGCCTTTCACGCGGACGCGGTCGAAGTGGAACGCGACCAGCGAGACATAGCAGCGGGGGATATCTCCGGCGGTGTAGAGATCGAGTTCAAGGCCGGGCGGGAGCCACGGCGCCAGGACCGCGGGATCGACCTGATACTGCGCCATGATCAGCTTGCGCCACTCGGCAGTAAGGAAGGTGCGGGCCATATGCGTCTGATTGTATTCGGGTTGTGGGAATCCGGGGCCCCTTTGTTTGGCCTTCCTTTGATTTGGCCTGATTTGGTTTCCCCTCAAATTTTGTTCTTGACAGATTGTGGTTGGTAGAGCAAACTAGTTGGTATAAACAATAGAGGCAGATCGGCGCTGTCTCTCCCAAGAACTTTGCCGAACGAAAGAGGCACGAATATGGATCAGATCGAAAGTATTCTGCAACGGCCGAAACTCTACAACAACGTCGATGGCGTGGGCGAGCTAGGCATGGCCTTCATGCTGCTTGGATTTGGGCTGCTGAGCTGGCTACAGGCGCGCTCCCCTGCCGGCGCCATCTGGCACCGGATGGATGTGTTCGTGATGTGGGTGGGGTTGATGCTGCTGGGCATTCACTACGGAAGCAAGGCGATCAAGAAGCACATTACCTATCCGCGTACCGGCTTCGTGGAATACCGCAACCTGAAGAGCACGCGGTTGTCCGCGCTCGTGCTCGGCTGCGCTACGGCACTACTGACCGCATTGGGCCTCTACCTCGCTGCCCGAACGCACTGGAAGATCGACGGCTCACACTGGGGCCTGACGACGCCTGTCGCTCTTATTGGGTTGGTTTTTGTGGTGTTCTACGTCTTGCATATGGTTAGCGCGGTGCGCTGGAAGTTGGCCGCGGCTGCGGCTATGGCAGTCTGCTCCGTGGCGATTGCAGTGCTTCCAGCGGGCGTGGTCGGGGCAGTGGCGGGGAGCGCGTCAGCGGTCGCCACGCTCGACGAAAGAAGCTCCGGGGCATGGCTGCTCACCATCGTGCTTTATGGCGCGATCCTGCTCATCTCCGGCGCCATCAGCTTCGTGCTCTATCTGCAACACACGCAACCGCCTGTGCGGGTGGCCGAATGAATCAGCATATCCAAAAGATTGCGGAGCTCGACCGCGTGATTCATGAGCCGGGAAGGCTGATGATCGTCGCGCTACTGTTTGCTGTCGAGCGATCCGACTTTCTGTATCTTCAGCACGAAACCGGGATGAACAAGGGCACGCTGTCCAGCCATCTCTCGCGTCTGGAGGAGGCGGGTTATGTGGAGGTGGTGAAGACCTATCGCGGCAAGATTCCGCAGACGCTGCTGAGTCTAACCGCGAAGGGGCGCGAGGCGTTTGTCGAGTACCGGCGCAAACTCAAAGAGGCGCTGTAGGAGCGCTTCGGCAATGGGCTAATCAAGCCAGTGCGAAGCCTGGAGAGCTTCGGCGAACTCGGGTTTCATCACCAGCAGCCAATGGGCATTGGTGACTTCCTCCGGTGGTATGAAGTCGCCGACGAGCGAGAGATAGGCATCCGACGCGGTGGGGACGATGACTGATGGCTCGGAGATGGCGAGGTGTTTGCCGATGCGGCGGGCGAGTCCTCCGTAGTGGAGGTTGGCGGGGCTGAAGCTGGTGTATCCTGCAGCGTCCGCAAGCAAGGTCATCGTCGAAACGCGTCCCTTCGAGTTGAGGTGCGCACGAAGAAGTTTGCGGACGCTGTCGCTGGGCCGCTTGAGGTGAGACATTGCCTCCAGGAACTGGGCGGCTGTGATTGTCTGCGGACGTTTGGATTTGCTCATGCCTTGTAAAACTCGCTGCGTTTGCGGCTGTAGAAGATGTAGACGCAGAGGCCGATGATCAGCCACACGAAGAAGCGGACCCAGGTGATGGCGGGTAGGCCGGCCATCAGCAACAGGCAGCAGAGGATGCTGAGAATGGGGAAGATGGGGCCTCCGATAAGGCGGAAGCCGCGGTGGCGTTCGGGCTGTTTGCGGCGCAGGACGAGCACCCCGACGGAAACGAGGATGAAGGCGAACAGAGTGCCGATGTTGGTCATCTCGGCCAGCGAGCCGACGTCGAAGACACCCGCAGGGATGGACACGAGGATGCCGGCGATGATGGTGGAGAAGGCCGGCGTTCGGAAGCGGGGATGGATTTTGCTGAAGGCGTCGGGCAGCAGGCGGTCGCGTGACATGGCGAACCAGATGCGCGCCTGGCCGTACTGGCCGACCAGGATGGAGGAGATCATGCCCATCAGGGCGCCGATGAGGACGAAGAGCCGGACGAAGTGGAGGCGGTGCCCGCCGGGCTCCAGCGAGAGGCGCTTGAGGGCGTTGACGACCGGGGCGCCGTCGCCGGCCACTGTGCGCCAGGGGACGATGCCGGTGAGCACCAGCGCAACGCCCAGATAGAGAACGGTGCAGACGATGAGGGTGGCGATGATGCCGATGGGGACATCGCGCTGCGGGTTGCGGCACTCTTCGCTGGCGGTGGAGACGGCGTCGAAGCCGATGTAGGTGAAGAAAATGATGGAGCCGCCGGCGAGGATTCCCGAGAAGCCGTTGGGTACGAATGGATGGTAGTTGGAGGGATGGATGAAGGAGATGCCGAAGAAGACGAATGCCAGGATGGCTGCGATTTTGATCAGCACCATGATGTTGTTGGTGCGAGATGACTCGCGAATGCCGAGTACCAGCACGACAGTGAGGATGAAGACGACGAGGAACGCGGGGATATCGAAGCCGCGATGCCAGCCTACGGGGAAGATGTCGTGGCCGGCGAGGTCCTGCAGGCCTTGGGGAAGGAACGCGGGCGAGAGCCATTTGGGGTCGAGGCGGATGTGAAGCCAGTCGAGCAGGTCGACGATGTGGGCCGCGAAACCGACCGAGACGCTCATGTTGGCGAAGGCGTATTCGAGGATGAGGTCCCAGCCGATGATCCAGGCGATCAACTCGCCCATGGTGGCGTAGGTGTAGGTGTAGGCGGAGCCGGAGATGGGGATCATGCTGGCGAGTTCGGCATAACAAAGGCCGGTGAACGCGCAGACGAATGCGACCATGACGAGCGAGATGGCCAGAGCGGGACCTGCGCCGGGGCGGCCGGCGACGGCCCCGTGGTGCAGGATGAGGTCGATGATTGGCGAGCCCTTCCAGTCAGCGAGCTTGGCCGGGTTGCCGCCAATGGCGGTGCCGATGACGGTGAAGATGCCCGAGCCGATGACGATGCCGATGCCGAGCGCGGTAAGCGAGACCGGGCCCAGCGTCCGGTGCATGGAGTTTTGCGGCAGCTCCGAGTCGGAGATCAGCTTGTCGATGGATTTGGTGGCGAAGATTTGCCTGGACAGCGTCGAACTCCTGTAGGCGAAGTCTTAAGAGTATGGCCGGCGCAAATCGATTTTGAAGGGAAAGCGGCGCCCCAGGCCCCAAGAAGCGAGCCGAGCCGGGAGCGCCCTGGTTCTGCTTGCGTTAGCGCTTCGACTTGCCGCGTGCA
>CAZAXI010000149.1:0-11515 GCA_964489045.1 uncultured Granulicella sp. | reverse complement strand
GCGGAATCTGAATCAGAATCCCCGCGCCATCGCCCGTCTCCGGATCGCAACCGGCTGCGCCCCGATGCGTCAGGTTGATCAGAACCTCGATTCCCTTACGGATAATGTCGTGGCTCTTCTCCCCCCGAATGCTCGCGACCAGTCCCATGCCGCAGGCATCGTGCTCATTTTGCGGGTGATATAGGCCTTGCGGTTCGGGAATCCGGCGGCGATGGAGCTCTGGTGTTGTCATGGCAACCTTCCGTTTGAAGGACTTCGTCTCCTGGCCAGGAAGACACTCCGAGTATGTGATTTCTGCGCCGAGTCCTTGCTTCCGGGCTTCATCGACACTTCTGCTGTAACAGACCGGTCGAGCGTCAGGGACAGAATGAACAATATCGGTACTTACAAATATAAAGGAAAACCCCGTCTCGGCGGAGTTTCTTTGCCGCCGGGCGGTACCCGCACAGCCCGTCCCTATATGTTACCGAATCAGGTCGCAAATCGGAAATCCAGCCACCCCACGCCACCCCGCGAAAAGCCAACTGGCAACATTTTGACGTTGACTCACATTGTGCTGGGCGCAAGAATCGCGCTATGGGCGCCTTTCTTTGCGTGGCGATCGTCCTCTTTTTCCTCGCGTTGGGAGCCATCGTCTTCGTGGTATGCGGGCTGATTCCGCCACTTAGAAGATTCAGTCTGAGCGCAGCGCTCTGGTGCGCGGTATGGGGACCATGCAGTATCGCGTGGCTAATGCTGACTGGCCTCATTCTCGTCGCAAACGGCTTCGCCATGTCAACCGCG
This sequence comes from uncultured Granulicella sp., assembly GCA_964489045.1. GTDB lineage: Bacteria > Acidobacteriota > Terriglobia > Terriglobales > Acidobacteriaceae > Edaphobacter. Next base: position 10,732 of record CAZAXI010000149.1, on the reverse strand, counting down.
CAATCAAGGCATCTGCCACTTCCCGAGGTCCCCAGGCAACTCTGGACCGGATACGGAATAGCTGGCCTGTTGGGAGTTGCGCTCGTTGCAACCGTTATTTCGTTGGTGCACCAATGGTTGATGCACCGCATGACTTTCTCCCTGTTTCGTCTCTACGCCGGACTGGTCTCGGCTGGCGTCGGGAGCGTATGGGGCTGGGGTCTGTGGATATGGCTCGTGCTCGACTTGCGCGCACGGTATGGGATTGCTCTGGCAGGATTAGGGATGGTCTTCCTGAGCGCAACATTCGGCTATGCAGGATGGCATCGGGCGAGCAATTTGCGAGGTAACTCTCCCACCAGGTTCCCGCTGGTCACGCCAGAAGAGTTCGAGGGAATCACCTAACCATTGGTCAGCGTGGTCTTCCCGCTGCCATTCGCTCCCGCAATGACGATAAGAACCGGAGCGTTCACTTGGGATTTGTTGCCTGCTTGCGCTCTTGGTCGGCCTTCAGCTTTTCGTGCCACATCCGCTCGATCTGGACACCTCGGCGAGCCGCCTCAGCGATCTTCTGCGCGAGTTTCTCCAGGTCTTCGGCCATACCCAAATCCTACTCCTCGTCCTCGCCCTCATCCGCTTCGGCCTCGTCTTCCCCCTCTGCCTCCATCTCCGCCGCCTGCATCTTGCCACCCTTCCCTTCCACCAGCACCTGGATCTTCCCCTCCGCCTGCTCCAGTTCCACCTTGCACGCCTGCGACAGCTTCATCCCCTCCTCGAACAGCCGCACCGACTCCTCCAGCGTCAAATCTCCCCGCTCCAGCCGCTCCACCACCGTTTCCAATTTCGTCAGGTGCTCTTCAAATCCCGCCATATCAATCCCTCACAGCAATCTTCAGCAGTTTACGCCCAAAATTCGCTTGTCAAGCCCCCAAACCGCCTATCTTCCTCAGGAGGGGGGTACTCAGCGGCTCGAACCCACGCGAACTTGTTCCACGTGGAACAAGTTCGGCTCACCCACCCTCCAGCGTACGCAGCGCCTGCCTCATTGCGCGCGTGTGCTCCGGCGTAGTGCCGCAGCATCCGCCAACCAGGCTCGCTCCAGCCTCTACGAACCTCCGCACGAAATCCGCCATCTCCACCGGCGAAACCATATACCTGTTCCGGCCTTCGACTTCCCGTGGCAGGCCCGCGTTCGGTATCGCCGCCAGCGGCAACCGGGTCGCACCGCGCATACGTTCGAGTGCGCGCAGCACGCTTGCTGGTCCGTATGAGCAGTTGCACCCGACCGCGTCCGCGCCCAACTCCGTCAGCCGCGCGGCTGCCATCTCCGCGGACGCGCCATCCAGGCACTTTCCGTCCTTCCCTATCGTCATCATCACCACCAGCCGCAGTCCCGGAACAACTCCCCGGGCGGCGCGGATCGCCTCGCCCGCCTCCGCCAGCGACGTCATCGTCTCGATGAACAGGAGGTCCGCTCCCACGCCGGGGCCTCCTTCCGCAAGCGAGCAAATCTGGTCCGCGAACGCAGCGCGAGCCTCGCCCAGGCCGATCTCACCCCGCTCAAGCCCCACGCCAAGCGGACCGATGGCTCCCGCGACGCACGCCTCCGCTCCCAGCTTCTGCGCAACACCACGCGCAATGCGAACGCCGGCAAGGTTGATCTCCCCAACCTTTTCTCGCAGGCCGCAGCGCTCCAGCCGAAGTGCGTTGGCCCCAAATGTGTTGGTCTCGATGATCTCCGCCCCCGCCTGCAGATACTCGGCATGCACGCCGGCAACGGTCTCCGGCCGCGAGAGGTTGAGCTCATCGCAGCAGCGATCGATGGAAATGCCGCGATCGTAGAGCATCGTCCCCATCGCACCGTCGCAGAGCACATGTCCGCCCGCGAACAGCCTTTGCAACACGCTGCTCGCCGCTGTTGCCGTCGTTCTCTCCCCCGCGCTGAAGCCCGCACCTGCCATCGCTCGTCAACCAAGCCCAATCATCCATCGTAAGCCAGCTTTCGGTGCGAGCACGGACCACCGTGCAGGCCCTTCGGGCACGTGTTCCTTTGGTATACTCAGACAACGGTCCTTGGGAAAATCCCTTGCACGATCAAGGTTGGAGTTGTCCACGTTGAAGAATCGAAGTCTCTTTGTCCGCGGGTCCGGCGCCAGGTCGTTCCCCAGCGCGTCGCCGCAAGTTCCGCTGGTTCAGGCCGCACCGACCACAGACAATCCGTCCCAGGGCTTGGATCTCGGGTTCAAGATCGTCTGCGGACTTCTATTGGCTCTTTCCACGCTGGGAATCAGTTCCTGCCATTCCGCTGCGTACTACTACTACAAGTTTCCTGAGTACACCTATGCGGGGCGCCCGGTACCGCCCAGCAAGCTAGCGCAGCGAGTGATGATCGGCGTCTCAGCGAACGGCAGCACCGGGAGCCTCCAGATCGTTGACGCGCTGCGCGATATCCGCAGTAACGTCGAAGACACGATCCCCAGCTTCCAGATCTCCGGATATTCCTCCGGGTTTCCCGGTACCATCGTCAGCTTCCCTGCGGAGTTGCGCGGATACGTGTATTCCAGCAGCGACGGAAGCCTGACCAACATCAATTATTCAACCGAGGCTTCGGCGGGTTCCGTGGGCACCTTCCAGTCCGGATCAAGCGCAGTCGCCGTCCCTCCGACGTTTACTCATTACTACGGGGCCGAAGAGGCCGCCGGCCTGCTGGAGATCGTCGACAATTCGACCAGCGGCACCTACGGACTCAACATCCCAAATGTATTCAAGGTCGCAGTGAATACCGGGGACACGGTTGCGCTTGCAATGGTGCGCAACTCCAATGTGCTTTACCGGATCTTCAAGCTGAACCAGAATCAGTACCCGACCCAGCAGGCAGCTATTCAGGCGACCGGCTCCGTCGACTGCGAACCGAGCTTGCTCCCTGTCTACTGTGCAGTCTCAGTGCCGGGAACCTACGACCGGCCCGCAGGCGTGTACTTCTCGCTCGATGGCACCACGGCCTATGTGCTGAACTGCGGACCGGAGTGCGGCGGCAACACCGCGAGCGTCACTCTGCTCCAGCAGGGGTCGTTGAACAATAACGTCATCCCTTCGTCGCCCGTGCAACCGAACCCCCAGATTGCAAACGTTCCCGTGCCCGGAGGCGCCACCGCCGCGCTCTCGGATGGGACGACGCTATACCTGGCCGGCCAGCAACTCCAGCCGGACGGCCTGTTCACCGGCTTCTTGTCCACAATGAACCTGGCGACCAACACCATCACCGGCAAGTACTCCATCTCCGATGGCAGCCACAGCAAGATGCTGTTTGCGGACAACAATACGCTATGGATCGGGTCGCAGTTCTGTGCCACCGGCGAACGCCAGAAGCAGTTTGCGAACGGGGTTACGACGCAGGCCGCGAACTACAACTGCCTGACCATGGTTGTTCTGGGCGGGGCAACACTGACGCCCCAAGTTGTTCCCGCAGTCAATCAAGCCGGTACGGGTGCTCCCGCCGTAACCGTGCCCTATCCCAATCAAAACAACGACCAGTACTACTACGGAAGCCTCACCGGCATCTGCTGGGTGCAAAACTATAACAAGGTCTACACCGCGTACGGTGGGCAGGTGCATATCTTCAGCACGGTCGATGGGTCCGAGACCGACAACCAGTATGTAGCGGTTCAGGGCACAGCGCTTGACGTTGCTTACCTGGATGCCCTCACCGACGACGCGAACTAGGCGTCGTGTCTCTCAAGCGCCGCCGAGCTTCTGCGCCACAAACGCCACGAACTCCGCGGAACTGTACTCGGGCAGCTCGATCCGGAAGCTGCGGATGCGCTTGATCGCGTCTGCCGGAACGCCGGACCAGGCGGACGGTTGCCCCGACAAGGCGGGAAGCAGGATGGCATCCGCTTGGTCCAGGTGTTCTCGGGCCGACGGTTTGAAGTCTCTGAATGCCGGATCGAGAACGGTGGCGTAGAGGTCGGGTTTGAGGTAGCGGAGGACGCTGTTCGACTCCAAGATAATGTTGGCTGACGAGGCAATCTCAGCGCGGATACGCGGCATGGCCTCGGCGAAGTGCCCTGCGCGGACGCGGATCCAGAACGACCGCACGGCTCCCGCGGCTAGATAGCGGGATGAGTCCGTACCGGTGTTGACGTTGCGCTCCTCGTCGATGGCCAGATTGCGGCCGGCAAGTTCGCAGTCGCAGGCTTCCCCGTTGGCTGCGTCGTGCTTGCACTGGGTAATCTTCATAGCGGTCCAGCGGCGCTCCGGCATGGCGGCGATCAGCGAACACACTACGGAGGTCTTGCCGATATTGCGGCTCTGTCCGCCGATGACGACGATGGCCATGGCTCCTCGGCCTCAGCCGCGGCTGAGGCGGGCAAGGTCGCGGAGGTACTGCTTCAGCGGACGTGCCGGCCTGCCCCAGAAGACCTCGCCCGGACCGCGCACTTTCTTGTGGCTCAACACTCCGGCGCCGCCGCCCAGGATAACGCCGGGGCCGACGTGAGCATGCTCGCCGAGCCCCACTTGGCCGCCCAGAATGGCCCCATCCTCGATGACACTGGAACCGGAGATTCCCGTCTGCGCGGCGATGATGACGTTGCGGCCCAGGAGGCAGTTGTGCGCAATGTGGACGAGGTTGTCGATCTTGGTGCCGGCCCCAATGCGGGTCTCGCCAAGCGCTCCGCGGTCGATGGTGGTGTTGGCCCCAATCTCAACGTCGTCCTCGATAGCCAATGTCCCCTGCTGGGGAAAGGCGAGATATTCGCCAGTGGCCGAGTTGCGTGCATAGCCGAAGCCCGTCGATCCCAGCACCGCACCAGCCTGAATCAGAACGCGGTCGCCGATAGTGGTGCCGGAGTAAATGGTGACGTTGGCCAGGATGGTGCAGTCGTCACCCAGGACGACGCCGTCGCCCAGAACGGAGTTGGGGCCGATGCTGGTCCTTTGGCCAAGTCGCACGCCTTCGCCAAGGATCGTGGTGCGGTGGATGCGCGGGACGTCGCCGGATGACTGGCCGGCTTCTTCCCGGGACCGCAGGAATCGCGCAGCCAGCGCGAAGGCGTAGCGCGGGTCCGCGGCCGGAAGTATGCGGGGGTCGACCGCAGCCCCGGGAGCCGGAAGCAGCGCAGGCCGGGTGAGAATGGCGCCGGCGGGGGAGTTGAGCGCAGCTTTGAGCGTAACCGCATCGGTGGCGAAGACGAGTGTGACCGGCGTCGCGGCTTCGATGCTCGATACTCGGAGAATCTCGCCCGCGGCCGTCGGGACCGGCGCGCCGACCAGTTCCGCGATTTCGCTGATAGATGCCAACGTTTCTCCTTGCAGTACTTAGGATGGCACACTCGAGACCGGAGCGGCGCGAATTGCGGGCTCGCTGGTGCTGGTGCCGAGGGCCGCAGATCGGTCGGCCATACAACATTCCGTGTTTTCTACAAATTTCATTAGCGAAACATTACCCAAATGCCGCATAATGTCTGACGAATCCGGTTCGACCTTATGACCTTACGTAAATCGCGACGCCTCTACCTGATCCCTGTCCTGTCCAAGGCCCTCGACATTCTCGAACTGCTTCAGGCTGAGAATCAGCCGATGACGCTGGAGGCAATCCATCGCCAGACAAAGATCTCCAAGACCACTGTTTACCGGGTCTTGAAGACATTTGTTCATCGCGGTTATCTGTCCCAGTCGCCGGACGGGCTCTACCGTCAGGTAACCCGGCCCAAGAAACTCCGATTCGGATTCGGAGGTCAGAGCGTCGACATGCCCTTCTCGGTAGAGGTAACGGAGAGCCTGAAGGCGGCAGCCGCTTCAGTTGGCGTGGACCTGATGATTCTCGACAACTGCTACGACGCTGCCACCGCAATGCGGAACGCTGAGGAATTCGTCAAGAACCGTGTGGACCTGGTGATTGAGTTCCAGGTGGAGCAGGAGGCCGCCCCGGTGATCGCCGACAAGATTGCCGCGGCAAAGATTCCACTGATCGCGATCGACATACCTCATCCCCATGCCACCTACTTCGGTGTGGACAACTACCGCGTTGGATTTGAAGCGGGCGAAGTGCTCGCCGCTCATGCGTTGAAGGTGTGGGATGGCCAGGTGGAGTGGGTGCTTGGCCTGGATCTGCCTGAAGCTGGGTTGCTGGTGCAGAGCCGCATCACCGGCGCGTTCGAAGGCGTGCGCAGCGGCATTCCCGACCTGCCGGTTGAGTCCTTCGTTCGCATCGACGGACGCGGTATGCGCGACCGAAGCCGCAAGCTGATTTCAGATTTTCTCGACCGCCATCCACGCGAGCGGCACATTCTGATCGCAGCCGCAACCGACACCAGCGCCATGGGCGCGCTGGATGCCGTGCACGAGCGAAAGCGTGAGAAGCACGTCGCCATCGTCGGCCAGGATTGTATTGCAGAGGCGGTGGCGGAGATGAGCAAGGCGTCGTCCCCCCTGATCGGCTCCGTCTCGCACGAGGCCGGATCGTATGGTCCCAGCCTGGTGCATCTCGGGCTTTCGATCCTGCGTGGCCAGACCGTCGCACCGTACAACTACGTGGCCCACAAGATGGTGACTCCGGAGACGATCGCGCATGCCTAGGCGCGCCTGAGCAGGCCGGCCAGTTTCCCTGATCCCTGACCCCTGTTCCCTGTCTCATTCATATCCAATCGCCTCAATCACCGGCGCCTGCATCGCGCGGCGCGCCGGGGCCCAGCCGGCCAGCAGCGATACTACAATCACGCCAGGCAGTGTCTCCAGTATCAGCAACCACGGAAAATAAAACGGCACCTCATACCCGGCCAGAACTGAGGACACCGTGTGCGACATGAATTGTATGTTAAACAGCGCCGCCACCGCCGCCACCATTACGCCCACCACCGAAATGGCGAGCGCTTCCAGCAGCACCATCTTGCGAATCTGGGAGCAGTAGCCGCCCACGGCCCGGACAATGCCGAACTCGCGCCTGCGCTCCGCCACGGAAATAATCAGGGTGTTCGCAATCCCCATAATGGCAACAAACACCGCAACCACCAACTGCATGTAATTCAATACGAAGAACGCGTCCACCAGGCTCCCGATCCAGTCCCGAAACTCCCGATTGGTGTAGACGATCGCATGCTCCGTGCCCGCAGTCATCTGCTCAATCTTGCGCTTCACGGCGATGGGATCCTGCCCCGGCTTCAGCGAGATGTCGACAAAGTCCACCGCGTCATCCTTCCAGTAGCGCTTGTAGACCTCGCGATCCATGAAGATCGTGCCTTTGTCGGACCGGTAGTCCTCGGCCATCGCGACAATAGGTAGTTCGAGCGGGCCGGTCGGTGTGTCCAGATGCACCTGGTCTCCGATCTTGAATCTCCAGCGGGCGGCAAAGTTTTGCGAGACCAGAACCCCTTCGCCCTTCGGCAGCAGATCGTAGATCGTCTTCTTGTTCCCGCCGCGGATGCCGCCGAAGTTGCGGGCCAGGAAGTCAGGCATATGCACCGCGGTGATGGCGACAGTATCGCCGCGATACGGGACCAGTGTGAAGCGCACATTCTCGACGATCCTCACCTCCGGCAGCGTGGCGATGCGCTTGGCCAGGTCTTCGCTGAAGTGGTACGACGAGGAACGCAGCAACGCGGAGGTGGACACCACCAGGTCGGCGTTCAGCATCTGGCTCGTCCAGCGGTTGATCATGTGTTTGTAGCTCTGGATGTACGCGCCGGTCGAGTACACGGACATCAAACCCACCATCAGCGCGCCGACCGTGGCCGCGCTGCGGCGGGGCGACTGGATCATTGCGTCCACCGCCAGCGCGCCCTCCGAGCCGCCGGCCCAGTCCATCGCCGGGCGAATCGCACGCGCCGCCCAATGCACCAGCATCGGCAGCAGAATGGTCAGCCCCAGCAGCATCACCGCGGCATACGAGAACTCGAACACCATCCCCACACCCGAGGGCGAAAACTGCACCAACAGGACGCTCGCGATCAGCAGTGCGGCGCCCAGAGACGCGCGTCCCCATCCCAGCGCCGACTCCCGTTGCCGAGACTCGATGTTGTGCAGTGCCAGGATTGGGTCAAGGTACGACGCCGCCCGCGCCGGAAACCACGCGCCCACAATCGAAGCCGCAACCCCCACGCCAAACGAAGTCAGCACCAGATCCGTATGGAATCGCGGCGCCACGGCAATCGAGACGATCCCGTACACTGAAGCTGCGGCGTAGCTCATCACGCGATCCGCCCCGGCCGCCAGGTAATAGCCCGCCGCAATCCCCACGCACGAACCAACCACGCCCATCGCCAGCGCCTCGCCCAGGAACATCGCATTGATGTTCCGCCGCTCCACCCCGACGGCGCGCAGAATGCCGATCTCCTTCCACCTCTGATTCACCGCAACCGTGAACGAGTTGAAGATGATATACACACCCACCAGCAGCGCAATAAAGCTGGTGATCAGCATGCCCAGGCGCATCGCCGTCACCGCGTTTTCCAGCGACTGTCCCTGCATCTCCGGCCGCTCTACTTCAATGCCCGCAGGCAGCCGCGCGCGCAGCCGCTCCTGCAGCACGTTCACCGGAACTCCCGGCGCATTCATCAGGTCGATGCGATCGAAGTTATGCCCCCGCCCAAACACCACCTGCGCCGAGTAAATATCCATCACCGCGATATTCCCGCCGAACACCTCGCCCACGCCCGTCGGCTTGAAGATCCCCTCGACCGTGAAGTCCATCTTCCCGTGCGACGTGAAGATAGGAAGATGATCGCCAATCTGCAGTCCATGGCGCTCGGCAAAGGCCCGCGACAGCAAAATCGACTGCGGCTGCGCCAGGTAGGTCAGCGGGTCGGCGATTTGCGAGGACGAGCGGTCGAACTCGTACTGGCGCAACTGCTGATCCCCGGTCGTATCCACGCCCAGGATCATCAGGTTGCCCTCGTCCTGAAAGGCTGTATGCACGATGACTTCAATCACCGGCTCAGCCAGTTGCACCCCCGGCGTCGCACGCACTGTGTCCAGCGTCTCTTCCGGAAACCCCGCCTCGCCCGCAGTCACCTCCAGCGTGGATTTGCCTGCCAGCCGCTCCACTGTCAGCGTCAGCGATTCCAGCAACGCTGCATTCGCCGTGCGCACCGCGAAAAACACCGCAACGCCGAGCGCGATGCCCAGCGTCGTCATGGCGACCCGGAGGCTGTGGGTTCGCCACTGCCGTGAGCTGACCTGCCAGAGCGCGGAGATCATCCCAGGTCTCTGGCCGCCGCAGTTCCAACTGCGCTGAAGCCATCTGCACATGGACCGTCATCGAGGACAGTTTGCAGACTAAGCGTTGACTTCTCCCCGATCTCAAACACATCTTCGATAATGTCCGCGGCCCGATTCAGTCCATCAATTTGCAGCATGGAAGCCTGCACCCTGCGGGCGGCACGACGATACGATTCATCTTCCAGAACTGTGCGCACGGCGGAACGCAGTCGCTTTGCCGTCAGCCTGCGCCAGGGCACAACCACGCCCGCTCCTCGCATTGCCACGCGCGCCGCAACCCCAGGCTGGTCGTTGCCGATCGGGATGCATACCAGGGGCACGCCCTCGGCCAGCGACTCCAGCGCGGTATTAATCCCGGCGTGCGTGATGACTACCGTTGCCCGCTTCACAATTTCCAATTGGGGTGCGTACTTCACCACCAGCGGATCGCCGTTTAGAGCGCCAAGTCGATCCGGGTCGATGCCGCCGCCAAGGGAGATTACCAGTTGCACCGAAAGACCCGCGCATGCGTCAGCAATCGTACGAAAGATCTCTTCCTTACCGTTCTGCAGGGTGCCAAGAGATGCGTAGACCAGCGGGCGACCGTCCAGCCGGTCCCATTCAAAGGCGATCTTGGGACGCTGTTCCGCATCTACAAATGGACCGGTGTAATGGAGTAGCGGATGCCGATGATCGATCTCGAACTCAAGTGCCGCCGGCAACTGCGCAACCTGCGCCAGCGTCGAAAGCGCGTCGGTCCACTGTCCCAGGGGCTCGATTCCCCACGCTGCGCGCTGCTGATTCACCACCTTGAAGATCGGATTCGCAAGCCGCGCGAGTGCACGCATGGCGATTTCATTGCGCAACCGCCGCAACCATTGCAGGCCCACGCCCCGGCCCGCATGCCAGCCGAAACAATAGGGCGGAAGCTGGTTGTCCCACACCATGGGCGGGATGACTGCAATCGAAATAAAGGGCAGGCCAAGATAGTCTGCTATGTTGCCGGCACAGTCGGCTTCGTCAGCCAGCAGGACTTCCACCTTGGCCCGGCGAACCGCTTCCGGCCCATCCCGAAGCACCATGCGTGTGGTGTCCTTTATCCTCTCGAGAGTGAACCGGAAGACGTCCAAACCCCTCAATTCGCTCAATCGCTGGTCAAGCTTCTCAAGTGTTCCCGGCGGGTAATCGTCTTGGCCGATCAGGGAAAACTCAATTCCCGTGGCCCTGACCCGAGCCTCCGTATCGGCAATCCCAAAGATCACGACGGTGTGACCCCGCTGCTCGAGGCGGCGCGCCAGTGCGGCCAGTGGGTTGATATGTCCAGTCGCCGGAAAACAGAAAACGCCGATCCTCGCCACGCTTTACTCCCACTGCCGTTCGATGAAGAAAGTCCCGTTCGCTGGGCGCATGATTCATTCTCTCAGATTGGAGCGATTGCGGAGCGCCGGGGGTCTCGGTCGACAACTTCACCGTCTCGAAATGCCATCACTTCGTAAATCACTGATTCTGTGGTGACCCGGGCCGGAGTCCAACCGGCGACCTTCGCGTTAGGAGTGCG
>CAZAXI010000148.1:0-11562 GCA_964489045.1 uncultured Granulicella sp. | reverse complement strand
CGCCGGCGGAGATGAAGGCGCAGGCGGTGCGGCTGGGGTTCAAGTTTCCGTATCTCTACGACGAGACGCAGGGGGTGGCGCGGGCGTACCACGCGGCTTGCACGCCGGACTTCTTCCTGTACGACGCAGGGATGAAGCTGGTGTATCGCGGACAGCTCGACAACTCGCGTCCGCACCGGCCAAGCGGCGGCGGGAACGACGTTCCAGTGACGGGCAAGGACCTGCGTGCTGCGCTGGATGCGGTGGTCGCGGGCAAGCGGCCAGACACGAACCAGCGCAGCAGCATCGGGTGCAACATCAAGTGGCGGGAATAGGGCTAGTTGTCAGTTCTCAGTTGTCAGTTCTCAGTTCTCAGTTCTCAGTTGATGCTGTTTGTGTTGCCACGGTGATTGGCACCCCCTCCCCCCGTATCGTGTGGGGAAAATAGCCAGAATCAACGAGTTACGAAGAGGCTGCGGTAAGATCTTCCATTCAAATGGGTTACAGCTAAGATCTTACGGGGATTGGGGTTAGGGGCGGGTTTGCGGCGGATGGGGGTGGAATTCGGGGGTGAAGCGGCCGTTGGGTGAGCGGGGTTGGGCAGGTTTGGGCTGGGGAAGGGTCTGGTTGCCGCGGGGGTTGGAGGTGGGCTTGAGGCTTGCTGGCGGGAGATGCGGCGGGAGATTGCATGGGTGCTCCTCGGGTACCCCCCCGGGGGGGGGGGTAGGGCTAAGTGGTTTGTTTTCTTATATGGTTTGGTAAATATAAGAAAATGGGTTGGTTGCGGGCGGCGAATAAGAAAACAGGCGGGTTAAGTGCGAAAGGCCCAGCCGCGGGGGCTGAGCCTTTCTGTTTACTACTTACCTGTTAAGTATAGCAGATTGACCATAACTCATCTGCATCGACTTTTACGAGTGGAATGAAGGAGTTCGGTCGTTTGGGGGGTTGACAATGATTTTGAGGTGGGGAAGTTTGGGGGCGAGGTTCCGGAGCGGGCCGAAGTTGCCGCAGGCGCCGTTTCTCGTTTGCGGCAGGGTCGTAGAAGCTCGCGTATTGACAAAATCGGAGTCTGGGCAAATATTATGTGAGTCACTCGAGGAATCCTCAGGGTACGAGGGCCTTACGTCCCTGACTTATTGGGGGCTGTATGCGTACACCTGCCAAGTGTGTGTTGCTGGTCTCTTCTCTTTCCTTCATGCTTACCAGCTGTACGCTGAGTTCGAATGCCCCGCCTACGGCTGAGAAGGGAATGGCAATCCAGGGCCGTGTCTACGGCGGCCAGAATCCGCTGATGAGTGCGCAGGTATATCTGTTTGCGGCAAACTCCGGCGTCTTTACTCCGAACGCCAGCGGCTATGGGAATGCGTCGAAGTCGCTGCTGACGAGCACGGGGACAAATACGATGCTGGATATGAGCAGCGGGCCGACCGGCGGCGACTACTACGTGGTCACCGACAGCGGCGGCAACTTCAGCATCTCGAGCGACTACACCTGCACCGGGGGACAGGAGGTGTATTTGTACGCGCTAGGGGGCGACCCGGGCTTAGGGTCGGGGACGAACTCGGCCGCGGGGCTGCTGGCGGCGCTGGGCACCTGTCCGGGGATAACGGGCTCGTTGGGCAACACTTTTTCATCGGGGCTGTTCGTCACGATGAACGAGGTGTCGACGATTGCGACGGCGTATGCGTTTGCGGGGTTTGCGACGGATGCGACGGATGTGTCGAGTTCGGGGACGGCGCTGGCGACGACGGGGATTACGAATGCGTTTGCGAACGTGGCGAACATGGAGGCGATTGGGACCGGGGTGGCGCTGGCGGCAACGCCGGGAGGCGGTACGGTGCCACAGGCAGAGATCAACACGCTGGCGGATATTCTGGCAGCGTGTGTGAACTCGAGCGGGCCGGGCTCGACCGCTTGCGGCACGTTATTTGGGGATGCGAGGTCGGGAGGGTCGACCGGGACTAAGCCGACGGATACAGCGACAGCGGCGATCAACATGGCGCACAATCCGGGCGCGAATATTGCCGCGCTATATGCGCTTTCGCTCCCGTCGCCGCCGTTTGTCGGACTGACGAGCGCGCCCAATGACTTTACGATCGGCCTGAACTTCACGGGCGCCGGAATGAATGGGTCCAACGCGATTGCCGTCGACGCTGCCGGCGACGTCTGGGTGGTCAACATCAATGTCAATCACATCAGTGAGGTCAGTCCAACCGGCGCGGCGATCACCGGCACTTCCGGCTACTCGGGCGGGGGCATCAACAGCGCCGTTGGCATCGCCATCGACGGATCCGCCGACGTGTGGCTGGTGGACTCGGACATACTCCACAACGGCATCACCGAGTACACCTCCGGCGGCGGGGTCGTCATGGGCTCCCCCTTCACCGGCGGCGGTCTGGATAACCCCGTCGATGACGCCTTCGACGCTTCAGGCAATCTCTGGGTCTCGAACCCCACCGGCAACAGCCTGAGCGAGTTCGGTTCCAACGGCGCCGCGAAATCTCCCGCCACCACCGGCTGGACCGGCGGGCTGAGCACGCCGCGCTCCATCGCGGTCGACGCGTCCGGCCATATCTGGGTGGCAAACAACGGCAACAACTCGCTGGCTGCGTACAACACCGGCGGCACCTTAATATCCGACTACACCGGCGGAGGCCTGAACGGGACTGAAGCCATCGCGATCGACGGATCCGGCAACGTCTGGGCCGCAAATGACGGGAACAGCACGGTCAGCGAGTTCAACTCCAGCGGTGTTGAGATGTCCGGCTCCACTGGCTACACCGGGGGCGGGCTCGCTCAGCCCTACGCTATCGCCGTCGACGGCAACAACAACGTCTGGGTCGCCAACTCGAACCCGACCGACAACGAGATCAGCGAGCTGAATTCCGCCGGCGTTGCCATCACCGGCTCGACTGGATACAGAGGCGGGAACCTGGATAAACCCATTGGGATCGCCATCGACGGGTCCGGCGATGTCTGGGTGGCCAACGACACGAACAGCAGCCTGACCGAGTTCATCGGCGCGGCCGGCCCGGTGGTGACGCCCATCGGCGCCAACCTCGTGAGCCCGTATGGCTCTCATGCTGTCAACTTGCCCTGACTGGGACAGGGTATCCCTGCAAGGCATGGCTGTCTGGAACGGCGTGAATTGGGCGGGTAAGAATTACCTGCGGGCTGCGGAGTTTCTTCATGGCCCGATTTGATTGACGAAACGCAACTTACAGCAATCGGGGAATTTCTCTGCCTGAGCAAAATGGCACTGAACGTGCTGACGCAGAGCACGAGGTGACATCTCGTCTTCTCTCCGGAGGCATTATGGTGGAATTTGCGTCCTTGCCAGAGGGTGTGGCACATAAGGGCATCGCTCTTATCGTCGGTATCGTGGCGATTGGCGGCGCCGTGGGCGGCTACGCGGTTCATGAGCATAGCGTCGCCCAGAATCTTGCAGCGCAGAATGTGCAGACGACCGCTGCGCTGAACACAACCCAGCACAATCTAAGCGACCTGACGGCGAAGGTGAATCTGCTGGCTTCGCGCAATGCAGCACAGAGCGAAGCAGCATCCGCGCCGTTATCCGCTTCGTCGATCCCTTCCGCGCAGACGGTAGCCGGGGGCCGCGCGTCGGCAAGTCAACGGCAGCGAGTGGGGCGAGTCGATCCGCGCTTCACCAAGCTGCAATCGCAGCTCGATGCACAGGGCAAGGCGATTGAGCAGACCCAAAGCGATCTGGCGAGCACCCAGGGTGACCTGTCCAGCGCACGCACCGAACTGTCGGGCTCCATTGCTCACACTCATGACGAACTGGTGGTGCTGGAGAAGAAGGGGGAACGCAGCTTCGCGGAGTTCGACCTGCCGAAGTCGAAGCAGTTCCAGCGCGAAGGACCGCTGGAGATCCGAGTGAAGAAAGGCGACAGCAAGCACCAGTTTGCCGACCTGGACCTGATGGTGGACGATCGCAACCTGTCGCAAAAACACGTTAATCTGTACCAGCCGGTAATGTTCTCGACGCCCGACAGTCCGCAACCGGTCGAGATCGTGATCAACAGCATCGGCAAGGACCGCATCCACGGATACGTGAGCGCGCCGAAGTATCGGCAGTCGGAACTGGCGTCGATGTCGGCGGACATAGCGGGAACCGGCACAGCTAACCCGGCTGAAAACAGCACACCCAACACGGGTCAAGGAACGACTGACTCCAGCCAGCAAACTTCACCGCGCAGGAGTCTTCCAATGCCCCAATAGACGACCCGCAGTTGTAGATTACCGTCTCGCCGACCGTTGAGCCGACACCTGAACTCTGTTTCAACCACCCGGAAGCGAGACGATCCACAGAAATTGGAAAAGCAGATTACAGGTACAGATTTTACGGGCCCCGCGGGATGGGCGGTAAACGCAGCCAAGCTCCAGTTCGTCGCAAAAACAGAACCGGCAACGTCTCTGCGTCCAACCCTGGTGCAGCCATCTCCGGCGAGCAAGAGCGGGTTGACGCCCCAGGAAGCCAATCCTCTGGACTGCCTGACCTGGGAAGAGCGTTTCTGGTTTGCGTTTCAGGCAATCCTGGAGTTGGAACGCGACCTGGAAGAATTGCAAGTACGCGAAGAGTTTTTCCGCTGCATTACCTGCAGACGTGAAACCCGTCAGGATTGACCACGGCTGAAGCCGTGCCCTTAACGAGACAAATCAAACTGCACCACTACTGTTCTTGCTGAATCTTTTCCGGAGCACTCGAAACGGGATAGCATAGGAACGGATTTCCCTGGGAGCGTGCGATGCGGTTTGCCCTTGCGGTAGCGGTGTGCGGCGGGTTGTGTTTGGCGGGTTGCGGGGGTGGGTCCTCGACTCCGAGCGGGCCGGCGCCGGTTCTGCCGCCGACAGCGAATGCGGGCGGGCCTTATACGGGGATGGTGGGAACGGCGGTGACGTTCAACGGGTCCGCGTCGACGGACCCGCAGAACCAGGCGCTGACGTATTCGTGGAGCTTTGGCGACGGCAGCACGTGCACCTCATGCGCGGCGGGTGCGACCCCGACGCACACCTATGCGCAGGTCGCGGGGCAAAGCTCGACGGTCTATACCGTATCGCTGACGGTACAGGATACCAGCGGGTACAGCGGACAGGCGGGCACCACGGCGACAATCCAGGGAGTTCCGCCGTTGTCGGACGCGGGGCTGACCGGGGTGGTTGCGACGGGCGCGACTCCGATCGTTGGGGCGCACGTGTACCTGTACGCGGCGAACACGACGGGATATGGGTTGTCTTCGATCTCGCTGCTGAGTTACAGCGAGACGGCGACTGAAGACAGCAACAATAACGCGTATGTGCTGACCAGCGCGCTGGGTAACTTCACCATGTCGGGCGACTACACCTGCACCAGCGGACAGCAGCTCTACATCTATGCGCTGGGCGGCACGGCGGGGACGCAGTCGGTTGGGTCCGCAGGGCTGCTGGCGGCAATCGGGAACTGCCCGGCGACCAGCAGTTCGGTGGTGGCGCAGGTGAACGAAGTTTCGACGGTGGCGGCGGCGTATGCGCTGGCGGGATTCGCGACGGACGCGGTGCATGTGTCGAGTTCGGGGACGGCGCTGGCGCTGACGGGGATTGGGAACGCGTTTGCGAATGCGGCGAACCTGGTGAAGCTGTCGACGGGCGTGGCGCTGACGACGACCGCGGCGGGAAACGGCACGGTGCCGCAGGCGGAGATCGACTCGTTGGCAAATATTCTGTCGGTTTGCGAAAATCCGGCGAGTTACTCGGCGACCAGTTGCAGCTCGCTGCTGGGCGATGCGCTGGCGAACGGGACGACGGGGAACGCACCGACGGATACGGCTACTGCCGCGATCTATATTGCGCATAATCCGGGGTCGATCCTGATTTCGGACATCTACAACCTGGCCCCGAGCGTGCCGGTGTATACGCCGGCGCTGGGCCGGCAGCCGAATGACTTTACGGTGGCGATCACGTACTCGGGGGGCGGGTTGAACGGGCCGGGAGGGATTGCGATCGACGGCTCAGGGAACGCGTGGATCGCAAACGTGACGGGCAACAGCGTGGCCAAACTTACCGCTGCGGGCGCAGTGGCGACGGGATCGCCTTATACCGGCGGCAGCATCAGCGGGCCGGCGGCGATTGCGATCGACGGCGCGGGCAATGCGTGGATTGCCAACGGGCCGGGCAACAGCGTGACCGAGCTGTCGAGCGCGGGGACGGCGTCGGCGGGCTCGCCCTACTCGGGCGGCAACCTGCATCAGCCTGATGGTATCGCGATCGACGGCGCTGGCAATGTGTGGGTGTCGAACTCCGGCGCGAATACGGTGACCGAGTTTACCAGCGCGGGCGCAGCTACGGGTGGCTCGCCTTACAGCGGCGGCGGGCTGAGCCAGTCTTATGGGATTGCAATCGACGGCGCGGGCGCCGCATGGATTACCAACCAGGCGGACAACAGCGTGACCAAGCTGTCGAGTGCGGGTGCGGCCGTTTCCGGGGCCAATGGGTATGCCAGCGGCGTCGCGGTTACGCCTGAGGGGATCGCCATGGACGGCTCAGGGAATGCGTGGGTTGCCAATACCGGCAAGAGTACGGTGCTCGAAGTCTCCAGTACGGGGACGACAGCGCCCTCATCGTTCGGGTTCGGCGGAGGCGGTCTGGCTGCGCCGGTGGCGATTGCGCTGGACGGCTCGAGCAACCTGTGGGTGACAGACAAAACCACGAACGCGGTTATCGAGGTTTCCAGCGCCGGCGTCGTGCTTTCCGGGGCTACCAATACCGGATACACCAGCGGCGTGCTGAACGGGCCGCGCGGAATTGCGATCGACGGCTCGGGCGACGCGTGGGTGACCAACTTCGGCGGTAACAATGTGCTGGAACTGATCGGCGCGGCTACGCCGGTGGTGACGCCGATCGCGGCGGGACTTCCGTCCACGCCTACCAGCGGAAGCAGCAAGCTGGGGTCGAAGCCGTAGGGGCTATTTGCGGGCGGGGCGCGAGGGTGGGGGCGGGGTGGTCTCGTGCCATGTCTGCCCGCTGCCCCAGGTGCGGGTGGCAGTGAGGTCGACGTGGATGGGGACGCTGGAGAGAATGTGGTCGGCGCCCCGGCCTGACTTTAGAGGTGGGCCGGGGTCAGGGGTTGCAGCGGCGATTTTGTCCAGGACGTCCTCAAGACCTTCGCCGAACTGCGGAACGGCGTTGCCGAGCTCGAGGAGGTTGGCGCAGATGACGGTGCCGGTGAGGTGGAGGGTGTAGCCGGTGGAGTCGACGTGACCTTCGAGGGTGGCGGGCTGCTTTCCGCCCAGGGGAAGCGAGAGGGGCAGGAGGTCGAAGCTGTCCGGAGCAGGGACTGCGGCGGGCGGCGCCGGTTTGTGGGAGCGGGGCGACGGGGCTGCGGGCGGCGGGGTGGAACGCAGGTCGACATCGGTGAGTGGGATGGAGCGGTGGCTGAGGCGGTCGAACTCGATGGCGCCGCCGGAGAACTCAAGTTCGCCGGACCAGGTTGGGGTGGGTGATTGCAGAGTGGACGGGGGGGTGGGCTGGGGGGAGTGGGGCTTGGCAGCAGGGGTGGGCGGAGTATCGGGGCCGTAGGCGAGCACCCCGGCCAGGGTCCCAGTACCTGCGGGAGCTTGCGGGGTGGCGATGCTGAGCCAGTCAAAGAAGGTGCCGGCGGGGAGCGCGGGGACAGTGAGGTTGACGGTTGCGGTGCGGGGTTGGCGCACGTCGGGCAGGTCGGCGGTGAGGATGAGCAGACTGGGGTCAGAGGAGTCCGCCGGGGGCCAGTGGCACTCGATGGAGGTGAAGGACTGGAAGCTATTGCGAGCGATAGCGTTGCAGGTAGCTTCGAGCGAAAGCATGCGGTCGGGGATGAAAGCGGCGCGGCGGGCCTTGGCGAGGTTGAGGTTGGTGGCGATGGTGTTCTGGCCGACGGTGCCGAGGATAGAGAAGGCGAGGGAGAAATCTCCGCGCAAGCCGTAATCGGTGGCGAAGAGGAGGCGGCTGAGGCCGCCTAGCTGGGCGTCGCGCCAGTCGCCGTGGAGGTCGATGGGGATCTCGGCGAGGGAGCCGGCGTCGAGGCCGGTTTCGCCGAGGGTGCCTTCGACGCGGATGGTGCCAGTGTCGCCGGGGACGGTGTCAGTGCGCAGAGGGTGAGCCACCAGGCGGAGATGCCACTGGTGGGGTTCGGGCAGCCACAGGGCGAAGTCGGCGTCGGTGAGGGAGAAGGGGGTCTTCTCCGGACCGAGCTTGAGGTTCAGACGGGCACCGGTAGCCTCGATGTAGGGAAAGCGGCGGGCAGGACCGGCGAAGCGCTGGGCGGTGGGTGCGGCCTGGATATGGGAGGCCTGAAGGAGAATGCCCTCGATGTTCCAGCGGCCGTCGGGGTTGCGGACGAGGTTGACGCTGGGATCGATCCCCGCGTCGCCGGCGCTGAGGGAGATTTTGGAGAATTCGACACGGTGACGCCATATGGAACTGATGCGGAGAGTGGCGCGGACCTCGCCGGCCGAGAGGATGGGCTCGGAGCCGAAGGCCGGGTCCTCGTCGACGACGAAGTCTTCCAGGGTGAAGCCGGGGAGCGGTAACAGGACGGGAGACACGCGGGCGAAGTGGACAGGGCGGCCGATGGATGCGCCGATGTTGCGGGCGATGCGAAGTTGAAGACTGCTGAGGTTGATGAGCGGAGGAACAAAAGTGAGGAGAAGAAATGCGACGAGCAGGCAGAAGACCGCGATGAGGCGGCGTTGGCCGCGCGGGCGCGCGGGACGAGTGCCGGGATCGGTGTCGAGATCAGCCTCGTGGTTGTGGGGTAGAGGGTGCATGCAGTGACGGGGTCGAACTTTGCGGACGGACTATTCTAGCGTGTAGCGGCTGAGTTGCATGCTTCGAGCGGCGGCCGGCTCACTCGAACAGGGTCGCCAGCCTTGCGAGCACATCGTCGACGATCCCGGCAGGAACGCTTTCAAGCCTGCGGCCTTTGCGGGCCGCGAGGTCGAGAGGGCGGGGCTGGTCACAACGAATCACGCCGGTTGTGCGGGTGCCTGCGGCTGCAAGCGAAACTGCAAATCCGGCGCTCCGCGCGAAAGAGCCTCCCGAGGTGATGGGGACAACGATGGGCACGCGGGTAAGACGATTGAACTCATCCGGAGAAACCACCAGGACGGGCCGGGTGCCCTGTTGCTCATGTCCGGCGGTTGGGTCGAGGGAGACGAGGTAAATATCCCCTCGCCTCACAGTTCACGTCCAGCGGGGTTCAGATCAATCCACTGCCGATCCTTTCGCGTGATGGGGGCCTTGGCCTTGCATTGCGCGAGAAGATCGTTGAGTTTGTATCGCGGCCGCTTACGGGGCTGGATTACCAGACGTTCTCCATCGACATTCATTCCCACCACGCTTCCGACCTGGAGATCAAGCAGGTCGAGCACAGCGGAGGGCACAGTCATCATCACCGAGCCACCGACCTTGCGCAGACTTGTTGTATGCATCGCCCCTTCACCTCCGTTATCCGGACTATATCACAAATTATACAAAAGTATAATTTTGGAGTGCTCGCCGACCGGTCAACGAACGATGTGGAAGGTGCGGCTCCAGCGGGTCTGGTCGAAGATGTGGATGAGGATGTGGCCCATGAAGGCGATGCGGTCGCCGATGCCGGTCTTGTCGATCTGGTCAGGCGGGGTCTCAAAGGACCAGTAGACGAACATGGGGCGGCCGACGATGTTTTCGCGGGGGACGAACCCCCAGAAGCGGCCGTCGAGAGACTTGGTGCGGTTGTCGCCCATGGCGAAGACGGTGCCGGGGGGAACAACGAGGTCGCCGTCGACGACGTGGTTGGGCAGGTCTACGGCCCACTGGGCTGCGTTGTTGGCAGCGGCCTCCTGCTCGATGCCCTGGAGGTCGGAGGGGAAGTCGTCGCGGTAGGGGGTGTAGGCGTCCTCGGGGTCGCCGTCCGAGCGGGGCATGGCGGCGTAGGGTTCGTTCTGGGCGACGCCGTTGAGGTAGACGATGCCATGCTCGAGGTGGATGCGGTCACCGGGCAAACCGATGCAGCGCTTGACCAGGTAGAGGTCGGGGGTTTCGGGGTGGGGCTTGAGGAAGACGATGATGTCGCCGTGGCGGGGCTCACGGTAGTGGACGAAGGGCGCCCAGGATGCGGGGGGCGCGAGCGAGATGCGGTCGACCAGGACGTGGTCGCCGATGAGCAGCGTCTTCTCCATTGAGGCGGAGGGGATCTCGAAGTTCTGGAAGACGAAGGTCATGACGAAAAGGCCGACGGCGAGGACGGTGCAGATGGAGGCGAGCGACTCCAGCGCAGTCTCACTCTCATCGTGCTTGGATGGGGCGGGAGGGGTTGCGGGGGTGGTCTTGGGGTCGGTCTTCGGCTGGGTCTTTTCCGGGGGGGTGGTGGCTGTGATCTCGGGCAAATCGGGTCTCCGCGCCTGGCTTGGCGTGCAAGAGATAGTGTATCGCGGGGAGGGGGGTCGGCGGGTGGGAGGATGGCTGCCCGGTGGTCATCGTCCGCGCCGGTCACGTACCATTCCGCACATGAATTCATCGAATGTAACGCGGCGGGAGTTTTTGCAGTCCACGGCGGTTGCGGGAACCGGGTTGGCGTTGGCGCGGGTTGCGCCGATGCTGGGGCAGGCTGCGGCGGGCGGAGTGGCGGCACCGGCTCTGGCGTGGGCGCACAAGACGATGCGCTGGGCGCAATTGACGCTGGTGGAGGACGATCCGGCGCACTTCGATCCGGGGTTCTGGTTCGACTACTTCAAGCGGACGCGGTCGGATGGCGTGTGCCTTAGCGGCGGCGGGTGCGTGGCGTACTACCCGACCGAGATTCCATTCCATCACCGCAGTGCGTGGCTGGGCGATAGGGATGTGCTGGGAGAGTTGGTCTCGGGGTGCCGCAAGCTGGGCATGGCGGTGCTGATCCGGACCGATCCGCATGCGACGTACGACGATGCGAAGGCTGCGCATCCGGACTGGATCGCGGTGGAGGCGAATGGCAATCCGCGGCGGCACTGGGCCTCGCCGGAGATGTGGGTGACGTGCGCGCTGGGGCCGTACAACTTTGATTTCATGACCGCTGTGCACAAGGAAATTATGGCCGGTTACCACGCGGACGGGATCTTTATGAACCGCTGGGAGGGCTCCGGCGATTGCTACTGCGTGCACTGCCGGGAAAACTTCAAGGCGGCGAGCGGATTTGAACTGCCACGGACGACGGACGCGCGCGATCCTGCCCGGCGGGCGTTTCTGGAGTGGCGGCGCGGGCGGCTGGTGGAGGTGCTGGATGTTTGGAATGGCGCGATTCGGGCGATCAATCCCGAGTCGAGCGTGGTGCCGAATAACGGCAGCGGGGCGGGGAGTCCGCTGAACACGATCGAGACCAGCCGGCGCGCACCGATGCTGGCGGCGGACCGGCAGGCTCGGCATGGGCTGGCGGCGCCGTGGCTGGTGGGCAAGTCCGGCAAAGAATATCGCGCGACGATGGGGGACAAGCCGGTGATTGGGCTGTTTGGGATTGGGCTGGAGGAGGCGTATCGCTGGAAGGACAGCGTGACCAGCAATGCGGAGATCCGCATCTGGGCGCTGGACGCG
>CAZAXI010000147.1:0-11608 GCA_964489045.1 uncultured Granulicella sp. | reverse complement strand
CCACCGCTGAGATAACCCAACGTTCCGCCAACCAGTACCGCACAGCCGGCCCCAGCGCAATAGTCGCTCCGCAAACGCAAGGTGTCGGTTAGGAGACAATACGCTTTGCTGCCGACCGGCCCGACGCCCCACCTCTTAAGAATTCTTAAGCTTCAAAACAAACCTGGAGTAGTCTAATTCCGTCGACGCCTCTTGCTACAAGAAAAGTACGCGAAGACTATTGGGCCGCGCTCCTGCAAGGGACATGGAGCATTTTCGGTTCGCCCCCATGTTAGCTAGATTGTTCGCTCGAATCCGACTTGTTACCCTGCGACGCGTATCGCAGATATTCTTTCTTCTGCTGTTTGCGTTTCTTTTGCTTCGGACGGAGTTTCGCGGGGCGGTGGGAGCGGGCAGCGACGTCCGGATGCATTGGCCGATACGCCTGTTTTTCGAACTCGATCCGCTGGTGGCGTTGTCGAATGCGCTGGCTACCCATGCGCTCTATCGCGGGCTGCTGTGGAGCCTGTTGATTCTGCTGCCTGTGATGTTTTTCGGACGATTCTTCTGCGGCTGGATCTGCCCGATGGGCACAATCCATCACTTCTTCGGGAGTCTGAAGTCGGAGAAGAAGCGCGGCAAACAGGGCATCGATGCCAATCGCTACAGACCCTGGCAGAGGACAAAATACGTCATCCTGATTGCGGTGCTGGTGTCGGCGCTGTGCGGAACAGCGTGGGTGGGCTGGTTCGACCCTTTCAGTTTGTTAGTGCGGTCGATGGGTCTGTCGGTCCTGCCGGCGATCAACTACGCGTCGAATTCGTTTCTGAACGCGCTGGAGCATAGTGACATTGGTTTGGTGCAGGCGACGGGCACCGCTCTCCACGCGGCGTTTGCCGCGACCGTTCTGAACTTCAAGCAACCGCACTTCCGCCAGGGGGTGTATCTGGGGCTGATTTTCTTGGTTCTGTTGGCGGCGAATTCGCGGGTAACTCGCTTCTGGTGCCGAGCACTTTGTCCCTTAGGAGCGCTGCTGGGGGTCGCCTCGCGCTGGTCAGTGCTTGGTCTGCATAAGGATGCTGCGACCTGCGATAAATGCAATCGCTGTCTGCTGCATTGTCAGGGTGGCGACGATCCGATTGGAGCGGCGCCGTGGCACAAGGCGGAATGCCTGATGTGCCTCAACTGCCTGGACGCTTGCCCGCACCAGAGCCTTGAATTCCGGTTCTTTCGCAAAGAACCCGAGGTTGCCGGGGCGAACCTGCCGCGGCGCAAGGTGGTGACCGGGATTGCCGCAGGACTGGCCGCGGTTCCACTGCTGCGAGCGAATACGGCGCTGGGAAAGAGCCGGGACGAGCACTTGATTCGTCCACCAGGCGCGCTGGAAGAAACGGACTTCCTCTCACGGTGTATCCGCTGCGGCGAATGCATGAAGGTGTGTCCGAACAATTCACTGCAGCCTGCGCTGGCAGAGGCGGGCCTGGAGGGGTTGTGGACTCCGGTGCTGACGCCGCGTATTGGGTACTGCGAGCCGAGTTGCGTGCTTTGTTCGGAGGTTTGTCCGACGGGGGCTATCTGGAAGCTGACACCGCAGGAAAAAGGCTGGGTCGTGGGCGTCGGCCAGGGCGATGCGAAGTCGGTGCGGCTGGGGACGGCGTTTTATGATCGCGGCCGATGTCTTCCGTGGGCAATGGCGACGGACTGCATCGTATGCGAAGAGTGGTGCCCGGTGTCGCCGAAGGCCATCTACCTGCAGGAAGCGGAGATCGTGGATGCGGATGGGAATATGAAAGTGGTGAAACAGCCGCATGTCGATCCCAGCCGGTGCGTCGGTTGCGGAGCGTGCGAGTATGCGTGCCCGCTACAGGAGCATCCGGCGGTGTATGTAACAAGTATTGGAGAGAGCCGGTCGGTGGATAGCCAGATTCTGCTGAGCAGAAGAAAGGGAAAGGCGCAATCGTGATTGGAATGAGGTTCAAAGCAGCTGTAATTGCCGCATCACTGGCAGTGCTCGTACTGGGAGGCGCGGGATGTAAGAAGAAGGCCGTCGATCCCTTTCCGGCCTCGGGAGTCGTTGCGGGGTGGGACAAGGGAGACAAGACGCAGACCTACGATGCGGCAAACCTGTATGAGTACATCGACGGCGGAGCGGAGCAGTACATCAGCGCCGGCGTGGTCGGCGTATCGACCTCGGACTACAAATACCAGGGAAGCGTGGAAGTTACTGCTGATGTGTACACCATGAAGACCGCGGAAGGCGCTAAGACGATCTTCGATGCTGATCCGCCGACCTCTGATAGCAAGAGCGTGGTATTAGGCGATGCCGGGCGCGCCTATGGGCAGAGCGTGGTATTCCGCAAGGGGCCGTATCTGGTTCGGCTGACTGCCTTCGAAGCGGCTCCAGGTGAGGGCGATGCTCTAATGGCGCTGGCGCATGGAGTCGAGGGCAAGCTGTAGATCGGGTCGCTGTGGAAGTTGCACGGAGGTGCAGAATGCAGAATCGGCGGGAGTTCGTAAAGGAAATGGTGGCACGAGCCGCTGTTCTGGGAGTGGGAACGCAGTTCGCATGGGGTCAGTCAAAGGCGGCACAGAAGTCGAAGGTGGTGATTGTGCGCGATGCGAAGCTGCGCACGCCAGGCCCTGCGCCCGATGAAAAGCGTATAGCTGCCCTGCTGGACCACGCAATGCAGACGTACTTCAGCGCGCAAAATCCAGTGCAGCCGTGGAAGAAGATCGTTCAGCCAGGACAGGTGGTAAGCCTGAAGCTGAACGCCCTGGGCGGTCGTGCGATTGCGCCCAGCGTGGCGCTGGTAAAGGCAATCTGCGAACGGTTGCAGCAGGCCGGCATCAAGGGGGGCGACATCACGGTATGGGA
Source organism: uncultured Granulicella sp. (assembly GCA_964489045.1). Lineage (GTDB taxonomy): Bacteria > Acidobacteriota > Terriglobia > Terriglobales > Acidobacteriaceae > Edaphobacter. The sequence goes on along the minus strand of CAZAXI010000147.1, from coordinate 8,754 downwards.
GCGTAACAGCCGCGACTTGGAAGCGGCTGGATTCAAGCTCTCCAACGCACCCGGCGCAGTGCGCTTCCTCGGCTCGGACACGGTGGGATATGAGGACACGTCGGTGAACTACGGATCGGTAACGACGCGGCTCTCGAAGATCCTTACCCGTAGCGACGTGGTGATCAATATGCCAGTGATGAAAAACCACAACATCGTCGGCGTTACCATGGCGATGAAGAACATGTATGGCGTGATCAATAACCCGAGCGCGATGCACGGCACCGCATGCGATCCCTATATCGCCGATCTCAACATGATTCCGCAGATCCGCCAGAAGGTCCGCTTTGTGGTGAGCGACTTGAAGACCGCGGTGTACGAAGGCGGGCCAAGCTACAGGCCGGAATACGCATGGAACGAGGACGGATTGATGGTGGGCGAGGACCGGGTGGCGATCGACACTATCTGCGCACAGATAGTCCAGCGCAAACGCGCCGAGAAGGGCTTGAATACATTGGAACAGAAGGGCACGCCGCTCACCTACATCGCGACCGCGGCGGATGCGCAGCACCGGCTAGGAACGAACGACCCGGCCCGGATTGCACTGATCGAGCACAGCATTGCGTAGGGAGGCGGCAAATGACTTCAGACAATCCGGCTCCTGAAGACAGGATGACTCGCCGCGAGGCGATGCTGCAGTTGCTGCGACTGACGGGTGCTGGCGCGGGCACCGCTGCTGCGGCCTTCTGGCTGGCCGAGCGCAGTGCCCCACCCACCTCGACCGAAGCCGCATATGTCCGACGCGATCACACCGTGGAATCCAACGCCGCGCTGCCGGAGATGGTAGTGGTGCAGGGAGACGATCCACGCGCGTTGGTCCGGCAGGCGTTTGCCGACCTGGGGGGCGCGAGCCGATTCATCGCGCGTCACGATGTGGTAGTCCTCAAGCCGAACATTGCGTGGGACCGAACTCCCGAACAGGCGGCGACCACCAATCCGGATGTTGTCGCTGAGACGGTCAAGCAGTGCTGGCAGGCTGGCGCCAAGCGAGTAATCGTCACCGATGTGAGTTGTAACGAGGCAGAACGGTGTTTTCATCGCTCCGGCATCGCGGCCGCTGCGCGCAGCGAGGGGGCGGAGGTGATCCTGCCCGATCCGGCACGGTTCCGCGAGGTAAACCTGGGCGGCGAAATCCTACAGAACTGGAAGGTGTTTGAGCCCTTCCTCGAGGCCGACAAGGTCATCAATATGCCCATTGCCAAGCATCATGCCCTCACCGGCGCCACGTTGGGATTCAAGAACTGGTACGGGATTCTCGGTGGCGAGCGCAACCGGCTGCATCAACAGATTCACCAAAGCCTGGTGGATCTTGCAGCCTTCATGCTGCCCACGTTGACCATGATCGACTGTTACCGCGTGCTGCTGCGCAATGGCCCGACCGGCGGCAATGTGGAAGATGTCGCAGTGCACAAGACCCTGGTCGCAGGCACTGACCCGGTGGCCTTGGATGCGTATGTCGCCAAGGCTTACTGGAACCTCGATGCGGACGCTATGCCGTATTTGAAGCTGGCCGAGAAGCGCGGTTTGGGGCACTCGGACTTTGAGCACGTCCGCACCAAGATCAGCCAGGTCATTTGAGGGGCGCCGGCGACGCTTGGTTTAGTCTCTTACGGGATGTTGGCGGCGAGTTTAGTAGCCTGAGAAGCAGCGTCCTGTGGTGCAGGCAGGTTTGTGTACCCCCCGAGATAGCGCCCCTTGCGGAAGATACAGATTCCGTCCAGGTACTGTGCCTTAGCCTGGAATGCTTCGTCGCCAACCGGTACGGAAGATGCCCCGTCAAACCGTTCCCGGAGCTCCTTCAGGACCTCTGCGGCGGATTCTGGTGAGGCCTCCACCACGATAAACGCCTGCCCCTGCTTGTACGTTGCCACGTAGCCGCGCTTGAGCTGCTTTAGCCCCAACACGCTTTCGGGGACCAAACGGGTCGAGGCGAGGTTGTCTTTGGGAAACCAATCCAAAGCCTCCGGAGCGGTGCTACGGCCCTCCAGGCGCTCCTGCATCCCGGTTACAAAAGCCCTCAACTCCGCAGTGTGATCGCCGTTGGGATTGGGGTCGATTGCCACGATTTCGACGTAGTACTTTCCTTTGGCGAAGAGGGCGCTCTGTGGCTGGATCTGTCCGCCCATCCCGATTTTTACTATGGGAAGCCTGGGATCGCGATTGGCGGCGAACATACCGTATGCCGCGTCTGCATCGGCCATCTCAGAGACATCGATTGTCAGTGTGGTGCCACCCGACTTGCAATCGATACCTTGCATGCGGGTGAAACCGTAGCTCAGATACCCTTCGGCACCGCCATCCTTATAGTCGTAGAGGTTTTCGGCGGTGTATTGGCGTTTTGGCCCGGACTGTGCCCAGCCGGGCACAAGTTGGCAACTGAGATAGTCCTGAGCGCATGCCACACCCGCCGCAAGCAGCATTGGCAGCAGCGCGAGATGGCTGGCCCTCATGCGAATAACTCTTGGGCTCGCGCCATCCGGCTCGATACCTGGACGCCGAATGGGCATTTCACCGTGCATTCGGCGCAATCCCCGCAACGGACTGCAACCTGCTCGGAGGTCAACTCCAGAAATCTCTCCCGCCCCAGTGCAAACTGGCCGTATCCGTCCGCGTAGGTGAGGCAGCGCAACACGTCGGCGACGGGCAGGCCCTTTGCGCAGGTGCCTTCGCACTTCCCGCACATGCGGCAGTAGAACGGCTGGATACGCTCCAGGTGCGCCGCGAGCAGCTTTTGGTCGCCCTCGGAAAACGCGCCCTCCATGGCCTTCAGATTCTCCTCCAATTGGTCCATGTCCGTCATGCTGGGAATAGTGGTGGCGACGTGGGGATGGTTGACGACCCACTTCAGCGCGGCCAGCATAGCGCCATTCTGCGCGAGTTTCTGGTTGCGAGAGCCCCCGGCCATCACCTTCATGGCCACCACGCCCATGCCGGCCTTGGCGGCTGCATCGATCGCCTGCTCCATGCCGGGATCCATGGAGAAATTGAAGGCTGTCAGAACTACGTCGAAGACGCCCTTCTGCGCCATCCAGGGAAGCAATTGCTGCTGGCCGCTGTGGGTGCTGATGCCCACGTAGCGTGCTTTGCCCTGTTGCTTGGCAAGCTGTAGCGCTTCGATCATGTCGTCATGAATCTGGTCCGGGCTGTTCTTGCCATGGAGATACCAGATGTCGACATAATCCGTGTTGAGTTCGCTGAGGCTGGTGTCTAGTTCTTTCAGCTGTCCCGCCTTGTCGCGGGCCTCCGTCTTGGTGGAGAGCACAACCTGTTTGCGCTTGTTGCCCAGCGCTGCGCCCACCATGCGCTCATTGTTGCCGTGTTGATAGCCGCGTGCTGTGTCGAAGTAGGTGATGCCAAGATCGACAGCACGCTGGACCACGCTGGGGTCAGAGGTGATCATGCACCCGAATCCCACAGTGGTAACCTTCAGGCCCGTGTGGCCAAGGGTCCTGTAACTGAGCTTGGGCGGCGAACTGGGAGTGCTTGGGATGGGATTCTCGGACGACTGCCAAAGCGCCATTCTCGAACCCGCACTCAGGACTGGAAGCGCCAGCCCCGCAGACAAGAAATCGCGGCGAGACGTTGTTGAATTCATACAATTACCCTCCATTGCCTCGCGTACTTTTCTGGTAGCAAGAGGCGTCGACGGAATTAGACTACTCCCGGTTTGCTTTGAAGCTTAAGAATTCTTAAGAGGTGGGGTGCGGAGTGTCGGGCCGGTCCGCAGGAAAGCGTATTGCCTCCCAACCCACACCTTTTGGAACAGTGTCACATCATTCTTGATCATCTATTTTCAGTAGATTGCGGGAATTCCAGCAGTCGGCTTTTTGGAACAATCGTGCGCGGGTCTCGACCTCGACCCCGGAGGCGGACTGTCAATTGACGAGGGCTTAGCGTGAAATGAGGAACGAAGTTCCCGATTTGCCATGCGGGGCAGTGTGATCACGAAGGTCGTGCCGGTTACAGGATCGCTATTGACCCGAGGTGCGGCCATCGTGTGCTTCCGTGATGCGCCTGACGACGGAGAGTCCAGTTCCGTCCCGGAGATCGTCCCACTCGATCCCGAACAACAATAGAATCCCTCATCTGCCGACCGGCTCAACACGCCGCAACTTTGTCGCTTAAGTATTCTTAAGGTTCAAGACTAACCGACCATAGTGAAATCCTTTCAACGCCTTATGCTCCCGAGAAATTCGGCTTGCTAACAGAGGCTCCGGCAGGATTACACTACTCGACGTCCTTTGCGGGTTCTTCTTCGTGCTCGAGAAGTACACCCCCTCCGATGGTTTTGAAAGGTTGCGACATGTCCAAGTCACGGGTTGTCTTAAGTTCCGCGTTTCTCGCCCTCTCGGCTGTCTTCACTTCCGTCGCACCGGCGCAGACGGCCACCCCCAAGATCGCCAGGGTCACCGTCAACCAACCCGTCACCCTCACCGACAACGGCGACTCGTGGACCATGGACAACGGCATCGTCAAGATGACCATCCCCAAGCGCAACGGTAATCTGTCTTCGCTTGTCTATCACGGCATCGAGATACTCACTCGCGGCCAATACTGGGAGCAGGTTCCCTCCGGCATCATCACGGCCAAGGTGACCATCGATCCCGTGACCAATGGCGGCGAACGCGCTGAGGTATCCGTCAAGGGCGTGTACAACGGCGACAACACCCCAACTCCTGGCGGCGCTGCGCGTCCCGGTGGCGCAGCCGGTCCCGGTGGCCCCACTGGGCCGCGTGCCGCAGCCGGAGCACCTCGCGGCAGCGTGGGCCTGGATATCGAGACCCGCTTCACTCTGGAGCGGGGCGTCAGCGGCTTCTACACCTACGCCGAGTACACCCATCATGCCTCCTATCCTCGCGCCGGTGAGGGCGAAAGCCGGTTCATCCTGGAGGATATAAACCCCACCTTCGATTGGCTCTCCGTGGATAAAGACCGCAACCAGCTGATGAGCCACGCGCCAGAGGACCACGAGATTCACGCCAAAGAGCAGAGCATCTACGCGTCCGGCATCTACAAGAACTCGGTCGAGCACAAATACAGCTACAACGCGCCGATGTACAAGCTCCAGGCGTGGGGCTGGTCGAGCACCAAGGACCACATCGGCGTCTACTTCATGAACCCCTCGACCGAGTACATTGTCGGCGGCCCGGAGAGGCTGGATCTGATCGACCACATGACCGCTCCTGGAGCGGCGTCTTACCAAGGAATCGTCCTCGACTACTGGACCTCCGGGCACTACGCCGGGGGCGCGAGCAACAGCATCCCTGCCGGCGAGGAGTGGAGGCACAACGTCGGCCCAATTTTCGTGTACTTCAACGCGATCGCCAACCCGAAAGACCCATCCCAGGCTGAGTTGGACAAGCTGACAGCCACCTCCGGCAGCGGGATGCCGGCCGTACCCGCCGTCTGGCATGACAACCAGCTTGCTCTGTGGGAGGACGCGGTTGCGAAGTCGAAAGAGGTAAAGGCCGCGTGGCCCTATAGCTGGGTCGAGGGTATGGATTACCCACACAAGGCAGAGCGCGGCACGGTCACTGGACAACTGGTCCTCGATGATCCGCAGGCCGCTTCCAAGAGCCTCCCTAATTTGAATGTTGGTCTCACGTACCCGAATTACCAGGGCAATGCAAGCCCACGGGCCGGGAACGGCAACATCGTAACCTGGCCGCATGATGGCGAGCACTATCAGTTCTGGACCGAAGGCACGCCTGACGGCCGCTTCACCATCCCCAATGTACGCCCCGGCACCTACACCCTCCACGCCTTTGCCAACGGAGTTCTCGGCGAATTCGCCAAGGCTGACGTCACCGTCGAAGCAGGCAAGAGCATCGACCTCGGTAAGATCACATGGCAACCCGTCCGGTACGGCAAGCAGATCTGGGACATCGGCTATCCCGACCGTACCGGCGACAAATTCTTCAAAGGCGACGCCAACAATTACTGGCTCTGGGGCTGGGGCCTCCGCTACAGCGGCCTCTTTCCCAACGACATCACCTATACCATCGGCAAGAGCGACTACCACAAGGATTGGTTCTTCCAGGAAGTCCCGCACTCAACCACCACCGCATGGCTCAATCCCGCGGCCAAGGATCCCTACAACCAGCGCTTCGGCTGGGTTGCCACTCCACCCAGCAAGGCTGACCCGTGGCCGCAGTGGGGCCAGGGCCGCGCCACCACTTGGACCGTGAAGTTCAACATGCCCAAAGCCTCGCAAGGCACAGCCATCCTGCGCGTGTCCCTCGCCGGAGCCGACGGTGGCGGCAATCGCGCCCTCGGCGGCGCAGCCAACGTAGCTTTTGGCGGAGGAGGCAACCGCGCCCCCGGATCCGGTACACAGCGCCCCGGCGGCGGAGCCAATCCGTCACCCAGTGCCGGCGGACAGCGTCCCGCCGGCGGCGGCTCAGCCTACGTTGGCTCGGATGCACAAGGTGGCCTGACCATCGGCGTCAACGGGCAACCCGTCGGCACCATCCATCCGGTCGCCACCAACGCCCTACGCTACAACTCCAACAAGGGCGTCTGGTACCAGTACATCCAGAAGTTCGATGCCGCTCTACTGAAGCCCGGTGCCAACGAAATGACCTTTACCGTTCCCGCCGGAGACGTCACCACCGGCGTGGTGTGGGATTACGTGCGGCTTGAACTGAACGACGGCACGAAGGCTTATCCAACTCCTCCGGACAACCAAAGGCCTGACTATCCGACTCTCGAATAGTTTGAACCGCCCTTAGATGATCACCCCAAAGACACGCGAGGCAGCATTATGCGTAGATTGCACTGGCCAGCAGTAGTAAGCATGGCGTCAATGGTCGCGGCCACAATGGCCTGCGCCCAAGCCCCGGTCGTCCCGCCCATGTGGATGGACACGGCAAACTGGGCGAACGTCCATCCGGTGGCCACTCGGAACATTGTCTATGCCAACGTTCCTGTCCCGGGCAATCCAAGCGCGAACCCGAATCCCGGTACTGCGGGGGGTGGAATACCGCGCGTTCCCAACTTGCCCACCGCAGCTCCGGGCACGCTGGACCTGCACCTCGACGTGTTGCAGATTTCATCCCCAAGCCCACTCCGGTCGTGATCCAACTACACGGCGGCGGTTGGAGCCGCGGAGACCGTCCCAGCTCATTCAGGACATTTGCCGCGTTGCTTGCGGCTGGCATGAGCGTTGTCACTGTTGACTATCGCGTCTCCAAAGAGGCTCCCGCGCCCGCCGCGATCGGAGATGTCCGCTGCGCCATACTACAAGTCACTCGATGATCTCAAGCGCCGGATATGGCGCAGAGATGGTCTCAGGGACAGACGTGCAATGTTGGCAGCAGATCCAGTACTCAACTTCCCGGCGGCTCCTTGCTGGGAGCCAACGGTAGGTTGGCACATCGAACAGGCAGCGGCGATCGACCATCTCACGTCGCGATTCGGGAAACGGTGAGACGCCGAACTCCATTCCTCGCGCAATGCACGATCCATTCCAGGGTGTCTGTTGGCGGCTACAGTTTTCCTCCCAGATTCCCATCCAGGGGAAGTCTTTGCGCTTCCATATGTAGCCGAAAGCCAATTGATACTGAGGCGAATAGGCGACGAAATAGGCGTCCTCACGCATCGGGTCGGCCAGATGCGCCGTGTATCCACTGGCCGGTGCGGTAGGTTGCATCTGGCAAAGGTCGGAGATGCCGCCATCTTTGCGAGGGGCATGGGGCCAATCAAACTCAGAGTCTTTTTTGAGGTAGGTATCGAATCCAGGGTCAAAGCCCGCGACGATGGATCGGGTCATCGAAGTGCGTAGCGTAGTTTTTGCCGGATCGAGGAACGGCGGGCCAAGTGTCACGTGTTGCGTCCAGGCGATGGGACGATCAAATGCGGTAAGACTTTCGATTGTTTCGCGAATACGGACAAAATTGCCCTGCAACTGGAGCGTCCGGGAAAACGAGACTTGCGCCAATGGAAGGATCACGCGCATTTGTAAACCATCCTGTGACTCGTCGATCTCGTAACCAACGACCGAAGCTTCACCATGGACTGTATAGCCGATGGCAGCTTCTTCCGCCGAGGGTCCGCCGAAGAGATCAAGGCACAAATTGTGACCCATGATTCCAGCCAGCAGCTTCGCATCCGATCCGGAACCGAATTGCGGATGGTGCTGCCTGTTGTACAGCGATGGCTCGATCGAGGCCCAGTGAGGCGCCCAGAGCGGGCTTACTCCACTCCTCTTCTCAAGGACCTCGGCGATATGTCCGCCCTCCACGAGCACGGTCACACACAGATTCTCATTCTCAATGGTGACCGCTTCCCGGCCGTTGAAGATAGTCGTTGGCATTTGCAGCTCTCACGGCAATTTAGTGTTACGGAAGACTTAGCAGCGATTGTGATCAGCCGCGTGTCACGGGAGCGGCTTCAACCAGATATTGCGATGTGAGATCTTTAGCGTCCCCCCGCCCTCAATCTCCAGTGCGATCAATCCTTTTGCCGCGCTGAACTGCGGATCAGTATCGATCAGAACCGACATGACGTGCCCATTGACGATGTGCACAAGTGTATTTCCGTCCGCAATGATCTCGACCTGATTCCACTCGCCCGGCTTGATAAACGCCTTCAAGTCGTCGGAGCTGCCGAGTGTGGAGAGGAGGGTTGGCTTCTTGCCAGGTTCCGTAGCAACCACCTGGCCACGCCAGGCGATGATGCCACGCGGACTGCCCTGCTCATAAAGCTGGCCGGTAT
>CAZAXI010000146.1:0-11731 GCA_964489045.1 uncultured Granulicella sp. | reverse complement strand
CGTCGGGGTGAATGAGATAGATGTCGACGAGTTGGAGCCGCTCCCAACGGCTTTTCGCCGTGGGAAGGCTGCTGTCGCGGTCCGAAGAGAAGGCGATCCAGCGGCCATCGGGCGACCACGCCGGCCTGAAATCGCCACCCCGCCCCGTGGTCAGCGCCCACGCTTTGCGGGTGGCGAGGTCCAGTACCCAGAGATTCGCAAAACCCTCAGCCCGCGTCGAGACAAAGACGATCCGCCGGCCATCGGGAGAGTATGCGGCCTGATCGTCGTAGGCCGCATCGTCGGTCAGGCGCTCGACATCGCTACCGTCGGGATGCATGCGGAAGAGATTGGCGGGTCCGGCCCGCTCCGACGTAAAGGCGATCCAATCGCCCCTGGGAGACCACGCGGGATTGTAGTTCAGCGAGTTTGGCTGCGTGAGCGGCCGCTCCGCTGAGCCATCGGCGTTCGAGATAAAAAGGGTGGACTGGGTTGGACCCAGGCGGTCGAAGACAACCCGATCGGCCGCAAGGCAGGAAAGGCTCACGGCCGCGAATGCAAAGATGCAAAGAAATCGAACAAGAACACGAGGCATCGTGCCGCTCCGAGATCTGGATTTGGTGGGAGGGAAACCCGCCAAAGTGTAACACCGGAACTAGGACTGAGCGATTGTTTCTAGCGATCATGCCGGGAAAGCTCGTTGACAACCTGGTATGTATTCGCCTTCCAGTGCTAGCATCCGTGCATGCCAGTGACTCCAACAGAAGTCTTTCAGCACTATACCGACGCCTGGAATCGGCATGATGCGGCTGGCATTGTCGCCACATTCGCAGAGGGCGGCACCTACACCGACCCAACGACCGCCGGCCCGCTTGCCGGAGCAGCAATAGCAGCCTACGCACAATCCCTCTGGGACGCCTTTCCCGACTTGAGTTTCGAAACGGTAGGTCTGACCCATAATGATCAGGGATTGGTGTCAGCCGAGTGGCTTATGAAGGGTACCAACACGGGCCCCATGATGGGCCTGCCACCTACGGGCCGGTCAGTAGCGCTCGCCGGAGCCGACTTCGCTCGCATTGACGGCGGCAAGATCCTATCCCTGCAGGGGTATTTCGATGGTAGCGCTGTCCCGCGCGCACTGGGACTTGACATCATCATGCAGCCCTCCTCGATCGGCCCTTTCGGATTCGGCACCAGCGTTCGGGCAAGCAATGGAAGCACCGCACTTCCCGGTGCATTCAGTATCACCAACTTCTTTGCGCGCAATGCAGAGGAGGTAGCCATCATCCAGGAGGGCGGCCGCAAGATTGCGATAGACATGCTCTCGATGCCGGGGTTCATCAGCATGGTCTCAGCTGTCGTGGGAGATTGCCTGATGACCATCACCGCTTGGGAAACCCCGGATTCTATGGCGCCCTTGATGAAGCAGGGAGAACATCGTTCTATGGTCAGCCGCTACTTTACCTCGGAATTCGGGCACGGCGGAATGACCGGAGTGTGGGTTCCAGGACGCCTCAATCCACGCCGCGTCCGCTGCCCCGGCTGTAACAAGATGACTCCTGTCGAAGCTCCGCAACAGAAATGCAGGTGTGGCGCTGTGCTCCCCGATCCACTTGCCTATTGGTAGCGGGATTCGCGCAATCCACTCATAAGGGATCGGTACTCGCGAGTCGGCCTTCTAGAGAGAATCGGCAGTGACTTGCCTGATAATGCGAGAGTCTCGTCAACTTGCCAGCCGTCCAGCCGGAATTGGTCCCCGGAAGTCGCAAGGCTCCGCCGATCGGCTTCCGTTCAGTCGTCGGTTTACGTCAACAGGGCAATGCACGTTTCCAGCGGGGTCACCCTCGAAATGCGCATTGGCTATAAAGCGCCAAATTGACTTGCCGCATAGCCGAGAGTTCCGGTTTCATGCACAGCATCGGCCACTTCGTCTATCTCATCCAGTCCAAGCTCGCGGCCCAGGGCCGCTAAACAACATCGCACCTGTACTTGCTGCTCTGGTTTTCACCCGGTTCGACATAACCGACATTTCTATTTCACAGTGAAAATATCGTAGACAATACCAGTAGCTGTCTTCTTGCCCACGCCTATCGCAATCATTCGATTCAACCACGCAAGCTTTGCCGATCCCGTCTCAAACACTGGACTGATGCGAAAGTAATAGAGGTCCGGCGAAACATCTTCTCCCTTCGCAATGCGAGCGCGAACGTCCGGTGCTATATCCACAATGCCACGATAACTCACAAAAATCAGCGAACCGTCGTCGCATCGAAGCGTTATCCGAACATCCAGGCGCGAGACACCGTCCTTGTCTGTCAACACCCAATCCCCACCGCCCGGAAGCACCTCGCCTCTCAAACGCGGCCCGGTAAACGTGCCTCGTGTCACGTAGTAGATGCGGCGATTGCCGAGTGGCGTCACCCCAATCTCCTGCGGCGGCGCCAAATCCGCAGTCAGTCGCATCAGCAACTCGGTCCGCGGAGGGGCGGCCTGTTGTGCCGGTAAGCGGCTTGCTGCACAGCCAAACAAAACGAAAATCACAAGTATCCGAAGCATGCAGAGAATCTTCTCATAACATCCAGGCCACCCCTGCTTCTATCGATTTGGCTTCTCACTTCTGCGAATCGACGACGAGCGCATAGGCGATAAAGCGCCAAATTGACTTCGCGGATAGCCGAGAGTTCTGGTTTGCCAGGGCTACACGTCCGCAATCCTGGGCGTGTCGCGTCGAAGGTTCCCTATTCACACAGTGCGTTGGGCACGCGCTTTCTTCCCATTCGTGGATGAGTGCGCCGCGAATTGGTGGAGGGCGCCTGCTAACTTATCCGTCATGGACAAGTGAGGCGTATGGTCGGTATCGAGTTCGACCACATCGTCGCACATGTTCTCGGCGATCATTCGCCGCTGCAATGGCAAAGGAATCGCCCGATCGCGAGTACAGACGACGAAATACCGGTTGATTCCGTCGAGCGCCCCGGCCGGGATCGATACTGGTGTCATGAAGGGTCCGATCGGCTACGGGCGCTGCCGTGCGATGGCCCACGCCGCGACCTCGTCTGCACAGCAGCCGTACAACGCCTGACGCGACGCCGCAGCCGGCATAGTGGCAACCGGAGGATCACCTTCGATAATGATATTGGCTTGCACCTGATCGCCGGCCCCCTCCGGAAGCTTTGTCAGGTCAAGAAGACTCTGACCATCCTTTGGCAGGAACGCGGTTGCGTAAACGAGCGCCGCGACCTGTTCCGGACAGCGTGCCGCCGCCTGAGTCGCGATTACGCCGCCCATGCTGTTACCGACGACAATCGCCGGCTCGGAGTCGGCAGCAAGCACCTCACACAGGCGGGCCACGCAGCGATCAAGTGTGACTTCGCTGGCTGGCGTGTTGTCGTCACCGAGCCCGGGCAAATCAAACGCGGCCACCGCATGGCTGGCCGCCCTCAAATGGTTCGTCAGTGGCCCCCAGATCCATGCGCCGGAAAACGCGCCGTGTACAAGGACAAATCTCGCCATTTGATCTCCGTTATGCCGACTGGCCCCTTCTGGTGGCAAGCCAGCGCAATGGAAGAATCATAGATGAAACCGGCTCCCCGCGCTGAACAATGTGTTCTATAACCACCGCCCTCTTGTGGTTTACGCCGAGGTCATAGATCAACTGGAAAATAAGAATTTGAGATGTTGACAACAGGCCAATGCACATTTCCAGACTTGACCTCTGTGGAGTCGCGGTGTGGCGATGTTGGACTCGTTGACCCAGAGCAACACTAATCTCGAATCAGGACGGTCTATGGAAATTGCGCGGCGGAATCGCTCGGAGTGGAGTTCTGCAACCGCGGGGAGGTCCGGGTTAAGGCTTGCATTAGACTCAGGGAGTGCTGGAGTCGCTCGATACCGTTGGCGACAACTTACTCAGGCAGCTCAGAAAAAGCGCAACCGCCAGAAGGTTCGTCCGTCCATGATATCTCCAATGTTGCCTGGCTACGGCTTTAGCCCAAGCGCGGCGCCGCTTTGCGCGAAGAATTCAGGGGCCGGAAGGAACACCCAAAAGCCATTGCGAAAACTTGGCTCCCTCGCGGCGGATCCCGCTAATTGGAGCCAGTCTTCAATTTGACAGGTGAGTGTTCCGCTCCGCGTGTTTCACCAGGATTTGAAACAGTTCTTCTCTTCCAGAAAATCGCTACTGTTTAGTGATTCCGCTTCCGGCCGGCGCGGGTAATGACAGCACCCGGATCCTGGCAGATGGCTTGAAAGCCATTTGAGTTGTCGTCGATGACGAAGGAGAAGCTAGAGGTAAACCCGGAATTAGCCTCGGTGAAGGTGCCGGTGCAATCCTCATTCACCGTGTAGGTACCGGTTGCGGTCCCGGGGCCTACGCTGCCATTGGTGCTCGAATTGAGTGTGAAGGTGACACCGCCTTTGCCGTCGAATGTTTGGGTGCCGACCTCGGCGTACGGTCCGATAATGGGAGGGTACGGGGCGGCAACGATGAAGCCGGTCGATGTGTAAGCGAAGGTGCCCTCCAAGCTGGCCACGGAGCATTTTCTGTCCTGGGCGTTTGCAATGGACATGGTGCCGAAGGCAAGCGTGGTGATTGCGGCGACGGCGAAAGCATTTGCGATTGTGCTGAATCGTATTCTCATTGTTCGTCTCCTGTTTTATGGTCAGTTTTGGGTGTACCGAGCCTGGGAACAGACTCGGCTTCGAAGCACTGGAGCAGCGACGGGAGGCAGATCTGAGCCGGTCCAGTACCGAAATGCCAAAGATGCAACTTGCCGGTTGCGAGCCAGTCTCTTAAGTTGGCGCCCGGCACCGCCTCACTTAAGTCATCGCCCTCAACCGTCATCACATCCACTTCGGCGCAACACGCAGGGCACCAAGTGACGATGGTTTTGGCCCTGCGCACGACCAGAAGGCTATCGGTTTCAATGGTGATCCTTGTCGTTCTCACCAAGACGGCACGCTCCGATCCGCCCTTCGTTGCTGGCAGCGGCTTCGATTGACTGCATCCTGAGCGAAGTCGAGCGGGAAAGTCTTCAAAGCGCACTTCAATATTTCTCAGAGAGTCTCAGTGAACGCACTTACGCAACAAACAAATGGACTTAGGGCGAAATGAGCAGATATCCGGTGTGGCGTTCAATGAGAAGCCCGAGGACTCTGTGGTAGATTCGAATACGCTCAATCTCCCTGCGCTGCGGCTTTTCACTCGTCTGGTTTTCAAACCTATGACTACAGCCCCCAGCACTATCTATGAATTCGGGCCGTTCCGCATGGATCCGGACAGACAGGTGCTGCTCCGTGAAAACCGGCCCATTCCAGTTACTCCGAAGGCTTTTGAGACGCTGCTCGTGCTGGTCCGCCGCAGCCATGACTTAGTCACAAAGGACGAGTTGCTGAAGGAGGTCTGGCCAGACTCGTTTGTGGAAGAGTCGAACCTTAGCCAGAACATCTTCCTGCTGCGCAAGGCTCTGGGAGACACCGCGGAGAACCGCCAATATATTGTGACATTGCCAGGCAAGGGTTATCGATTCGCGGCGCCGGTTCGCACTGTAACAGAGCAAGGCGATACCCTAGTGACCCAGGCACGGACATTCACGCAGATCGTGATCCAAGAGGATGGACCGGAGACAAGCCAGGCGCTGAAGACGCTTCCGATTCCGCGAAAGCCGGGACGTGGCCGGAAATTCGTGCTCTCTATGGCAGGTGTGGCTATGCTGCTGGCGCTTGGCGCATTCCTTCTGATTCGAACTCGCGTGCCTGCGAACCTGGGTGAGAAAGGCTCCATTCTGGTCGCCGACTTCGCAAACATGACCGGCGATCCCGTTTTTGACGACACTCTGCGACAGGGGCTCTCCGTCGAACTTGAACAAACGCCGTTCCTTCAGCTTGTCTCCGACGATCAAATCGCGCAGACCCTGCGTCTGATGGAGAAATCATCAAATACTCCCTTGACGCCCCGTGTGGCCCGTGAGGCCTGCCGCCGTGCCAACGCCGCGGCAGACATTGAAGGCTCGATTGCAGCACTGGGGAATCAGTACGTCATCGGACTTATCGCTGTCGATTGCCGGAGCGGGGAAACTCTAGCTCGGGAACAGGTCAGTGCGAGTGGGAAGGAAAGCGTCCTTAGCGCGCTTGGGGGCGCCGCTTCTAAATTGCGAGCGAAACTCGGTGAGACGCGCGCCTCGCTCGAAAAGTTCGACACACCGCTGGAGCAGGCTACCACGCCTTCCCTTGAAGCCCTCCAAGCTTACACCTTAGGAAGGCGGGCTATGGATGGCATCGATACGGTTCAAGCCCCGTCTTTCTTCCTCCAAGCCATACGGCTCGACCCCGACTTCGCCATGGCCTATGCGAGGCTCGGGACGAGCTACAGAAATTTGGGCGAACTGGGGTTGGGGATTGAAAACACGCGTCAGGCTTACCAACTGCACGAGCACGTGAGCGAACCGGAGAAGCTCTATATAGATGGTCACTTCTATGAACTCGTCCCCGGAGACCTTGAAAGATCACGCCAGGTGTTTGAACTCTGGGCTCAGACCTATCCACGAGATTGGACCCCAAGAAACAACCTGGGAGTCGTTTACGCGACGTTGGGGCTACATGACAAATCCCTTGAGGAATACCGTGAGACGCTTCGTCTGCACCCGAATGCCTTGGTTTATGTGAATCTTGCTTTCTCTTATCTTCACCTGAATCGCCTGGAGGAAGCCCGGTCCACGATTGAGCAGGCCTTGTCGAACAAGTTGGATTCTCCAAATCAACACCTCCTTCTGTACTGGCTCGCTTTCCTGCAACGCGACTCGACAGGCATGGCGGAGGAATCACGTTGGGCCGCCGGGCAGCCGGGGGTGGAAGACATGCTGCTATCTTCCCAGGCCGATACTGCCGCCTATTATGGAAGACTTGGAGAGGCACGGAATCTTTCACGCCTCGCGGTAGCTTCAGCCGAGCGGGCGGAACGGCGCGAGTTGGCGGCGGCGTACGAGGCCGACGGAGCCCTGCGAGAAGTGCTCTTGGGCAACGAGGCCGAGGCCCGTGAGCGATCCGCTGCCGCGCTGAGCCTGTCCGACAACCGATATGTCCAGTTTGAAGCGGCTCTTGCATTGGCTTTCCTGGGCGACGATGCCAAGGCGCAGCATTTGGCCGACGATCTAGACAAGCGGTTTCCTGAAGATACTCTTGCCCGATGCAACTATCTGCCGTCGATCCGTGCCCTGCTCGCGCTGAACGGCAAGGATTCTTCCGGTGCGATCGAGATTCTCCGAACTGCGGTCCCTTGTGAGATGTCTTTGCCGAGTTACAACCTGCCAATGGTCGCGTTGTACCCTGCCTACGTACGAGGAGAAGCTTATCTGGCCGCGCATCAGGGTAGAGAAGCAGCCGTCGAGTTCCAGAAGATCGTCGACCACTCCGGCATTGTTCTCGATGAACCGATCGCCGTGCTGGCACACGTCGGCTTGGCGCGTGCCTACGCTCTGTCGGGCGAATCTGAAAAAGCTCGAGGTCAATATGAGGAATTCTTTGCACTCTGGAAGGGCGCTGACCCCGAAAGCCCCCTCCTTATGCAGGCAAAAGCCGACTGCGCGAAGCTACGATAATTTGACTAACTAGGCTTTGAAGTTCTTCTGGGCTGCGATCTTATAACGATTTCACCGACGCTCTCGAGCCTGGTCCTCGGCATCATTGTCTCGTTGTGCCTCGCATGTTGCCTTTCTGTAATTTTACTTCTCAGTTGACGAGAACAGGCCTTAGCGTGTTCCCAGCCTCGGCCCAGCTCGATTTTGATATTCCGCTGTTTAGCGCCTCTTGAAAGGAGCAGAAGGGCCAAAACGGTTGCCTAAAACGCCGGCGGATAAACTGCAAGCCAGTGTTGCACCGACCGGTTGAGACCGCCCCGTATTTCGGCACGTTACCCCTTGATGCGTCCCAAATGGATGAAACCAGAACAACCGAATAATCGACCTACCCTCTATAATTTTCCCGACATGCCACTGCCGCAGCTCTCTCGCAGAAGCCTCCTCAAGTCCATCGCAGCCGCCGCGCCGGCAGCCGCAATTCCGACTGCGCTCTTGTCCCAGGGCGCCAGTCCGCATCACATTGCTCCGGGCCCGTTTCAGCCCACGTGGGACTCGCTCCGGGCGGGCTACCAGACCCCCGAATGGTTCCGCGATGCGAAGTTCGGCATCTGGTCCTGCTGGGGGCCGGAGTCGATGCCGGAGCAAGGCGACTGGTACACCCGCAACCTATATCTTCAAGGCTCGAAGCAAAACAAGTTTCACGTGGCCAACTACGGACATCCCTCGAAGTTCGGGGCGGTGGAATTGAACGGGACCTGGAAGGCCGAACGGTGGCAGCCGGAACAATTGATGGACCTGTTCGTCTCCGCCGGGGCAAAGTATTTCGTAGCGCTGGCGCAGCACCATGACAACTTCGACATCTACAACTCGCGCTTTCATGAGTGGAACTCCGTGAAGGTCGGACCGAAACGGGACATCATGGCGGTATGGGCCAAAGAGGCGCGCAAGCGCGGACTGCGTTTCGGTGTTTCGAACCACGGGGCACACGCGTGGCACTGGCTGCAGGTTGCGTACGATTACGACCCGGAAGGGCCCATGCAAGGCGTCCGGTACGACGCCTATACCCTGACCAAGGCGGACGGGGAGGGCAAGTGGTGGGAGGGCCTCGATCCGCAGAAGCTGTATACCGGGCGCAATATCGTGATGCCGGACGGCTTCACCAGCATTGCGGAGGCCAACACGTGGCATGAGGCCAACGACCGCCCGTGGAACGAAGGCGTTCCGACCATCGACCCGGACTTCGCCGAGACATGGTTTCTACGCTGCCAGGATCTGGTCGATACCTATAGCCCCGACCTGCTTTACTTCGACGATAGCGAACTGCCGCTGGGCCAGTATGGCATCGATATGGTCACCCACTACTACAACTCCAGCGTGCGCAAACACGGCAAGGTGGATGTGGTGGTGAACGCGAAGGACATCAAGCCCGAACACGTCGGCTCGGTCACTCTGGATGTCGAACGCGGCAAGGTCAACGGAATCCTCGCCCAACCGTGGCAGTCCGATACGTGCATCGGCGACTGGTATTACGACCGCTCGCTGTTTGATACGCATAAGTACAAGACCTCAACGTTCGTCATCCACACGCTGATCGATATCGTCAGCCGCAATGGGAATCTACTGCTCAGCATTCCGCTGCGCGGCGATGGCACAATCGATGAGGACGAGCACTCGTTTCTGACGAATGTTGCCTCGTGGATGCAGGTGTACGGCGACGCGATCTACGGTACCCGCCCCTTCAGCGTCTTCGGCGAAGGGCCGCCGGACTTTGCGGCCGCAGGCACCTTCAACGAAAAGAGGCAGCGGCCCTACACCAAGGAAGATATCCGGTTCGTGACCAAGGGCGATACCCTTTACGCCTTCGCCTTCGTCTGGCCGAACGACGGCAAGCTGCTCATCAAAACTCTTGCCAAGGGCTCCGCCGCTCTTCCGAGGCCAGTTCAGCGTGTGGAGCTGTTCGGCGGGGGCCGGATCGTCTTCGATCAGGATGGCAGCGGCCTGCATCTCACCCTTCCCGCAAACCCGCCGAACCTTTACGCCTACGCCTTCACCATCCATGCCTGACGAGGCGCTCCGAGCCCGAAGGGCCTTTCGAGATCAGCTTGAGTTTGCCAGTCGGCGCAGTGCAGCCACTCATCGCTGAAGTCTAGCAATCGCCAGGTTTCCCTCAATGTGAGGATAATTACAATGCCTACCATACAAGCGGACGACTGCGGCTTCGCGAGGTCAAGAGAACAGTTCCAGAAGGCAGGTACGCCATTTTCGATAGTAGGCAATCGCGGTCGAAAACAGCCCGTATGTGGTCAGCTGGTGATATCAGGCCAATGCACTCATTGACCTAGAATTGCGCCGCATTTGAGGGTTGGTCCCCATAAACGTTAGGTCCCTATCGGGACTGTCCCGGCGCGACGAGGCTTGCCTGTGGCAGGATCTTCTGCCGGGACAGTTTCGATAGGGTCGTTTGAAGTAAGTCGCTGGCGCGACGGACGCGGTGGTCTACCTATGGGATTTCGATGGGCGCGAGATGGCCTTTGTGGGCGTTGGATCGGGGAGGCGGGACGAATCCTGCGGGGCGGACTCTGGTTCCGGCGGAAGTGGAGTCCGGAGCGGCGATTGCAGACGCGCTTCGTGAGGATCGTGGCCGCAGCCAGAGCGCGGGCATATCACGAATACCATGAAGGCTACGGCGCGGGGGCACGAGCTCGTCTGCTCGTGCGGGACGTACCCTTGACCAAATTCACCAACGGGGAACCACCCTGTCATGCCCAGATACGGGAGCTGATGGCGCTGGGCTTTGAGGACGCCGGCTCAGTACCGAGTCAGCGGTCGGTGCAGTTCGAAGGGAAGACCTATACCGAGGGCATCCTGGAATCTCTGGTGGAGCGGAAACGGGAACAGATGGCGGCGGCTTGGACGGCTGCCTGCAGCTTGAAAAAACATCGCCCGCCAGCACCGGCGCCGGACGGTGCGCCCGGGGTGGAAACAGGGCTGAGGCTGGTCAATTAGGAGCCATACCGGACAGCTCTGTGGAGGGCTGGGGCGGACTGCCAGGTGACCGTCGCCGGCGGGTGAAAATCACTTGGTCACAATAGCTCGGACCCAGTCGAGTACCTCTTTGCGCAACTGCTTGTCTTCGCGTGCCCAGGCAGCCAACCAAAGGGCCAGCCATAGCGCACAAACCTCTTCCCGTCTGTCTGGATTGCTGGCCGAGGCCATTTCTGGCGGACGAGTGAGATCCCGCAGTTGAGCAGCGCTCATCGGCGATTCGGGCGGCGCTTCGGGCGACCCCCAAGCGGAGAGGTCCTTGCTTGCTGCCAAATGGTTCCGGGCTTTGTCCAGGACATTGATCGCGAGCCAGTAGTCGGGTTTCCGTTCGAGTAGCCAGGATCCCACCAACTGAAGCATCTCTTCCAGATGCTGTCGCCGCAGTTCCTCGGGGCTCAGGGGTTTCGACGGTCCCGGCTTGGGTGGCTCGGGCACGACGCGCGGCGGGAAAACGGGCCGCGGCGGGAGAATGATCCGCTTTTTCGGAGTCGGCGTGAGCTTGTGAGGCTCGGTCGGAGTCGGCGCCGCAACTTTTCTATTCGGGGTCGCACGACGGCTGCGTTTCCAGACCGCAGCTTTCTTCTTCCTTCTCGTGACGGTTGGCTTCTTGTTTGCATTAATACCCTGGACCTTCATGTCGCGCTGGATGGTTGTCCCGGTTACCTTTAACTCCTGAGCGATCAGACGCAGAGATTTTCCGGCCTTGATCCCGGCGGCGATCAACTTGCGCCGTTCCTCCGGGGAAACCTTGCTGCTGTCGAGTTTGCGCGGCGGCTGAATAGGTGGTATCGAAACGGTTGGTGGACTGGTTGGTGGGGTAGGTTCCAGGTCCAACTCCTCTCCCCCGTGAAGCTCGATGATGTATCTATCCTTATAGAGAACACGATCACGATTCAGAAACCACCCCTGCATAGGCTGCCGCTTCTGCTCGTGAACGCCAAAGTTCCCAACCGGCAAGCAAGCGACTTCTCCGTTCTCCAGATCTTCTGCTATGGCCGCGAAGATCTCATTCACTACAGCACGTGCCTGCTCCCGGGTAAGCTTACGGTGCTCCTCGAGCACCGTGTTCCTGAGGACACGACCCAGATCCGCGCGGGTCATACTCGGCTGGTCGTACCCGCTAGCCATGGTCA
>CAZAXI010000145.1:0-11821 GCA_964489045.1 uncultured Granulicella sp. | reverse complement strand
TGGAATGAAACTGCACCGACGCTATGTGATCGACGTCGACGGTGAGCCCGTGGAGACGGGCAGGTAGTCTCAGTGTACCGCGCACCGACCGCGTACTGACCGAGTTCCTATTCCTTGGTATTGGTCTGCCCGATCTTTTGTACCAGTTTCATTGTTAGTGTAGCGCGGCGAGTTTGGTTGATATCTCGTCGCAGTCGGGGGTGTGGAGAAGTGGGAAGCGCGTAGCGGTTTCCACTTCTCCATACCCCAAGCACTTTACCACCCAGGCCTCTGGTGCCGGTGGTCTATAACCTAGTGAGGAGTGTGGCCGGATGGTGTTGAAGTGGACGCGCCACCGTTCCGCCAGCACCCTGATCTCCTTCATCGAATAGAAGATTTCACCATTGAGGAACTCGTCCCGGAGTTTCGAGTTGAAGCTCTCACAGTAGCCGTTCTCCCATGGACTTCCCGGCTCGATGTAAGCCGTCCTGGCTCCCGTTCCCGCAAGCCATTTGCGCAGATCCTTGGCGACGAACTCGGGGCCGTTGTCGGAGCGAAGATGCTCCGGCACACCTTTCATCACCATCACGTCAGCCAGCGCTTCGATCACCTTCGCTGAGCTCCATCTGCGTTCCGACCGGATCATCAGGCACTCTCGGATGTGTTCGTCGATCAGGTTCAACATCCGCACCGTCCTTCCGTCGTACGTCTTCGCGCTCACGAAGTCGTACGACCATACATGGTTGGCAGCCGAGCACTTGACTCGCAAGGAGCCCCTCATGAAGATCACACACCACATGCCAAATCCCGGTCCCACCCGGCGCGGCTTTCGTCTCCTCCTGATTGGTTGCGGGGGAAACGGCAGCGCCATCCTCTTTGGACTTCCCTACCTGCATCACGCTCTCATTGCGTGTGGCTTTACCGATGGTCTCCAGGTCACCGTGATGGATGCCGATACCGTCTCCCCCACCAACTGTGTGCGGCAGCCCTTTGGGGCGGCTGACATAGGGCATAACAAGGCGACTATTCTCATCAACCGCGTAAACCTCTTTCACGGCCTCTCATGGTGGTCGGATGAGACATTCTTTAGTAAAGAGGCACGGAACAATATCGGGAATAGCTATGACTCCACAATTGATTTTGTGATCAGTTGCGTCGATACACGGGCGGCGCGTCAAGAGATGCACGAAGCATTCAACACCAAGACGGGAGCATGGCGCCGGGGGGTATTGGCTCGACATTGGGAACAATGCCAGCAACGGCCAGTTTGTAATCGGACAGCCCCTTAATGACGTAAATTGGCAGAGCAAAACACGCCTCCGTACCGTCACTGAGTTGTTTCCTTCGATCATGGACACCTCACGCGGCGAAGGCTCACTGCCAAGTTGCTCGGCTGCCGAAGCCTTGGAACGGCAGGAGCCCTTCGTCAACAACGTACTCGCCACCAGCGCGCTGTCGATGATGACACGCCTAGTGCGGTACGGAGTGCTCGACCACCAAGGCGCTTTTTACAATGCCGAGTCCGGCAGATCCGCTCCCATCTCGATTGATCCCGAGCTACTTGCGAAACAGGCACGCCGCCGCCGCGGTTCAGCGAAGGCGGCGTAAGCCACCAACGAAAGAGAGAGGATCGGAGATCATCCAGCGTGAGCCGATCCCCGCACGCATTGACGGGGCCATCGCCTCCGCCATGATCAATGCAGCCGATATTAGCAGCCTGGTCATGACGGAGAACCCAACCGATCGAACCGGCCGGTTCGACTTTGGTCTCACAACCGAACGTGCTGCCCAGTACCTCGCGGAGCTCTTTGTCGTTTACTGGAATCGCACTAAACTTGCGAATAGGCTAGAGGACGCAGCACGAGGCTTGTCACATTTGACACCGTCGGCGGGTCTAACTTAAACCTCGAATCGGCAGAGAGCTTCTTCCAATCGGGATCCGCGGAGAACTTTTCCCAATCTGCCTCAAGCGAGGTCATGTCAGGAAAGCTGAGCATATAGGTAAGATTCGGCAGATTCGGCCCTACCAGTGTATCGGCGTAGAAAACTCCCGTAGCACCGGCTTTAGCGAAAAAGCCGAACTCGCCATTATGAAACATCTCCACCTTCCGGACGTGATCCATGTTTGTCGGCGACTGATACTGACGAAGGTGATAGATACGTTTTCCTTTGGTTGCAGCGGAGGCTGGTGGAGTGACCTTGGGATATCCCGGGAATGCTCGCAATAGGGAACTCTCTATGCGAATGTAGGGCGGCGTGGAGGCGGGAGCATCCCAGAACGGTGAACCTGCCTTCATAAAGACATCGTCCCTCGCCAACGCAAGGTCAGCTGTAACTAATGTCTCCAACTTCAAACTTGGCATCAGCAGATAATAGGACGGGCTATCTGGTCCGAGATAAACAGAGAACGCTCCGACTGGCTCAATGCCGAGCCGGTTCAGTGCCGGAATTAAAGCATCGGCAAAAAAATCATTGGTGAGCTTTACGCCCGGTCCACTCGCCAGATGGTACCGGCGCAGATCCATGTACTCAGGCGCAGATTTGTCCGCAGCAGAGCCCGCTTGAGCGAGTAGATCACCAACAGTAGCGAGCGAGAGGGCTGAAGCAGCGAGAGAGCTAGAAAGAAAATTGCGACGATCCATGACGTCTCCTTGGGATTAGATAACGCTAGTCCAAACAATTTCGGGGTGACCACTTACAATGTTCTTCGCCCGACTTTGAGCAAGGGTGCTCGTCAGGGGGCTTCGGCGACGCCAGATGCCCACCCGCGGATCCTCCATACATCACCACCCGATTGGTATCGAAGTTGTACTTCTTCGCATTCTTCTTCACCCAAGCCATCGGAGTTCGCCGGATCCGCCCACGCCGGCGAAGAGCCCGCAGCAGCCGGCGCAGCTTGTGCGCGCCCCTGAACACGCGTAACCAAAGACGCCACAAATAGAAGTATCGCGGTCGGCACAATACGCATCGATCCCTCCAATCGACTTGAGCGAAACATCCTACACCGCGCACGCCGCCACTTTCCAATGGGAATTCGTTCCTGACAACCCAAGGCATGTGCGGTTTCCGCATACTTCGGCGCCTCAGCTTCCTGCAGCCAGAAAATGGATTCTTCGCAGGGCACAGAACTACTCCGTTGTTATGAGCCGGTCTTCCTTTGGATCTACTTCGATGCTGATATCCCTGTATTCATCGAATAAGCCAGCGTTATGCATCTGTAGTGCGATCGGGCCAACTTTGCCGGCAGTCGTCTCCCTAAAATCAAGGACCTCTACGGCTTTGCTCCCTGGTGGCTGAGCGACAGCCATGCGGGCCGTGCCCTTTGTAGCATCCACGAGAAGCTCGATCTGGCTCCATGCGGAAACATCAAACGCGCCATGCGGCGCCGCATCGTTGTGCGGCCATTGCTGGTTTACAAACGTCCCCGACCGCGTCAGCACCCGGTGGTACCACTCCGGGTGAAACCACGCCATTGCCATCGCTGCCGCCCCGCCCGAGCTCGACCCAATCGTCCCCCGCCCATCCGGATCGTCCGTCAGCTTCACACCCGCCGTCTTCTCCGCCAGCGGCAGCACCTCCACCTGCACCCACTCCGCATACTTGCCCGACATTGTGTCGTACTCCAACCCCCGCTCGCTCCCCGGCCCATCCCCGCCGCCGCTGCCCACAGAGATTGCAATCATCACCGGCACTCGCTTCTGCGCAATCAAATTGTCCAGCACCGTAAACCACCCGCGGTCGATCCCATCCGTCCCCACCATAAACGGCGCCGCCGTCCCCGCCACATACTGCTTCGGCACATATACCGCAACGTGTCGCGTATACGGCGCAGGACGGCTCGCGGACACCGGCCCATTCGCCCCCGGCGGCCCGGCAGGCCCCGCAGCCGTGTCCCGCTCCACGCCCGGATAGAACTTGCTATCGGCCGAACTCATCGTGAACTCATATACCGTACCCTGCGGCACGCTCGGATCCACCGCCATCTCCACCGCCGGCTTATGCGTCGGCCCAATGATGAAGTTGCCATCCTTGGTCGCCGGCGGCACCTGTCCGTCCGGCAGCTCCACCGACTTCACCATCCCCGGCCCCAACGGGTCGCGCACCGGCGCTGGCGGCCGCGCTAGACGTGCTGCAGCTGGCGGTGCGACGGCGGTCTCGGGCGGCATGGGATCTGCGAGCGGCGTCTGGGCCTTTGCCGGACCTGCACCCGCCATCACGCCGACCAACAAAGTTACACTCAGAAGACGAAGCATTGAATCCTCCTCAAATCTGGAATCTCCATTTTCGGCCCCGATTCGTCTGAAATTGTACCGCTCCTGAGGGTTTGCGAGAGCCGCGCTGCATTTGAGGTCGAAAAACAGAGCGATTCCATGCCGCCCTGGATTTGAACATGTAAATCGCGCAATCGAACCCCCTGCAAAGTCGGCTTTCTATGAGCAGGTTACTGGCGTCAAGGGGCTCTTTAGTTTTTCCTTCATAGCGTTTTTGTCTTTGCTGTTGTTCGTTGTGGTTGATCCGCGTTGTTGCCTCTCCACCGTGTTTTTATTCGCACTTTGAGAAGAAACTCGTATGGGTAAGAAGGAGTGCCAGCCAGCCCCCAATGCGCAACATTCACCATTAATCAGCAATGCCCACTTGCCGGACTTGAACATCGTGTAGACGGTAGTGACCTCGAGGTCTCGATGGCCGAGCAAGGTCTGAATGGGGTGGCGCCGGATCACATAGGGATGTGGGGATTTTCGGCTGGAGGACACCTGACCGCGAGCGCGGGGACGATGTTCGATGCGGGCAATGCTGCGACGACCGATCCGATTGAGCAGCAGAACAGCCGGCCAGATTTTCTTATCCTGTCGTACCCGGTGATCACTATGGAAGACCCTTATGTGCACAAGGGATCGCGGACGTATCTGCTGGGCGATACTCCGACGCAGGCGCTGATGGATGCGATGTCGCCGGAGTTACATGTGACCGCGCCGACGCCGCCGACGTTCTTATTTACGACGACGGACGACCACACGGTACCGGTGTTGAACAGCGTGATGTTTTACTCGTCGTTGATGAAGGCGGGCGTGCCGGCGGAGATGCACATCTTCCAGCATCGGGGGCACGGGTCTGGGCTGGCGCCAACGAATCCGCAGTTGCGGCCTTGGACGGAAATGCTGATCAAGTGGATGCGGGAGCGCGGGTACGCGGCTGCTGAAAGTCCGCCGGCTGTCACACGTGAATGAGCCCACGCTGGACCGCTACAATTAGAGCTTGAGTACGATCCTCTACCTGAAGTCGCGCCAGAATCGCGCCCACATGACACTTGACAGTGCGCTCGGTAATGTCGAGCTTGTGTGCGATGGTTTTGTTGCTATTGCCCGTAGCGATTAGGCTCAGCACTTCCCATTCCACCATCGATGTCTCCGTCGTGGAAAGCTCTCTCGCCGCCACCATCGCCGTCCGTGATTATGGGCCTGGCGTTCCCAAGGACGCGCTGACCCGCATCTTCGATCTATTCTTCCGCGTGGAAGAGGCGCGCGATGCCATATGGGCGGAGGATCGGGGCTGGCCTGTCCATCGCGAAACAAGCCGTGCAAGTGCATCGTGGCGCCATAACCGCGGAGAACGCGTCGCCCGGCCTACGCGTTCAAATCACCATGCCGCTTCGCTCTGCCCCCACCTCGCACTAACGCCGGCTCGCCCGCACCCTTAACCGCAGGCCCGACCGATTAGCGACTCCTCAGCCCACCACTTAAGAATTCTTAAGCTTCAACCCAAAGACCACCATTGTCTAATCTCCTAAAGGCCCCGCTACCGAGAAAGTCCGTGAGGCCCTTGAGGAGAAACAAATGAAGCGTCTCGTTGGTTTTGCATCCATGCTGGTTCTGCTCGCTGCCCACGTGTTCGGCAACAGCAAGAAACCCCAAACCGTGATCATCCCGGAGGCTGTGCAGGTTGGATCGAGACAGCTTCCCGCCGGCTCTTACAAACTGGCATGGACGGGTTCTGGACCGGACGTTCCATGCGTTCGCGCTAGCGGCGCCGCAGTCGGGAGCGCAGGTTAAGATTTCATCGCTGGGCAGCAGTGCAGCTTTGATGAGCGCCCCGATACGGTCGGTAAGCTTGCTGGGCAGCGGGGAAAATCTCGTTTGGAGCCAGCATCCGGATGGCCTGGTCATTATCTTCCCTGCGCAGATCCCTTCACCGATTGCAGTTACATTCAAACTTTCAACGAACTCTTAGTCCGAGCTAAGCTAAGCCATCACACAGAGAGGACTTTCCATGGCGCGTTCCACCATGCAGTACGTCGCGATTCTGATCAGTACTTCGGCTCTTTGCCTTCCTCCGGCGCATGGGCAAACAGTTAGCACGTCTGCAGCGATCACATCCAATGCAGGGTTGCACCCGAATCTGACGGGGCAGATTGGCAGGCCCTTGCGTTATCGCCCGGAAAACGTCGATTTCGTGATCACAAACGGGGCAGAGTATTTCAACCGCTCACTCTACGGCGGGAATACGGCCTTTCGTGTCGATGGCGGTGACAAGCCGGAGTTCACCATGTACCTGCCTGGTCGTGGGGGCAATCTGCGGCTCGGCGTCAAGACAGCCCACACCGTGAAGTGGCTGAAGGATGCCGGCCACATCGTCACCCGCTATCGGCCCGGAGAGCTTATCTATGAGGTTCAGGATCAGGCTTTCGGAGCCAGGGCTCTCGTCACGATCGAGCTACTGGCCTACGCCAACACAGAAGGTCTCGTCGTCCGCGCACAGGCGAAGAACATGTCCGGCGACGCGGAACTCATCTGGGCCTATGGTGGTGTCAATGGCCAGCGGGGCACAAGAGACGGCGACATCGGTACCGAAAAGGTCCCGATCAGCCAGTACTTCCAATTCCAACCAGCATTTGCCGACGACAATTCCTTCACACTCGGCACGGAGGGATTCACGCTCAAGAGCGGGCACGCGACCATTGTTGGAATTACTCCCGCGGGCGCGCGAGAGCATGTTGCGGATGCAGACCAATGGAATGACTTGCCAGCGCTCTTGCCGGATCTGCCTACGATACCTAAACGTCCGGTGGTCGTAGGCCTTGCGCCCTTCTCGACGGGACGTCCACTGTTGCTTTCGCTGCAGAGGGTCAACGACGAATCTCGTGCCACGGCGGACCTTAATATCTATCTGGAGGTCACCACGCGCAAAGCAGGCGATGCGCCGCAGTCCAATCCCGGAGTATTGTTACCGGCTTTTGACCGTGCAGAGCTGCCGACACTGTTCGCCACGACGGAAAAACATTTCAAAGAGTTGAGAACCAAGGTCCGCGTCGAGACACCGGACCCCTATCTCGATGCGGCCGTGGCGTCTCTGAATGTGGTTGGGGACGCGTTGTGGGATTCCGATGCTCACGCGATCATGCATGGCGCGATCGCATGGCGGACCAAGCTCCTTGGCTGGCGTGGCCCCTATTCGCTGGACGACCTGGGCTGGCACGACCGGGCACGCGAAAACTTCGAGACCTGGATTCCGAACCAGAATACGGACGCGATTCCGGCTACTCTGCCACCGGCCGACAGAAAGGCGAATCAGGCGCGCAACGAACCCGGGCTGCACTCAAACGGTGATCTGTCGAATAGCCACTATGACATGAACATGGTATTTATCGACGCTCTGTTTCGCCATCTGCTATGGACCGGTGACACGTCCTTCGCCCGCAAGGTATGGCCGGTCATCGAGCGGCATATTACATGGGAAAGGCGTTTGTTTCGCCGGGAGTACGGGCCAGATAAACTGCCGCTCTACGAGGCATATGCCACGATTTGGGCCAGCGATGATCTCTATTACGACGGCGGCGGCTGCGCCTACGCCTCCGCCTATAACATCTACGCCAATCGCATGGCCGCGCGCATCGCTGTCATGGTGGGGAAAGATCCCAAGCCCTATACGGACGAAGCCGACCGTATCGAGAAGGCTATGCACACCCTTTTGTGGCTACCCGACGAAGGCACCTTCGCTGAGTATAAAGACCTGCTTGGTGAGCAGTTAGTCCATGCAGACTACGGTCTCTGGAATTTCTATCACACGGTCGATGAAGAGGTCGTGACACCGCGCGAAGCCTGGGAGATGGGTACCGCGCTCGAGACCCATCTAAGGCCCATTCCCGTCGAGGGCTCCGGTGTACCGAGCGACGCGCCCTATCACGTGCTATCCGAAACCGATTGGATGCCCTATTCCTGGTCGATCAACAATGTCGTAATGGACGAGAACATGCATACCGCCCTGGCTTTGTGGCAGGGCGGGCATGCGGACGATGCCTATGTGCTTGCCAAGGGCGCGTTGCTGGCGAGCATGTATATGGGAATATCGCCGGGCAATGTCGGGACCATGCAATATCTGGATGATTATCGCCGCGAAAGCCAGCGCGATTTTGGCGATAGCGCCGGCGCTATGTCGCGGGCCATCGTCGAAGGTTTGTTCGGCGTTCATCCCGACGCACTGGCGGGCACGCTGACGATCTCACCGGGCTTTCCCAAAGACTGGACGCACGCACGTCTGAGTCACCCTGATGTCGGCGTCGATTTCGTGCGCAACGGGCGACTGGAAACCTGGGAGATCACGCAGACTGGCAATCGCTTCCAGACGCTTACCTTGCGAATACCGGCAGCATTCACTGGTATCGCGAGTGTGCAGGTGAACGGCGAAAAAGCGCGCTGGTTCGCCGATCCAGAGGCGGCGGGACGGCCGGTCTTGAAGGTTGTCACTAAGGCTGGTTCAGGCACCAAGATACAGATCACCTGGTCTGGCGAACCGATCAACGCTCAATGGATGGCTGCGGCGAAGCCGGGCGAAGCTGAGGGTGACTTCAGGCAGATGTCGCGCGGGGCGCTCCGCTGGTGGGCTGCAATCCCGAAGGTGGTCAAGGTAGAGCCGATCGCACCAAAGCCGTTTGACTGGCAAGCGCCCCACTCAGCAACGCACCTGGAAGGTGTCGACCTGACACGTTCGTTCAATGACCGCGTGAGCGCTATCTTCGCGTCGGGCAAATATCTTTCGCCTCGCTCACCCGGTGTCAGCCTGGAGTTGCCTTGGCAGGGCGCTGGCGCCTGGGCGGGCCATCTGAACACCCTGCCGATCATCGACGATAGCGGCTTGCGCAAGGTGGCTGCCGAGAATGGCGGTAAACTCATCATGCCCGATGACATCTTCTTTTCGACTTCCTCATCGCCGGGGACAAACAATATCGTCTTTACCTCGCAATGGGACAACTATCCCCATGAGGTCTCGATTCCAATTAGCGGGCATGCGAAGCACGTGTACTTCCTCATGGCTGGCTCGACGAATTTTATGCAAAGCCGCATGGATAACGGAGAAGTGGTGGTCACTTATACCGACGGTAGTTCGACGCGTCTTGCACTTAGAAACCCCGAGACCTGGTGGCCGATCGAGCAGGACTATTTCATCGACGACTATCAGTTTCCGATGGAAGGCCCTTTACCGCCCCGTGTGGATCTGAAGACCGGCAAGGTTCGACTGCTTAGACTGGACACATTCAAAGGCCAGGGCCGCGAGGTTCCGGGCGGTGCTGCGACCGTGCTTGACCTGGCGCTGGATCCGGCGAAGCAACTACAAAGCCTGACGGTGCGCACACTGAGCAACGATGTAGTGATAGGGCTGATGGGTGCCACACTGGAGCGGCCTTAGCATTCGGGAGGTTGTTGTCGCTGGCCAGTGAAACAATACGAGGGCGGCAGTTTCAGCGAACATCCACCTATATACTATGCGGGAAGGGAACCCCCGGCCCCGCCCCAGCCGCTCGATGGCGGGACGTCATGGCGGATTTCCGTTCCCTCCCGAATCCGAAATCATATTTGCGTATGTGCGGATCCAGGGGGGAAAGTCGGTCCCTCTAGGAAGCTGTCGAATGGTGAATGCAACCCTAGCGGCGGGGCGAGCTTTGCGCCGGATGACTCGCCCTCTGGAAGTGCCAGTGCAGCAGAGTTCAACTCAATGTATGCGCGCCATTCACTGAAAACTTCTGCCCAGTGATGAAGCTTGCCGCGGGGCTGGCGAGAAAGACAACCATACTGGCAACGTCCGCGGGTGTTCCCATACGTTTCATAGGGACATTTGCAGTGTAGGCTTCGATTTCAGCGGAAGTTGCGTCGTGATGCCGCTCTGTTGGGATCCATCCGGGAGCCACGAGATTCACCGTGATGCCGGACTCAGCGAGTTCCAGCGCCCACGAACGAGTCAAGCCAAGTTGAGCCGCCTTCGCGGCGACATAGTTCGCGAAGCGCGGATTGCCAAGTTCAACAACCTCGCTTCCGATATGGATGATCCGCCCGAATTTGCGGTGCCTCATGCTGGGCAGAACCCTCTTGAGAAGCAGCAGGGGCGATTTGACGAAGAATTCAAGCTGATCAAGATAGTCCGCCCACGTCTGCTCCTCGATGGGCAGAAATGGCTGTGGGCCGGTTGCGTTCGGAACCAGAATGTCGACTGGCCCGAGCCTTCTGGTTACGTCATCTACGAGACGATCAACTTCATCATCATTGCGAACGTCTGCCTGAAACGGTTCAGAGACGCCCCCCGCTTGGCGAATCGAGTCACAAACATGTTCGGCAGCCGTTCGGTTCTGCAGGTAATTGACAGCGACTCTGGCTCCGCTCGCGGCCAGTGCAGCTGCGATGGCTGCTCCGAGGCCGCGAGAAGCACCGGTTACCAAGGCCGTGCGGATTGCGTCAGATTGAATTTCTCGATTGTTCAATGCGCCGACCTGATAACCGATATGAGAATGCGCTTTTCAGTACAGCTTGGGTAGTGGTCAAGTTTGAGTGAGGTCCTTGACGCGTCGTTGATGAATCCCTCTTGCACGTTTCTACCATAGGCCGAATAGCCGGTCAGGTCATGACAGATCTCAGGTGCTGGTTCCTCAAGTTCCTTCATGTTCGGCTTGGGTGCAAGAGTCTTCGGGAAACTCGGTGGGTCCAAGGCCGTATAATTTGGGCGAATCAGGACACACAAAGAAATTCCAATTCATGACTACTCCGCCCATATCCCGCCGTCAGTTTGCCGTCCGGTCTCTTGCCGCGCTCGCTGCCACACGCGCCGCTCGCTCCCTTGCACTCCCCGCGCGGCCGCCAAAGATCCGCGTCCTCATCGTTGACGGAATTAACAACCATGACTGGAAGACCGCAACCCACGGCATCACCGAAATCCTAACTCGCTCCGGCCTTTTCACTGTCGACGTCTCCACCACGCCTCCGCGCGAAGCCCCACCCTCCGCCTGGGACGCCTGGCGACCCGTCTTCGCCAACTACCAGGTCGTCATCAATAACTTCAACGGCGGCGACTCACTAAAAGGTATCCAGTGGCCCGCACCCGTCGAAGCGTCCCTCGAATCCTACGTGGTCGCCGGCGGAGGTCTCGTCTCCTACCACGCCGCCAACAACGCCTTTACCCCCTGGCCCGCCTACAACCAGATGATCGGCCTCGGCTGGCGCCCCGCCGCCTTTGGCACTGGAATCGCCATCGCCGACGACGGCAGCGTCATCTACATCCCGCAGGGCACCGGCCACGGTCCCGGCCATCCCGCGAATCTCGACTTTCAGATTGACGTCCGCGACACCCACCACCCCATCACGCAGGGCATGCCGCCCGTCTGGATACATCCGTTCGAACAGCTCACCCACGGCCAGCACGGCCCCGCCGAAGGCCTCACCATCCTCACTTATGCCCACTCGCCCGTTACCAACCAGAACGAGCCCATGGACTGGGTGCGCGACTACGGCTATGGACGCGTCTACACCACCATGCTCGGCCACACCTGGGCCGGCGATCCGTGCCCCAACCTCGACTGCGT
>CAZAXI010000144.1:0-11838 GCA_964489045.1 uncultured Granulicella sp. | reverse complement strand
TTGCCGGTGTCCTTCTTGTACCAGTCGAGAATGCGGCCGACGAAGGGCGAGATCAAGGTCACCTTCGCCTCGGCGCATGCGATGGCCTGGTGGAGGCCGAAGAGAAGAGTGAGGTTGCAGTGGATGCCTTCCTTCTCCAGCGCTTCGGCAGCCTTGATGCCCTCCCAGGTGGAGGCGATTTTGATGAGGATGCGCTCGCGGCCGATGCCGGCCTGATCGTACTGCTGGATGATGTCGCGCGCCTGTTCCATGGTCTTTTCGGTGTCGTAGGAGAGGCGCGCGTCGACCTCAGTGGAGACGCGGCCGGGAACAATCTCGAGGATCTTGCGCCCGAAGGCCACGGCGAGGGACTTGAAGGCGAGTGCGGCGACCTGTTTGTCGGAGGCGGTGGGGCCGGCCTGCTCGCGGGCTTCCATCAGGACACCGTCGACGATGGGAGCATAGGCGGGCATCTGTGCCGCAGCCGCGATGAGTGACGGATTGGTGGTCGAATCAGTCGGCTTGAACTGCACAATGGCGTTGATATCGCCGGTGTCCGACACGACGGTAGTCATGCTGCGAAGCTGATCGAGAAGAGTTGCCATGGAAGCTCCTTTATCCGCGTTAGATGCGCCTTCTTGGTCTCTTCGATTCTACCAAGATCGAGGCGATGAGGTAGTTTGGTAGGCGGAAGTTTGAGGGCGCATGCGACGCATGAATAAGACGCGTAACAAGATGAAGGCGATGATCCTGGCGGGACTGGTGGCGTTGGGGGCCGGCGCCGGGAACACGCAGACGCCGCACACGGACACCGGCTGGGCGGCGCGGTGGATTATGGCTCCGTGGAGCACCGAGCGGGATGGCGCGGAACTGGATGGAAGCAGACCGATGCCGTTGTTTCGCAGGGAGTTCACGGTGCGGGGGAAGGTGGCGAAGGCCACACTGCGGATTGCGGGGTTGGGGCAGTATGCGGTCAGGATTGGGAGGGGCGGCAGCGCGCAACCGGTGACTCCGCAGGGACTGCACCAGGCGTGGACGGACTACAAGAAAACAGTTACCTATGAGAGCTACGACACGACGAAGATGCTGGCACCCGGGCACGATGTGCTGGGAGTGATGCTGGGCAATGGAATGTATAACGTTCAGCGGACTCAAGGCCGGTTCACGAAATTTGAAGGTAGCTTTGGGCCGCCGAAGCTGATTGCGGAGCTGCGGCTGACCTACGCGGACGGGAAGACGGAGACGATCGCGACGGACGCGGAGTGGAAGGTTACGAAGGGGCCGGTGACGTTCAGTTCGACCTACGGCGGCGAGGACTTCGACGCGCGGATGGAGCAACGCGGCTGGGACCTGCCGGGATTCGACGACACAGCGTGGGCAGCAGCGCAGGAGACGACCGGCCCGGGCGGCACGCTGACTGCGGCGATTGCGCCGGAGGTGAAGGAGTGGGCGAGCCACATGCCGGTGAAGGTGACCGAACTGGGGCCGGGCAAAACGGTGTATGACCTCGGTCAGAACTTTGCGGGGATTGCTTCGGTTCGCGTGAAAGGGCCGGCTGGGGCGGTGCTGAAGCTGACGCCGGGCGAGCTGCTGGACCCGGATGGGTCGGTGTCGCAACGCAGTTCCGGGGGGACCCGCGGGGGGATGTGGTGGAGCTATACGCTGCGCGGCGCGCCGGATGGTGAGGATTGGGAGCCGCAGTTTGGGTATTACGGATTCCGGTATTTGCAGGCAGAGTGGGTCGCCCCGATAAGCGTGGACCAAGGGCCGGCGGAATTCGACGATAAGGGAGACGTGATTGCGCGGGAGCATCTGCTCCCGACGGGAAAAATCGTTTCGATCTCTGGCGTGGAGTGGCATTCGGCGTCACCGGTAACGGGGAGCTTTGAAAGTTCGAGTGCGATGCTGAACGCGATCCACTCGCTGATTGTGAATGCGATGCACAACAACGAGGTGAGCCTGTTCACGGATTGCCCGCACCGGGAGAAGCTGGGCTGGCTGGAGGAGACGCACCTCGTCGCCGCGGGGCTGATGTTCAACAATGATCTGCGCGGGTTGTATGCGGCGACCGAGAAGAATATCGGAGACGCACAACATGCGGATGGCCTGGTGCCAACGACTGCGCCGCAGTATGTGGTGTTCGGGACGACGCCGAAGGATGCAGTTTTTGACGATTCGCCGGAGTGGGGATCGGCGAGCGTGTTGGGACCGTGGGCGGCGTACCGGTTCTATGGGGAGGCGAGCGCGCTGGAGCGGAGCTATCCGGTGATGCAGGCGTATGTGAAGTACCTGGAGGGCAGGGCTGTTGATGGAATTGTGGGGTATGGGTTGGGGGACTGGTTCGACATTGGGCCGAAGCCGCCGGGCGTGTCGCAGGATACGTCGCTTGGCGTCACGGGCACGCTGATGCTGTATGAGGACGCGGTGGCAATGAGCAGGATCGCGGCGCTGCTGGGGCATGTGGACGATATGGCGGCGTACAAACTGTTGGCGCAGCGAGAGGCTGACGCGTTCAACAAAAGGTTCTGGAATGTGGACAAGGGTTCCTATGACACCGGCAGCCAGACCGCAAATGCGATGCCGCTGGCGTTGGGGGTTGTGCCGGAGGAGCGCAAGGCCGCGGTGCTGGCGCATATCGTGGCGGACATTCACGCGCGTGACGACCACATCACGACGGGCGAGGTGGGCTACCCGTACCTGCTGCGCGCGCTGATGGAGAGCGGCGAAAACGATCTGGTGCTGGCGATGCTGCTGCGCAAGGACCCGCCAAGTTATGGCTCGCAACTGGCGGCGGGCGCGACTTCGCTGACGGAATCGTGGGATGCGAAGCATGGCAGCCAGGATCACTTTATGCTGGGCGGCGCGGAGGAGTGGTTCTATCGCGCGCTGGGCGGAATCGACTTTGATATGTCGCGGAGCAAGGATGAGCGGATTACGATCCGGCCGGCGATGGTAGACGGAGTGACATGGGTCAAGTGCGGCTACAAGTCGGTGCTGGGGCAGATTGAGAGTGACTGGAAGCAGGAGGACGGGGCCACCTCGATTGACGTAGCGATTCCTCCGGGAGCTACGGCCACGCTGATTCTGCCCCTGAAGATGACGCCGAGTGCGCCGGAGAATGCGTTGTCGAAAGGGCGTGGGCCGCAGTTGACGGAGACGCGGCGCGACGGTGAAGTGGTGGAGTATCGCGCGACCGCGGGCCTGTATCACTTTCGCGAGGAGGAGTGAACGGTGGGTGAGATAGGCGCGAGAACGGCATTTGCCATTGGCGGACGAGTTTGGATAAAACGTAGGACGTTTTCAGAACCATGGATGGCGGTGAGGCAGATGAAAGTTGCGGAATTGAGTTTACGGCTTGCGCTGGTGGCTATGCTGGGAGCTGGCGCCGTGTATGCGCAGGATTTGCCGCTGACGCAGGAACTGACGCCGAGCAAGGTTGAGCCGCTGGATCCGACGCGGGATATCGCGCGGCTAGCGCTGGAAAGCAGCCTGCACACGCCGCCGGCGGAGGAGTACATCTGGACGGCGAACGATGCGAACACGAACGACAAAGTGCTGTACACGCGGCCCAAGGCGGACGAGCGGATTGAGCCGCACTATTTCCGCAGAAGATTTGATATTCCAGCGATACCGCGCGAGGCTACGCTCTACATCGCTGGGCCACGCAGCATCGACGTGTGGCTAAACGGCATGTTGACGGAGCACGTGGAGAGCGATGTGACTTCGCCGCTGGGTATGCACGTGTTTGCGGTTAGCGTGGCGAAATACTTGGAGACGGGCGCGAATACGATTGCGATTGAGGCGGTGCGCGGGCGTGGGGTGACGGGGTTTGCGAACAGCGCACTGGTGCGGCAGCAGACGTTTGGGCAGGTGCTGGTGGTAAAGCTTTTGGTGGCGGACGGGCGAGGCTGGCAGCCGTTAATCAGCGACAAGAATTGGAAGAGCACGACTGGGGCCGCGGAGGGCTGGGAGCGGGCGGAGTTCGATGACTCGAAGTGGAAGCCGGTCGAGAGCATTGGAGCGATCGAGAGCTCCATCGATATGTTCCAGTGGAATGCGGATGCGGGGTTGTACGACTGGCCGGGCTACGACGGCATTTCGGGCTACCTGGCGCATACCCCGATTTCAGCGAGCGGAATTCTGGCGCACTACGCAGGGCGTGGCAGCCTGGAGAATCTTGCCGGTCTGACCGGCGGCGCGGGCGAGTTCAGCGTGCGGATGCCGGCGGTGCGGCTGACGGATGAGGAAGCGCCCAGCGTGGTGCTGGACTTCGGACGCGAACTGACGGGAAGAGTTGAGCTGGTTTCGGATTCCGATACGCCGGTGACGGTGACGGTGCAGATGGGCGAGTCGGAGTCGGAGGCGATGAAGGCGCCGTATCTCGGCGTGAATCAACTGACGATCGCTGCGCACGGCACGGGACACGGACCGAAGTCGGCGTTCCGGTACGCGAAGATTCGATTTGTCGACGGCGGGCCCGAGGTGCGCTTCAAGGCGATTCGCGTGGACGATATCTACTACCCGGTGAAGTATGCGGGGTCGTTCGAGTCGTCGGACCCGCTGCTGAACCGCATCTGGGAGATGGGCGCGTACACGGCGCACCTGTGCATGCAGGATGGAGTTTGGGACGCGAGCAAACGCGACCGCGGACGCTGGATGGGCGACACGGACGTGAGTGGTCGCGTGATCGAAGATGTGTTCGGCGAGCAGCCGCTGATGGAGGATACGCTGGACCGGCTGATCGGGCCGGCGCCGGTGGACCAGCATGTGAATGGGATTCCGGGCTACTCGTCGTTCTGGTTTACCGGGGTTGCGGATTACTACCGGCACACGGGAGACAAGGAGTTCCTGGAGCGTGAGCATGCGCGGATGGTGCAGTTGCTGGAGTATGTGGACAAGGAGTTCGACGCGCGCAACGTCTATGCGAACAAGAGCAACGTGTGGCTGTACGTCGATTGGTCGCCGGACCTGAACGGAGACACGCCGGAGACTCGGCGGGCGACGTCGCTCGAGTTCTATCGTGCGTACCGTGAGGCGGCGTGGATGCTGCGCGAACTGGGCGATACGGCGAACGCGGCGAAGTACGAGACGCGGGCCGCGGAGATCGAAGCGGGCGCGCAGAAATATCTTCTGGACGCGAACACCGGGGCGTTCGGGCCGCGCTGGCAGACCAATGCGGCTGCGGTGATCGGCGGTGCGGCGCAGCCGGGACAGTACGACGCGATCTGGAAGGCTGTGCTCTCGCAGGTGGGAACTGGGCCGACCAACAGTCTGATTATTTCGCCGTATTACAACTACTACGTGATCCGGGCGATGGCCGAGATGGGGCACCGCGAGCAGGCGCTGAAGTGGATTAGGCAGTATTGGGGCGGCATGGTGAGTGAAGGCGCGACGAGTTTCTGGGAGGCGTATGACCCGAGTTGGTATCGCGAGGACTTTCATTCGTCGCTGCAGTCGGACAACCGCTCGGGCTATTTCGTGAGCCTGGCGCATGGCTGGTCGTCCGGGCCGACGGCGTGGATGATGGAGCAGGTGCTGGGCATCCAGCCCACGGGCGCGGGCTTCAGCACAGTGGACATACGGCCGGACCTGGTCGACCTGGATTGGGCGAGAGGCGCCGAACCGACGCCACGTGGGTTGCTGAAGGTGGATGCGCGCAAGAGCGGCAGCGCCATGGCGATTGCGGTCGACGTGCCGGAGGGAGTGGTGGCGCGAGTGTCGGTGCCGGTGAGTTCGCCGGGGGCGCGGGTCACGGTCAACGGCGCAGCGGCGAATGCGACGGCTGCGGAGAATGGCGCGCGGGCTATCGTGACGCTCGAACGCGAGGGCCACTACCAACTGGCAGGCCAGTAGCGGCATCTGGGATTGGGGAATCCCGTGCAGTACGGTTATGGGGATTGCCCGGCCCTGAGTTTGGCTGCCGAAAGGGAGTCGGCGACCGCGCCGTCCAAATCGCCTTTAGCGCGCTTCGCAGCGCTACGATCGGCATAGGCAATCGGGTCCCGGGGGTTGAGCTGGATCGACTTGTTGTAGTCGGCGATCGCGCCGGCCAGGTCGCCCTTGGCGTGCCTTGCAGCGCCACGATCGAGGTAGGCCTTTGCGAGATATGGGCTGAACCGAATGGCCCTGGTGAAGTCCGCGATGGCGTCATCGACATCTCCCCGGTAACGCCTGGCATCGCCGCGATCGATATACGCCTCCGCGAGGTTCGGTTGGAGTTGAACCGCCTTGGTGAAGTCGGCGATGGCGCGGTCGGTTTCGCCGATTGCCTGTTCCGCATTTCCGCGAAAGACGTAGGCATTGGCAAAGGCCGCATTCAACTCGATGGCTTTGCTGCAGTCCGCGATGGCGGCGTCCGGATCGCCTTCCGCCTGCTTCGCAATGGCGCGAACATAGTAGGCATTCGGCAGCGAGGGGTTGAGCTCGATGGCTTGGGTGCTATCCGCGATCGCGCCGTCCATATTGCCGATGGCCAGATTCGCGGCGCCGCGATTTGCGTAGGCAACCGCGAAGTTTGGATTGGAGGCCGCTTGCTGCGGGTCCGCGCTGATGACGGCGATGGCGTTGATGAAGTCCGCAATGGCTTCGTTAGCGTCGCCTTTGGCCAGCGCCGCATTGCCGCGAGCGACGTAGTCCGACGCCTGGTCACCGAGGAAGGCAGTGGCCATCGCCGCCAGCATGGCCATCAGCAAGAAAGACTTTCTAACGCGCTTCACATCTGCTCCGTTCGCGTCGAGGTTGCCGACGCGAAACGGCATGCACTCGATGGGCGCAACCCTTCGTCCGCGCTTCCCCGACGATCCTTTAGAACCCGCAAGGATACACCCGGCGGCGTGGTCTCGAAACATGATTCGCGAGTTAGCCCTGGCGTGGGGGAAACGGTCGAATTCTCTGGGGCACCGGGGTTGCTTGTGTCCGGTTCGGTTGGTTCTTTATAGTGCGCATAGGATCGCGCGATCTCGATTGAAGGAACCCCATGACCCGGATGTCCCCGGAAGAGTTTGCCAAGAAGATAGGAGCGGGCCTGCTCTCGTTCCCGGTTACGCATTTCACGAACGAGCTCGCTTTCGATGAGCGCTCGTATCGCGGTCATATCGACTGGCTGCTGGAGCATAAGCCGGCTGGCTTGTTTGCGGCGGGAGGCACGGGCGAGTACTTTTCGCTCACCCTTGAGGAGTTCTCGGCGGTGGTTGCGGCCGCGGTGCAGCAGACGAACCAGCGTGTGCCGGTGGTGGCCGGGTGCGGATACGGCACGGCGATGGCGAAGCAGTTCGCGCGGGCGGGCGAGGCTGCCGGAGCGGATGGGCTTCTGTTGTTTCCCCCATATCTGATTAACGCCGACCCGGCAGGGCTGGCGGCGCACGTGGAGGCAGTGTGCGCGTCGACCAAGCTGGGAGTGATCTTCTACAACCGCGACAACGCGATTCTGAATGAGGTGTGGCTGGAGCGAATCTGCGAGCGCTGCCCGAACCTGGTGGGCTTCAAGGATGGATACGGCGACATCGAGCTGATGACACGCATCTACGCGCGCATGGGCGAGCGGCTGACGTACATCGGCGGACTGCCCACGGCGGAGACGTTTGCGCTGCCGTATCTGGAGATGGGCGTGACCACTTATTCGTCGGCGATATTCAATTTCCTTCCGGAATTTGCGCAGAACTTTTACGCGGCGGTGCGCCGGCGCGATCATGGCTTCGTTTTCAAGGAACTGCGTGATTTTGTGCTGCCGTACATCGATATCCGCAACCGGCACAAGGGCTATGCGGTTTCGATTGTGAAGGCTGGAATGCGCGCGGTCGGGCGGCCTGCGGGGCCGGTGCGGTCGCCGCTTACGGACCTGGACGCGGGAGAGTTGGACGCGCTGAAGAAGCTGATTGCGGGACGCTCGTGATCAGGCCGGGTGGGGTGATGCTGGATGAGAGACAGACGCACATCCGCTATCTGATCGTCACGATGCTGTTCGTTGCAAGCTGCTTCAGCTACGGCGATCGCGCTGCGCTGGCCGTGGCCGGCGTGGCCATGCAGAAGGCGCTCTCGCTTGATCCGGTAAAGATGGGGTGGCTGCTTTCGGGCGCCGGATGGGCGTATGTCGCCGGCCAGTTGCCGTCCGGAGGGCTACTGGACCGGTTCGGCTCCAAGCGCGTATATGGCATCAGCATTGTGGTCTGGTCGATCTGCGCTTTGCTGGTCGGACTTGCGGGCTACGCACCTGCCGCGATCGCCTTCAGCATCATCTTCGGATTGCGGCTGGTTGCAGGTCTGGCGCAGTCTCCGGTGTTCCCGGGCAATGCTCGCATTGTCGCCGCGTGGTTCCCGACGGCAGAGCGAGGTCGAGCCTCGGCGATCTTCAATTCGTCGCAGTATTTTTCCCTGGCGGCGTTTGGGCCGTTATTTGGATGGATTACGACCCATTATGGATGGCACAGTTGTTTTTACTTTATGGGAGGGTTCGGGCTGTTGCTTGCGTTTGCCTGGTGGAAGTTGGTGTTCAATGTAACGGAGCACCCGATGATCTCGCGGCCGGAGATCGATTGCATTGAGGCCGGCGGCGGCCTGGTACATCTTGATCAGAAGACCGGTGCGCGGCGCAATCCGCTGACCTGGGCGATGTTCTGCCAGTTGCTGAGGCAACGTATGCTGGTGGGGATTTACATCGGCCAGTTCTGCATCAACACGCTGACTACGTTCTTCCTCACCTGGTTCCCGACGTACCTGGTGAAGGCGAGGCACATGAGCATCCTGCAGGCGGGGTTTGCGGCTGCGCTGCCGGCTCTGAGTGGCTTTACCGGCGGTATTCTTGGCGGCGTTTGCTCCGACTGGTTGCTGCGCAGGGGGCACTCGCTGACGTTTGCGCGCAAGGCCCCGATTATTGCGGGGATGCTGCTGTCGGTGACGATGATTGCATGCAACTACACCAATGTGCAGACGTTGGTGATGGTGCTGATGTCGCTGGCGTTTTTCGGTAAAGGATTTGGCGCGCTGGGTTGGACGGTGATTGCGGATACATCGCCGAAGGAACTGGTGGGCGTGAATGGCGGCGTATTCAATTTGTTTGGCAATCTCTCGACGATCACGACGCCGATAGCGATTGGATTCCTTGTGAGTAATAGAACGGGTTCCTTCAATAATGCGCTGGTGTTTGTGGGCGTCACGGCACTGGTGGCGATCTTCAGCTACGTGGTGATTGTGGGCGAAATCAAGCGGCTGGATTTCAGTGCCGTGATGCAGCGCGCGTAGAATCGTCTGTTGCGAGAGGGTGGTTCGATGCCGGACATTCGGGCGCGCGAAGATACTCCGGTGGTGACGGGCATGCGGGTGATTCCCGTGGCCGGGCACGACTCGATGCTGCTGAACCTCAGTGGCGCACATGGGCCTTTCTTCACGCGCAATGTGGTTCTGCTGACGGACGATGCGGGGCACACAGGCGCGGGTGAAGTACCGGGTGGGGAGAAGATTCGCCGTGTGCTGGAAGAGTCGAAGGCGCTGGTAGTGGGCAGGCCGCTGGCAGGCTACAACGCGGTTCTGAACGCGGTGCGCACACAGTTTGCGGACTTCGATCGCGACGGGCGCGGCGCGCAGACCTTCGATCTGCGGACTACGGTGCATGCAGTGACTGCGATCGAGTCGGCGATGCTGGACCTGCTGGGGCAATTTGTCCAGTTGCCGGTGGCGGCGTTGCTGGGCGAAGGCCAGCTGCGGTCGAGTGTCGATGTGCTGGGATACCTTTTCTTCGTTGGGGATCGACGAAAGACGGGCCTGCCGTATCGCTGCAACGGGGATGCAGGCGATGAGTGGCTGCGGTTGCGCGATGAGGAGGCGCTGACGACAGACGCCGTGGTGCGGCTCGCCGAGGCAGCGCACGCGCGCTATGGCTTTCGGGACTTCAAGCTGAAAGGCGGCGCGTTGGCCGGCGCGTGCGAGATGGAGACGGTGACGGCCCTCGCTGAGCGGTTTCCCGAGGCGCGCATTACGCTGGACCCGAATGGAGCGTGGTCGCTCGAGGAAGCGGTCCGGCTGTGCAGCGGCAAGCGGGATGTGTTGGCGTATGCGGAGGATCCGTGCGGCGCGGAAAAGGGATTCTCAGGGCGCGAGATTATGGCGGAGTTTCGCCGGGCGACGGGGCTGCCGACCGCGACCAACATGGTGGCGACCGACTGGCGCGAGTTGAAGCATGCGGTGCAATTGAATGCGATCGATATCCCGCTGGCCGATCCGCATTTCTGGACGATGCAGGGTTCGGTGCGCGTGGCCCAGATGTGCCGTGAGTGGGGACTGACGTGGGGGTCTCACTCCAACAACCACTTTGATATTTCGCTGGCGATGTTTACGCACGTGGCTGCTGCTGCGCCGGGCAGGATTACGGCGATCGATACGCACTGGATCTGGCAGGATGGGCAGCGGCTGACGAAAAAGCCGCTGCAGATTGCGAACGGAAGGATTGACGTGCCGGCGAGGCCGGGGCTCGGCATTGAAGTGGATATGGCGCAGATCGAGCACGCGCACGCGCTCTACAATACGATGGAATCAGGGGCACGGGACGATGCCAGGGCGATGCAGGACCTGGTGCCGGGATGGCGGTTCGATCCAAAGCGGCCCTGCCTGGTCTCGTAGCGAGGAGGAATCGGGTTATGGATGTGGCGGAGTTGAAGAGCACGGGAGTGCAGGTGACGGGCGAGATGCTGATCGGATCGCGCGCGGTGCGCGGAACCAGGGGTGTGATTCATGCGGTGAATCCGGCGACCGGCGCGGAGATGGAGCCGGGGTTTGGCGAGGGTTCGAAGCAGGATGTGGACGCGGCATGCTCGTTGGCGGAGGCCGCGTTCGATTCGTATCGCGCGGCCGGCCTGGAAGCGAGGGCGCACCTGCTGGAGACGATTGCACAGGGCATTCTGGACCTGGGCGACGTGCTGGTGGAGCGCGTGATCGGCGAGTCCGGTCTGCCGCGCGGACGCGTGGAAGGCGAGCGGGCGCGCACGGTTGCGCAGTTGCGGCTGTTTGCATCGCTGGCGCGCGAGGGGAGGTGGCTGAATGCGACGATCGATCGCGCCATGCCCGACCGCAAGCCGATGCCGCGCGCCGATCTGCGCTCACAAAAGATTCCGCTGGGACCGGTTGCGGTGTTCAGCGCGAGCAACTTTCCGTTGGCGTTCTCGGTTGCGGGCGGCGACACCGCATCGGCGCTGGCGGCGGGATGTCCGGTGGTGGCGAAGTCGCACTCGTCGCACCTGGGAACTTCTGAGTTGGTGGGGCGCGTGGTGCAGAAGGCGGTGCAGGAGTGCGGCCTGCCGGAAGGCGTATTTTCGCTGCTGGTCGGAGGTGGGAGCACAGTGGGCGAGGAACTGGTGAAGCATCCGGCTATCCAGGCGGTTGGGTTTACCGGGTCGCGGCGCGTGGGCCGCGCGCTGGTTGCAGTGGCCGCGGCGCGCGAGGTGCCGATTCCGGTGTACGCGGAGATGAGCAGCATCAATCCGGTGTTCCTGCTGCCCGCGGCGCTGGCCGGGCGGGCGGAGAAGATTGCGCAGGGGCTGATTGATTCGGTAACGCTGGGGACGGGGCAGTTCTGCACCAAGCCGGGCATTGTGATTGGGATTGCGGGCGCGGACTTTGAGCGGTTCCGCGTGGCCGCACAATCGGCGGTAGTGGCGAAGACGGCGACGACGATGCTGAACTCGGGCATTCATCGCGCGTACTGCCAGGGGACGGCGAAGTGGTCGAGCGACGTCCGGATTCGCAGCTTGTCCGCGGGAGGCGAGGCACCGCGCGGTTCCTACGCGGGCCAGCCGATGATCTTCGGTGTCAACGCACGGCACTTCATCCAGTCGCCGGAGTTGCTGGAAGAGGTGTTCGGGCCGGCGGCGC